>CACXFR010000208.1 GCA_902766935.1 uncultured Planctomycetota bacterium | reverse complement strand
TTGAGGTTAGGCAAGACGGATACATAAGAGAGATTCAAAAGAATGAAAACAGGCCGTTTTTCAACGGAATAATCGACAAGGTTTAGATGGTTCCGTTTTCCGAATGAAAAATCGACAGTAACAGCCCTGTATCTGTATGGCCACAGGACTTTCCAAACAATTTGGGTTTGGTGAGATTTTAACGAGAAGGGAGACTCCTCAACCATCTTTGGAGTACGGAATCGCACAGAGGTGCGGACGGAATGTCCCAGAGAAATACTTATTCTCTTCAGAGCGTTTCCGTCCGACCGGCGGCCGCGGATTTAAAATTCCCCGCACGTGTCGACCAGAGGCAGATCCGGGTGGCTGTCCAGAAAGAGGATAGACTCCTCGCTCTCATCGCCGCCGCCGACGGGCACATCGGTCGTCCAGATTCGTTCGTTCGGTTCTTCCGATAAGGTCCCCGAAACAAGGACCATCCCGATATCCGGAATCAGACTTTCGGCCTGTTTCGGATCTTCGGCGAGAATCGAAAGTCTCGGCGCCAGTTTCAGTTCCGGTCGTCCGATATCGTTCAGATACTCTTTTCCGGCGTGCAAATCCTTTAACGGCTGGTTCAGGTCAACCCGCAAGAGCGGCGTCATCCCCTTCTCCGCGGCCAGCGCTGAAAGTGCGCGCAGACTCTTCACCGTATCTCGGTAATTCTCCTCAATCGACGAGTTATTGTCGGGTGTCCTGTTCGTCGAAAAGAGAACCGTTTCCGCACCCAAAAGCGCGCTCTTTTCAATCACGCTCTTCATCGTCGCCATCGACCGGTCATACTCCTCCTGATCGTTATTCAAGAGGCGCAGGTCGGGAAACAGGTTGATTCCGCTCGAAAAATCGACGGCGATCCGCACTCCGCGCCTTCTGAGCCATCCCGCCTCCGACGCCAGTTCATCTTCGCACCGGGCGTTGATATACCGCCAGTCCAACGTAATTCCGTCGTAATGCTCCCAGAAGGTCGGTCGCGCCAATATCTCCTCTTTCGCCATTGCGGGGTTACGGAGTTCCAGGAATCTTCCTTTCGGCGCGGCGGGAATTTCAAGATCGGCAATCGGCGCGATGTTTTCCTCTTCGAGGGTCACTTCAAAGATTCGCACGTCAGCTCCGGCAATGGTCGTTTCGGTGTGCGAACCCAGTTCGGTTCCCTCAAACCCCTTCGGCAGAAAACCGGGCTCGTCCCGTTCGTCCGTTGTGATCGCCAATTCTCTTACCGACGCGATTTTTCCGATCCGGGACCGGATCTCAAACGGTTTTTCACTCAGACTGTTATTGAAGACGCCGACGGTCCAAACCCCGTCCCCTTTTCGGCAGACGATACTTCCGAGCTGATCGCCCACATCGAACAGAACCGTCTTCTCCAATTCATCGCGATAAATCTTTTCGGCCGAAAGGAGCAGCGGATACGGGTTCGGCAGCGGCACATCGTAGTTATACTTGATCTTCCCCGAAACCGCCCGATCCGAAACGACGCCGAAAGGCGACGTTAAAACCACCGCCGAGCCCTTTCCCCAATCGAATTCAAATGCCGCGGGCATATCGCCGCATTCGGCCAGAATTCTCGCGTTTTCCGGCATTTCGGCGGCGATCAGTTCAAAGGCGCGCGGCTCAACGATTTCCGTTCCGTCATGAAACCGGACAGCCGTTCCCGCGTCGAAATGTTTCTTTCCCGTCATTCTCAGCCCGAAAATTCCGTCGAGCGCTTCTAAGTTTCCGGCGGTCAGAACGAGCCGCCCGCCGTTTTCAACGTATTCGGTCAGTTTTTCGGTTAGTTCCCCATTCTTTTCGGTTCGCCCGCCGTCCTTATTCCGGCGGGGATCTCCACCTGTCAGGCGGTTGGCAGCCAAAACCAGCGGGTATCGGTTCAAAAGCCAAAGCGGGGCATCTGAAAGAAGAGAATCGGTGCCGTCCCCGTAAGGGGTCGGCGTGAGATACCCGGTCTCGTCATGATAGTATGACGAAAGTTCATATCCGGGATAGATCAGATCCAGAAGATTATGATTCAGATAGTCGCCGGCCTCATACGGCATATTGCCCCAGACAAGATAGACGTCCGGAGTATAACAGCATTGCGGAAACGACCAGCCGCAGAAAAAGTCCGAAAGGAGCGCCACCGGAGTAATCATCGTGCCGGGATATCCATTCTCTTTCGTCCACCTTGCGGCGTCCCGCTGGATCTGCCCGATCGGAGTCAGTTTCCCGTTGCAGAACCATTCATTCTCGAAACCGACCGCGGCGGAGTTGTAGAGGATATGCGAGTACATCAGTCTCTTAAGCAGATTCAAACTTGTCCCGTCCTCGATCTGATCCGGATACGACTTGAATCCCCACCGGTTATAAATCGAGGCGTTTCCGAACCACAAAACCCCGTATTCTTTCCCGGCCCCACGTATCCACGAATAATAAACCTGGCTGTTCGGAAGTTCCTGCGCCGCTTCCGCGCCAATCAGGGTGTAAAGTCCTTCTTTGAGAAAGTAATGGCCGAAATTCAGCGAAACCAGGGTCGCGAGCTTGTTTCCCAAATCGTCTCCCAGCCGTTCAAAATGCCGCTGAAAATTCAGATACTGGTCGAACCGGCAGCGTGTCACAGGGGTCATCTGCGAAGCGTAAAGCCGCACATACCGCCCGTCTTGTTCGCCGTTATCCATTCCGAGCCAATGGTCGCCTAACACCGATTCCAGAATATCGAATTTCGCCTGATCCGGCCGGTTCTGAATCCAGTCCCCCGCGCCGAACGGTCCGCATCCCGGCACATATCCCCAGAAATCAAACAGAAACAATCCTCTCTCTTTAACCCATCGGGCAAGTTCGTCCAGGTTGTCAATCTGAATCCCTGTCTGGTGCGGCCACAAAATTGTCCCCAGCTCGGCGTCGGCGAACGGTTTATAGGTCTCGTCAAAGTTCACGCCGTATCTCTTCCCGGTCTTCGGATCGGTCACAATCTCGATCCCGCGGAAACAGATAAACTTGGTTTCGTTCCCGAACACCGACCAATCGGGCGGTGTGACGGCATACCGTCCGTGATCCGGATGGTCCGCCGGATCGAACCGTTCCACATAAATCCGTTTCGCCGGATCGGCGGCAAAAAGAAACGAGGCGGAAAGAAAAGTAAAAAGAAATACCAATCGTAAACGGTTCATAAATCTCTCGCCCTCACGGAAGTATCGGGAAGTTTGTATGTGAAAATCGTCGTTCCGACGGGAAAACAGCCTCAATTGTAAGTGATCACACTATCAATTTCAACTCCCGTCGCGACTCGTTCAATCCGGCTGAATTACCTCACGGAAACGACGGAGAGCTCCGCATGTTCAAACATCATTACGGATAGTCGACGGAAAATGCTATTACCGCTGATATTGAATTGCGGATCTGCGAAAAATCCTGAAAAGCGAATCCGGGAGACGCACTGCGGAAATCTCCACTCCGCGTAGGAATGACTCGAACGAGCCGAACGGAAAGAAAACAGCGATGCCGGCTGACTGCGCCGCAGGATGTTTACCGTTTACGAAGGACCGGGAGAACCGGATCGCGGATGTCGGCGCAGAGTTCCGCACCGCGCCGCCGCACCCGATGCCCTCGAATAAAGAGTTTTTGGGTGTTTTTTGTACGCATCCGCAAATGTTTCGGAGGATAAAAAGGCGTGAAGTCACAGAATATTTTCTGTGAAAACGAAGGTCTTGTGATGAGAGACAAACGCGGAAGCCGGCAAAATGGTGCGGACTCCCAAAGGGAGCGTGTATCACATGCAGGGCGCGGATTTACGCACCCCGAAGAAAGAATAATTTCCCACGGTCTCGGTATTTAAATCATTCGACAAAAAATCGGGACTGAGAAAACCCCCAATCCCGATTTTTGTAAAACCTGTTCCGTGCGGACTTCGGCTCATTCCCCGCCGTCGAGTTTTCCGGTCCACCGAACCAGATTCCGCCAGAAACAGGCGTAGTCCTCGCCGACTTCGATAAAGCCGTCGCCGATCTTCTGATGGATCCGTTTGGTCCCCCAGTCGACGAACCCGCCGACCCAGTGGGGCGCGGCGTCCGAGGCGAACGCGGCGGTCCGGCCGTTCCCCGCCCGGCCGACCGCCAGAAGAGGAACCGTCTCGGCGAGCGAAAGCGAAAGGATCGGCGACGACAGGGTCGGAATCCGAAGCGAGGCGAAGTGAGGGGACCGGGGAGCCGGATCGGCGTCGTCCCGCAGGGTGATATTGAACCGCAGCCCCTCGATCAGAAGGGCGGCGTCCTTTTTCACTTTAAACGCGTTAAACCCGCCGATCCCCGGAGGGGTTTCCCACGGGAGCCCGTCGGTAACAGGGTGTTCGACGCAAGGATGCAGAAGGAGCGAGACGGGATAGTTGCGCCGATCGTCCTTCTTTTCCATGATCACCGGAAGGATCGGGGCGATCGGCGTATTGTGGTATTCGCCGAGTCGGCCGTAAAAACTCTCCCAGCCGCCGATCATCAAAAGTCCGCTCCCCTTTTCGGTCACCGCGCCGACGATATGTTCGAGAACCGAGGTACCGTCGATCGCGCTTCGGGGATAGTCGCTCAAAATGTAGAGATCGTAGTCGGTGTCGAAAAACGAGGGCTTCGGGGCGAACCCGCTGTCGACGCGGTCGTACGTGATCCCGTAGTGCGACATGACGCCGGAAAGGTAATTGGCGGCGCCGCCGATCGCGTCGTCGCCGAAATAGCAAACGTTCTTTTTCATGGCGTGTTATTCAAAAAGGGGAGCGCATTTCTCCGGTTCAAACAGGTCGAAACGGACTTCACGAAGATACTCTTTCGTCCCGCCGCGCCGCTGCATTTCGATCGTCAGCTCGATCTGCTCCTGGCTCTTATAGGCGTAGATCGAGTTGAGTTTCAGTTCGAGCATCTCGTCCGGGACGCAGACGCGGATCGAAGGGGGGGTCAGCAGGTTGCTGTACGTCGCGTATTCGTAAAGGTGCGGAATTTCGGCGATCGGTTCCCCCAGCTCGGGCCAGATTCCTCCCTGGGCGTGGAAGATGCTGATCATCATTTCGGTGTTCGTGAACTTGTGGTCGGGGTGAAGGTCGGTCACCGACGGCAGGAAAAGCCGATTCGGGCGGACTTTGCGAAGGAGCCAGACGAACGAGTTCTGAAGCCCCGACGCGCCGGCGATCGCGTAGGGCGCACCGGAATCGTCGAACCGACGCCCCGCCTGACGGTTCAGGTTCCCGTCGTCGTAGTGGAGAAAGTGAAGGTTCTCCTCGGGAAGACCGAGCATCTTGAACGAGGCTGCGCACTCGTCGCGCCGAATCGCGGCGATCGTCTCTTTCTGTTCGGGACGGCAGTAGCCCATTTTTCCGTTCGTGACCACGCCTGCCGAGGTCTTTACGCCGATTTTCAGCGCAGAGAGGAACGTCAGGCCGCAGCCGCAGACGATATCGTCATCGTGCGGCGACATAAAAAGCCACGACTCGTCGTTTCCCTTCCAGTCGGGCCAGATCTCCGCCGGATTTTCGGATTCGATAAGGCGCCCCTCAACGAGCCGCTGAAACAGAATCTGTTTTGAACTTGCCATTTCTACCTTTTCTAATTGAAAAAAACGCTCTTTCCAACCTTATTTGCGTTCAAGATCGAAAGAATCGGTCTCAACATAGAGAACCGCGTCGGGGTGGCGGCGGAGGATTGTCGCCGGGCATTCTCCGGAAATATCGCCGGAAACGGTACGCATCACGGCCGCGCGCTTTGTCGCGGCGGGAACGGAACAGACGAGCGATTTCGCGTTCATCAGAGCGGTAACGCTCAGCGAAACCGCCTGTTTCGGCACCGCGTCGAATTCGGGAAAACAGCCGTCGTTCACCTGCTGCTGACGGCAGACGTCGTCGAGATCAACCACCTTGACAAGGCGCGGTTCGCCGAAATCGACCGGCGGATCGTTGAACGCGATATGCCCGTTTTCGCCGATTCCCATGCAGACCAGGTCGACCGGGGCGGCCTTAAGGATTTCCGTATAGCGCTTGATGATTTCATCGGGTCCGAGCGCCAGCGCGGTGTCGTCCAGATAAAGGAATTCCTTAAAGGGAACCTTTTTCACGATGTGGTCGTAAAGGTAACGTGAAAATCGCTGCGGGGCGTCCGGCGCCAGTCCGATGTACTCGTCCATATGCAGCCCGACCACCCGGCTCCAGTCGATGTCCGCCGCCTGAGCCAGCGTCTCAAGAGTCTCGTTCTGGCTGGGAGCGGCGGCAAAAATGACGCGGACCTCATCCTGCCTTGAGAGAGCGGCGCGGATCTTCTCGGCGGCGCGTCGCCCCGCGGCGGCGCCGAGCCCCTGCCGGTCTCGGTAAACTTCGACTTTTAACTGATCAACCTGAAAAGCGCGAATCGGATCGTTCATCATTGCGTTTCCGTCAAACGGCTGTCTTTCGGTGGGAAAACTCATCCTGGGGGAATATCCAACGGGACCGCCGACGCGTTAGCCGATCCGGCCGCGTCCGCAGTCCCCGAAACTTCCCGTATTATGCGGCCGCCCGAGAAAAAAGTAAAGAGGTATCCTCCCGCTTATTCTAAAAAAACGGTTTTGATATATAATAAAAGGACGCTTCGGCGGAAGTTTGATTCCCTGTAGTTGAAGGATATCCGAAATGCCTCAGACCTCAAAACGCGTGACTCCGAATTCGCTTCGCACAATGAAAGAAAGTGGCTCGAAAATCGTGATGATGACCGCCTACGATTATCCGTCGGCCGAGCTGATCGACGCCGCGGGGATTGACGTCATTTTGGTCGGCGACAGTCTCGGCACGGTGATCCAGGGAAAGAAGACCACCCTTTCGGTCACCCTCGACGAGATGATCTACCACACCCGGCTGGTCGCGCGCGCCGCGCGCCGCGCACTGGTCGTGGCCGACCTTCCCTTCCCCTACGCCCAGTTGGGCCCGGCCGACGCGGTCCGCGCCTGCGCCGAAATCCTCAAAGAGAGCGGCGCGGGAGCCGTCAAAATCGAGGGGGGGGAGAAACGGGCCGACGTCGTTCGCGCCGTCACCGACGCGGGGATTCCCGTTATGGGCCATTGCGGACTGATGCCCCAGGAGATCCGCAAGCTGGGCGGCTATAAGGTTCAGCGCGACGAGGCCGCCCTGGAGCGCGATCTGGCCGCCATTCAGGAAAACGGCGCGTTTTCGGTGGTTCTGGAATGCGTCCCCCACGAAATCGCCGCGCGGCAGACCGCCCGGCTCGGCATTCCCACCATCGGGATCGGCGCGGGGAAAGGATGCGACGGTCAGGTTTTGGTTTTCCATGACCTTTTGGGCTATCATCTCCCCGAAAAAGCCGCGCCGAAACATGCCCGCACCTACGTCGATCTGGGGAGTCTCATCACCAAAGCGGTGCAGTCGTACGCCCGAGACGTCCGGGACGGGGACTTTCCGACCGACGCCGAATCGTTCTGAACTCTTCCCCCTTTACAGGGGCAAAGAAATAAAATAGAATACGGTCGGTTTGGCAAGATTCATTTCTCTGGTATCCACAGGAACTTCCCGCGGTTCGCGCGGCAAGACGGAAGTCGGCCTTCGGTTCGGCAAGCTGCACGTCGGCCCGAAGCGGGCGCGCGCCGGTGGGGAATTTCTTCGTTTTCTCCTTCTGTGTGCAGTATTTCAATCCCGGTTCCGTCCGGCGCGAGGCGTTCTTTCGCGCGTCGCCGTGTGAGCCGCGTTCCTCGGACGTTTTTTACCCGTCTTTGCGTGCCCTCGCGCAAGGGCAGAGTATCCTCCAAGTTAAGAAAGGACCATCACAATGAAGTATCGCTGCAAAGTTTGCGGTTACATCCACGAAGGGGACGCCCCCCCGGAAAAGTGCCCTCAGTGCAAAGCTCCGGCCTCGAAGTTCGAAGAGGTCAAAGAGGACTCGGGCGAAGCGACTTACGCCACCGTTCACAAAATCGGTGACGGCGTTGTCGAAGACGCCGAAATCGTCGAAGGGCTCAAGGCGAATTTTATGGGCGAGTGCACCGAAGTCGGTATGTACCTGGCGATGAGCCGTCAGGCCGACCGCGAAGGGTTCCCCGAAATCGCCGAGGCCTACAAGCGGATCGCCTTCGAAGAAGCCGAACATGCCGCCAAGTTCGCCGAACTGCTGGGCGACGTTGTCGCCCCCTGCACCAAAACGAACCTGCAGAAGCGCGTTGAAGCCGAAGCCGGGGCGTGCGCCGGGAAATTCGAAATCGCCAAAAAGGCGAAACAGCTCAACTACGACGCCGTTCACGACACCGTTCACGAAATGGCGAAAGACGAAGCGCGTCACGGCGCCGCGTTCAAGGGGCTTTTGGACCGCTACTTCGGCAAATAAGCCGATTGCAGAACAGGCCTTTTCAAAGGCCTGCTCACTCCATCTTCCGACCAACCCGATCCGGGTTGGTTTTTTTTATTTTCAGGGGACTTTTCTCCTCTGTACACCCCCAGGGCGGGAGGTCACCGGACGGCGGTCCAGATCACTGTAAAGCCGGCGGCGGAACACTTTCGCCCCTCAGCTGCCTGGCCTGTTCGCCGCGGTCGTAAACACCGTAGAAAGGCGCGTTCGCGTCGAGCCAAAGGTAGATCGTCCGTCGGTCCCCGTCGGAAAGGGAAATCTTTTCACCGTGATTTTCGTCATCAAGGATTTTTGTCAGCGGGCTCATATCCGCTCCGCACATTCCCGGAAGGGTCGACATGTAACGGATATTGTTGCCTCCCCACTCGTAATACCGGACATAGGCGCGAAGGCCGTGGTAGGACTCGGTAAAAATCCCGTTAACCGCACCGGAAAGGTTCGGCTGGGGACGTCCCTCCTCTCCGTTGTGACAGGAAACGCAGCTCCGGTCAAGAATCGGCTGGACCAGCCGCGGATAGGAAATCGGAGCCATATCCGCGGGAGGAGGAGTGATCTCAGAAGGGCGGCGGCGCGAAGCGATCGACACCTCCGCGGCATTCCTGCCGATCGTCTGAGCCTGTTCGTGACAGCCGACGCATCCGCGGTTCTCTCCCGGCTGCAGATAGACTTCGCTCCGCATCGACTGAACCGCCTTCCCCTGCGCGTCAACGGCCTGGAAATAGAGCGGTTTTTCCGCCGGAGCGGTAAAATAGGCGGAACCGTCTTCTTCGACCGG
>CACXFR010000207.1 GCA_902766935.1 uncultured Planctomycetota bacterium | reverse complement strand
TCGCGCCTGACCCCGGCGCTCGACCGCGCGCGGTGGTATTCCTTTCTCGCCGAACTTTCGGACCGCCTGACCGACGAACTCGACGGCACGGCGGGTCCCGGCGAGACCGCCGATCTCTTCGACCGCGCGGCGGACGCGATCGCCGGACGCGCCGGGGCGATGGAGGGGAGCGGAGGGACGGAACCGCCCGCGCCGAAGGCTGAAGAGGGGGACGGTGTGGCGGAGGCTGCGCCGAAGGCTGAGACTGCGCCGGGGCGCGCGTGTTCCGGCGGGTCGTGCGCCGCCGGTTACGGGTACCGGTATTTCTTCTAGGAGGGAACGATGGCGAAAAGAAACGAAACGAAGACGGCGGGGACGCCGAAATCGAAGAAGGACGGGGGGAAGAAGGACGCGCCGAAAAAGACCGCGCCGAAGAAAGGTGCGGGGAAAAAGGCTTCTGCGAAAAAGGCTGATGTAAAGAAGGCTGGTGTGAAGAAAAGGGCGGGGGGGGGCTCGGCGAAACCGGACGCGGGCGCCCCCCGCCCTTTTAATATGCCCGCCTCGCCGGAAGAGGTGAAATATTCGGACGGCGAACTGGCGATGCTGCGCGAAAAACAACTCGAACTGGCTATGGACGGCGATCGACAGATGCTGATATGGCTCGGAAAGGCCGTTCTCGGTCAGACGCCCGCCGCCGCGCGGGGCGGACGCGCCGAGGATGGAGATGGGAATGTGATCGTGCTGACCCCGGAGGAGGCCGCTGCGCTTTATGGGGGGAAGGGGGGGAGATGAGGGGGTGATGGGTGATGGGGGGGTGTGAGACCCGGCGGCTTGGGGGGGAGCTGCCCCCAGTTCTGACTGGGGGCTTTTTGAGGGTGTATTTCAGCTTTCCGCGGGCGCGGGGGTCCCTCCCCCAGTTCTGACTGGGGGGATCCCTCCGCGCGCGGGGCTGGGGGGCTTGGGCTTATTTATGTGTGGTTTTGAGCGGGTTGCTTGCTATTCGGACCGGCAGAAGGAGGCGCTTCGGTTTCTGGGGGGGGAGGCCGAGACGTTTATGATCTTCGGGGGCGCGGGGTCCGGGAAGACTTATCTGCTGACCTCGTTCCTGGCTCTGGCCGTTTCGGCGTTTCCGGGGCTCCGCGCCGCCGTCCTCCGGCGCCAGTTCAAGGACGCGCGCGAATCGGTGATGGAACAGACGTTCCCCGCCGTGATGAAACAAATCTACGGGCTTTCGCGCCCGGCGGTCGACGAACGGATCAATAAACGGGACTACTGCTATCGGCACCCGAACTCGTCGGAAATCTGGTTCGGCGGTCTCGACGACGCCAAAGGAATGGACAATATCCTCGGCAAAGAGTACGGCGTGATCTATTTCAACGAATGTTCGCAGATCAGCTATACGTCGTTTCAGGTCGCGATGGGACGGCTTCGGCAGCCGGTGCCCGGATGGCGGAACCGCGCGCTTCTGGACTGCAACCCGCCGAGCAAATCGCACTGGGTCTATAAGACGTTTATCCTGAAACGGAACCCCGACAATACGCCGCTGGCGCGTCCCGGCGATTTCGCCGCGATGAAGATGAATCCCGCCGATAACGCGCGGTTCCTGCCGGAAGGGTATATCGAAAAGCGCCTGGCGACGATGACGGGGAAAGAGTACAAGCGCTTCTTTCTGGGCGAGTTTACCGACGACGCCGAAAACGCCCTCTGGACCCGCGCGATGATCGACCCGTACCGCACCGACGCCGCTCCCGACGACCTTGAAAAGATCGTGATCGGAATCGATCCGGCGGTGAGCTGCGGCGGGAAGGCCGACCTGACGGGAATCGTCGCCGTCGGACGCCGCAGCGAGGGGGGACGGACCGACTACTACGTTCTGGAAGACGCCTCGGGCGTTATGCCGCCCGCCGTCTGGGCGGCGGAGGTGCGCCGCCTCTATCAGAAATACGGCGCCAACGAGGTGATCTGCGAGGTAAACCAGGGGGGCGACCTGGTTACGGAGATCCTGCGCGGCGCCGACTACGCTCTGCCCGTCCGCGCGGTGCGCGCCGCCAAGGGGAAACGGACCCGCGCCGAGCCGATCGCGGTTCTCTATCAGAACGGCGCGGTACATCACGCGGGGGGGAATCTGCGCGAACTCGAAGACGAACTGACCGGATATACCGGCGCGCCGGGCGAAAAGTCGCCCGACCGGATGGACGCCCTCGTCTGGGGAATGACGGGGCTGATCGAAGAGCACAGCGTGACCGGCGGTCATTTCTGGTTTACCTAGCGCGGAAGCGCCCCCGTGCGGGGCGATGCGCGGCCGTTTCCGGCTCTTTTCTTTTCCGACTTTTTTCATCGAACGTGCGTTTTTGCGGCGCGTTTTGAGCATGCCGTTTTTTCCGCCCCCGCTCTTTCGGGGGAGACTCTGCTTTATTCTTTGTTCCGCATCGAAAGGACACCGTTATGCGAGAAGACTACCGCGACATTACCGACGAACAGATCGAACGATTCATTCCCTATCTGACCGGGCATCTGCGCCGGAAGTACCCGGCGCACCCCGACCCCGACGAGCTGTACACCGCCGGCCTGGAAGGGATTGCCGAGGGGATCCGCCGCTACGAACCCGAAAAGAGGGTTCCCTACGAATATTGGGTGCAGCGCTACGCCGCGCATTACGTTCAGAACTGCGCCGCTGCGCTGCGCCGCCGGACGGCGCCCGCCGAGGCGGCGCCCGACGAGCTGCCCGACCCGAACGCCGAAGATCCGCTCGAAGTTCTGGCGCGGCGCGAAGAGGCCGGCCGCGCGCTGGCCGCGCTCGACGAGGGGGAACGGCGCGTGATCGACGCCCTCTATACGGAATCGCTTTCGCTGCGCGCCGCCGCGCGGAAACTGGGCCTTTCGACCGACATGGTCTTTCGGACGCACCGCCGCGCGCTCGAAAAGATGCGCGCCGCGCTCGGCGCCGAGTAGCCGCGCCTTTCCGCTTTTCTTTCCGTTCAGACCCGTTTCCCGAAAGGAACCGATGCAATACAATCCGAACTACGAACGGCTCGCCCCGAAATGGGAGTTCGCCCGGGACGCCTACGAGGGAACCGAAGCGATCAAACGGGGCCGGCGCGCCCTCGAATATCTGCCGATGACGAAACAGGAGATCGCCGAGACCCGCGCGCTGGGCTCTTCGCGCCATTACGAGATCAGGCGCGCCTCGGCGAGTTACGAGAACTTCTTCCGCCCGATCGTCAACGACGTGGCGGGTTTTATGCAAAAGAACCCGCCGACGGTGAAATTCGGCGCGGTGAGCGACGCGGAATCCCCCGCCGAGGTCCGCGCGATCCGCTGGTACGGGAACCGGTACGACGACGGGCTCGCCGGACTGAAACAGCGGCTCAACTTCGCCCAGGTTCTGGAAGGGCGGTACGGGCTTCTGCTCGACATTGTCTGCGGCGCGGACGGCCGGGACGCGCAGTTCTCGATCACCGAATATCCCGCCCCGGCGATTCTGGACGGCGAGACCGCGCCCCTTTCGCCCGACGCGCCGAGCGCCGCCGAATGGATCCTTCTCGACGAGTCGGCGCGCGCGTTCGACCGCGCCGCGAAAACCTGGCATTGGCGTCCGCGGTACCGTCTGCTCGGGCTCGACGCGAACCGGGAATTCTATCAGACGCTCCTCGACGACGACCCTTTCGAGCGGTGGCGCGCGCTGGACCTGCTCCGTCCGCCCCGCGAACTGACCCGATATCCGATGTACCGCGGGCGGCGGCTGAACTTCATTCCGTTCACCGTCTGCAACGTGAACCATCTCGGATTCGACTTTTGGGAAGACCCGCCCTATCTGGACGTCGCGCACCTGGCGGTGGGGAACTATCAGATCGACTCGTTCTATAAGACGGCGCTGCAGAACCACGCCTCGCCGACGCTGGTGGTGACCAACGCCGACCGGCCCGACCCGAACATCGCGCTGGGGGGCGTCATCTGGCCGACCTCGCGCGGCGGCCAGCCGATCACCGCCAGTCTGCTCGAAACTTCGGGCCGCGGCCTGGCGGAACTGCGCGCCGCCAAGGAGTTCACCAAGGGGGCGCTCCGCTACACGTCGGTCCGCGACCTTTTGGAGGGGGCGGGCGCGAACAGCAGCGCCGAGGCGATCAAGCTCCGCACATCGACGGGAACCGCGGCCGTGGCGGCGATCGACCAGACGGGCGCGCGGGCGATCGAGGAGCAGCTCGTTTACGCGAGCGTCTGGGCGGGGGCGAGCCGGCACGAGGCGATGGACCGGATCACCTACGAGGCGGACACGTCGTACGTGGTGACGGAGCTGCAGCTTCAGACGGTGAGCAACTTTATCGCGCAGAACGAGCAGCATCACATTCTCAGCCGCGAGGCGCTTTACCGCCTTCTGAACAAGTCGCTCCCCGGCGT
>CACXFR010000206.1 GCA_902766935.1 uncultured Planctomycetota bacterium | reverse complement strand
TCGGACGAAGGGGCGCTGAAAAAATATACCGACCCGGTTCTGGTCAGCTGCACCGACGGGGTCGGCACGAAAATCAAGATCGCCTGCGCGGCGAATCGGCACGACACGGTCGGGATCGACCTGGTCGCGATGAGCGTCAACGACGCCATCTGCTGCGGCGCGGCGCCTCTGTTCTTCCTCGACTATGTGGCGATGCCGAAAGACAACCCCGTCCTTTTGGAACGGATCGTCTCGGGGATCGCCGAAGGGTGCAAGTCGAGCGGCGCGGCACTGATCGGGGGCGAAACGGCGATCCTTCCCGACATGTACCACGAGGGGGAATACGACCTGGCGGGGTTCTGCGTCGGGGTCGCCGAGCGGAGCGAGATCATCGACGGCAGGGCGATTCAGGAGAACGACATCTTAATCGGCGTGGCGTCGACCGGGTTCCACTCGAACGGCTACAGCCTGATCCGCAAAGCGGTCTTTGAAATGGGCGGACTGACGGTCAGCACGCCGCTGCCGGAATTCGACAACAAGACGGTCGCCGACGTTCTTCTCCGCCCGACGAGCATCTACGTACGCACGGTCCTGACCCTCCTCGAAAAGTTCAGGGCGAACGTCGGAATCCGCGGGATCGCCCACATCACCGGCGGCGGGCTGGTCGAAAACCTCAGCCGGATCCTCCCGCAGGGTCTGACTCCCCGAATCGACGAAGGCTCCTGGCCGGTTCCCCCTCTGTTCCGATGGGTTCAGCGGCTCGGGAATATCGACGAAGACGAGATGCAGCGCGTCTTCAATATGGGGATCGGCCTGGTGCTGGTCGTCAAGCCGGAACTTGAACTTCAGGTGCGCGAGACTCTCCTGAGCCTCAAGCGCGAAAACTGGGTTCTGGGAAAGATCACGCGCGGCTGACGCGCCCCTTTCGGCACGCGCCGTTCCGATTTCAAGGGAGCGTCCCGCTCCCTTTTTTCTTCCCCTTTTCGCTTTCGGGGGCGGTGCTACCACGGAATGAGTTTCTGGAAAAAGTTCTTCTCCGGCGAAGGGGGAACCGCATCGGCCGAGATTCCCTCGAGTTCGTCGGCGTCACCCGTCCCGCTCGGAGCCGGCTCGGTTTCCCGCGCCGCCTCGCGCATCGCCATACGCATCATTTCGGGGGCGTCCGACGGCAGCTGCGCGGCCAGCATCGCGGCCGCCGACGAATCGGCGCGGCGCAGAAGAAGCGCGGTGTCTTTCCGCTCGAGCGCGGACTGAATCTCGCCGACGAGCGCGTCGATTGATTTCTGCTCCGCCTGATCGAATGCCAGCTTATAGAGGTGCAGGTCGTCGACCCAGACGGTTCCGCGCGGCAGAAGGTCAAACCGAACGGCGAAATCTTCGGTCTCCTCGGTCGGCAGACGGTCGAAGAGGAGCGAGTCGCGGATCCAGACCACCCCCCCTTCGGGCGCCTCGCCGTTTTGTCTCATCTCGCGCGCCCGGCGGAGCAGATCACCGCCGACGTAAAGCCGTTTCTGCCACGTCTTCCCCCCCTGTTTCCCGGTCAGGGTCACGAAGAAGGGGAGCTCGTCGGGCAGGTCGGCGGGAAGTCCGAACTTCGCATCGATGTAAAGCCGGCCGGTTTTCGGCAGGTCGAACGCCTCGCCGATGATCCCGCCGGCCGACTCGTACGTCGTCATTTTCAGCGAGGCGTTTCCTTCGGTTCGATTTTGTGTGTCAAGTTCGGCGGAAAACTCAGGGGAACCGAACCGGTGCCAGCCGGCGGGGAGTCCCGGTTCGGCGGCGACGCGCCCCTTTGAGGCCGGCTCAGTCTGTTTTTCGTCCGCGAACGGATTGCGGGAAAGGTCGAACTTCGGAATCTCCAGACCGAGGATCGAGCCGTTCCCCTTCGCGTCGGTCCCGACCAGATCGAAGTCCGGTTCGGGAAGAGACTCTTCGAAACCGGCGTTCAGAATCGGGGTCTCGACGCCGGCCGAGGCGGCCCGCAGACGGGAAACGAGCGCTTTCGCCTCCTCTTCGAGGCGTCCCCCTTCCCCGCAGATGTCGATCGGCAGGGTGCTGTCGAACTTTCGGACGGTCGCTTCCGGATCGTCGATCCGGAACGCCACCAGGTCATAGGGGCCGAGCGAGCAGTTCCAGCGGAGCCCGTAATTCTTCTGTTCCGGACGGGCGAGTTCCCGGCCGCCGGCGTAGAGCGCCGTCTCGGCGCGGGGGGAGCAGTTCATCGTCAGCGTCACTCCGCAGTGGAACGGCGCGGTGCTGACCAGATACCCCCAAAAGCCGTCCTCGCCGCGGCGGTAGCGGAAGATCACCGGGTTTCCCGCGGCCGAGGCGGCCGTTTCGGCCTCCGCGTCGGAGGCCTCTTCCCCTTCGGCCGGCTCGGCGCCGGGCTCGTAGGTTTCGAACGGCTCGGCGGGAAGCGCGCGGAACGCGGCGATCCAGCGGCTCTGCGATTCCTCTTCCCCCATCGGAAGGGTTTCGCCGCCGTCCATCAGGGCAAACGTGTCGCCGACCGCTAGCTGCGCGGCCCACCGCCGAAGGTTCTGATAGTCGGAATAGGAATAGCTCCCCGAGACCTGCGTCACCGTCGGGTGATACGGACTGACCCGGTCGAACGAGGGGATGTTCAGCGGTTTGGCGTCGCGGTAGAAGAGGGCGCCCGCGCTTTCGGCCGCAAGACCGGCCGCGGGATCGCCCGGGTCGGCCGCAAGCCCAGCGCTCCGCCAGGCGTCGGCGACCGGCAGCGAGCGGATCCAGCGCAGTTCGTCGGTACGGCGGACAAACTCCACGTCGATTCCCCGCCGCAGAAGCGCGCGCGATTCGGTCAGCGCCGACTCGCGGTCGGAGGCGACCGCCGAGGGGAGCGTCTCGACCGGCTCGCTCTGTGTGGCAAGAAGGAGAAGACGCGCGCCGGGGAGCCGGCTCTGAAGGACCCGCGCCGTCATTCGGTAGAAGCGGCTCACGGTCATCGCGCGCCATCGGATCCAATCTTCGGTCAGACAGTCGCGGATCATCGACGCGCGGCGGTAATAGCGTCCGTCGTCCCGGGCGGTCAGGAAGTCGTTCAGCCGGGCGCGGAGACTCGCGGGGCACCGCTCTTCAAGACGCGCCTCGCGCGCGAAGCGGAGGATCGTCTCGTCGTCCAGGCCATTGTAGATATTGTCGGGAAGGCGGACGAACGTGTCGGAAGAAAGGTCGAGCGCCACGTCGCGCAGGGCGGGCGCCCGGGCGTAACGCGCGGCGAACTCGTCCAGAGTGCGGAGGACCTCCCGCTGCACCGCCGGATGCAGAATGTTATAGACCGGCCTTTCGTCTTTCGAAACGGGTTCCCCTTTCACGCCGATCAGATAATACGCGTCGGGATTCCCCCCTTCGGCGCGGCGGGCGGCGCGGATATCCGCCTCTAAGATCGGAAGCGGCGCGTTGAACGAAAAGAGGGGGGTCAGTTCGAGGTTCTCCCGTTCGAACTGCCGCAGAAGGTAGTCGACCGCGTCTTTCCGAACCGGGTCGTTCCCTTCGGTCAGAAAGATTCCCGAATCGAACTGCGGGTTCGGCCGGAGGACCGGGCTCGGATAGAGGGCGCTCCCGTCGGCCATCACCGAAAGGAGAAGGGAATCCCAGCCGCAGATTTTCAGGTAGCCGGTCAGCCGTTCCCCCGCCTGCTGAAAAGTGCGCCAGTCGCGCGCGCCGACCACTCCGGCGGTGGCGGGAGCGTTTTCGGCGAGGAACTGGTCGCAGAGGGTCGGCCGCGACATCACGGCGGTCATCCGGCGCCGTCCGCCGACGTTCGGCGGGACCATCGGGGTAAACTCGTCTCTGGCGCGGTAGATCCGAATCCGCCCGTAGACCGCGGGGTTCTGCGTGTCGCGGTTCACCAGAAGGATCGTCGGGGCCGGGGACTTCGGCCAGAAAAGAACGCTGTACCGCAAAACGCGGTGCGCCACCTGATCCGAGAGGGGTTCGTTTCCGACAATCAGACCGGTATCGAGCGCGCGGGGGAAAAGTCCGCCCGAAACCGAAGGTTCCAGGACGCTCACGCCGAGTTTCTGCGGGTAGTCGGGAAGGTATTCGATCTCCAGAATATGCGGTTTTCCCGGCTCCTTGATCGGAACGGTGTACGACTCCCAGGAGGGGTCGGCGGGATCGCCGCTGGAAGCGAGGCTGACGAACGAAGCGTCGCGCGGATCGACCGAATCGAGGGGCTGCAGATGGCCGCTCCCCAGCGGACGCTGCCAGAGGGAATCCCATCGTCCCCAGTCCCCCATGCGGGTGAGCGATTTCACCGAAGCCTGGAGTTCCCCCCACTGCCACATTTCGAGAAAATCGAAGTTGAGAAGATCTTCGGCATGCTTCTGGCCCGAGGCGGCGGCCTGATTCGCGCCGTCCCGCCGGGCGAACAGTTTCCACCACGAAGGGTTCGTCGGGTCGATCGTGTCCAAAAGCGACTCGCGCATATCGGCCGGCTCGGGAGACGAGGCGCGCCGCGCGCTCGGGCGGGCGGGCGCCAGGGCGATTCCCTGGACGACACGGCGGGCCGCGGGGGGGGGCTCTTTCCCGCCGGGAGCAAACGGAGTCGGCGGGAGGAAGAACTTTCCCTTCGCGCCGCCCGGTTCGACCAGTTCGAGCGCGACGTCAAACGCTCCTTCGATCTGCCGGATCGGAACGGCAAATTCGACCTGCGCGTCCGGCGCGGCTTGTTCGAGCGGTTTTCTTTCGGTCCAGACCGTCCCGCTTTCGCCGGTCGGCCTCAGAACCGCCAGAAGTTCGCACCGCCGCGCCCCTTCGGGAAGGCGGCTGACCGGAACGCGGATCAGGAGGGTTTCCCCCTGCTGAAAGACCATCGACGGACTGGCGGGAAGGAGCGCCTCGCCGTCCCGCCCGATGTGTTGCACCGTCACGGGGATCAGATCTCCGGGGGCGCGTTCGATCACCAGGTCGTGTCCGGCGTCGTCAAGGGGAACGCGCAGCGCCGCGCGGCTCACTTCGTCCAGCGAAAAGGTCTTCGAAAAGGGCTCGGTCCCTTCGGCCGGGCGGAACGAGAGGGAAAGACGGCTCGACGGCGGGGCGGCGACCGCCACCTGCGCGCCGCAGAACGCCGAGGGCTCGGGAGAGGAAATCGAGATCGTCTTTCGGTCTTCGGAAGGATAGAACGCCACCGAGGCGCCCGGTTCTGCGCCGAGCGGAGCCAGACCGGTAAACGTCCCGTCTTCGATGCGGAGTTCCCCCTCCCACTTTTGAGGGGAATCGCTTGTCCAGCTGAGATTCACGCGCGTCGACGACAAAGAAGAGGCGGACTCGGAATCGGCGGCGCGCAGAGAGACGGCGCCGACAGCGGCAACGGCCGCCGCGCAGAGGAAGAGAAAAAAGAAGCGGTCTAACGGCGCGAAACCTCGCCTTTCCCGCATCGGGGGGAAAAGAAGAGATTGCCGCGGACCCGCCGGACATCCGTGTCCGAGCATACGATTCCGATCTGTGAAAAAAATGAACGGGGAGCGCTTTCCCGTATTTTCGTACCTTTCGCAAAAAGGGGGGGACATCCTTGTCCGCTCTGATTTTTCGTGTCTCCGCCCCCGCGAAAATAACGGGAGAATTATACCCGGCTCCCCCTTTTTTATCCAGATCAATTTTCCGGCGGCGGCCGGCCGAGCTGTTTTGCAAACTGCGCAAACCGTCCATTTTTACACGCAATTTTCTTCACGCCGCCGCCCGGCTCTCTTCCCCGCGCGGCATCGAGTCCCCTCAAATGAGCCGCACGCATTACTCCCCGTTTCCCCCGTCGTTTGCACCGTTTCATTCACACCCTTTACACCGCTTGTACAGTTCCTCCGTCCGTCTCTTTGTTCCCGACAAGGCGAAGCGCGTCAATCTCCCGATCACGGCGCGGAAACGCCGAAAGAACAGCCGCACCGGCCGGAGGGGTACCGTGTTTTCGGCTTCGATCAAACGCGGCGGAGCGCGTTCAAAACTCCGCGGACAAGCTGCAAGATCGTGTATCAGAATGCAGAAATTTCATTCGAAAGGTCAAATCATGAAACGAAAAGATTATTCCAAAAAAATCGCCGAAAAATGCGAAAAGTTTCTGAGTTTCTGCAGAGACCGACGACGACCAAGCCGAGCGGTAAAGGGGTCGTTCGAACCGAACTTCGGGAATCTGCGATCGGCCGGAAAAGAATCGGAGCGCCGCCGAAGAGAGGAAGAAGACTCCCGCAAAAAACGAAATCTCCTTCTTCCCGCACGAAGCGGAAAAAAGGAGATTTCCGTGGTACCGCCGGACATCCGTGTCCGCGCACAGGCGGTTCGATCCGCGAAAGAGGCGTCCGAAAAAAACGCCCTCCCGGCTGACGCCGCCGTTTTTCGCGTGGGGCGCGAACATCCTTGTTCGGTCGGACTTCCTTGCCCCGAACCCCCGCAAAAAGAACGAACCGATTATACCCGCCCGCGGGAAATCGATCCAGATCAATTTTCCGATCTCGCGCAAAAAGCCGTTTTTACCGTATTTCGTAAAATTTCCCCGCTTAGCGCGGCGAATCTCTCCTGGCGCGAAGCTTTCTCTTTTCCGAAACGGACCGATCAGGACGGGATCCCTTTTCCCCTTTTTTCCGGAAGACGAGGCGGAAACGTCTCTCTTTCGGCGGCAAAAAGAGCTATAATAACCGTGGAAAGTTATTATACCGAAACGGAGCCGCGTCTACGATGAATCGTCATTCCCCCCGATATGATCGCCGTCTCTTGCGCATCGAACGGCTTGAAGCGCGTCTGCCTCTCAGCTCGACGGTTCCGCTCGGGGCGCCGTTCGCCTCGGCCGAAGGGACGGTTGAGGCCGAAACCGCGTTTTACGGAACGCCCCGGCCGACCGCGGCAACCGAAACCTTCTACGTCGGCACCTACCACGACGCCAACAAGCGGGGGGGGGACGACTCGCTGCTCTGCTGGGCGGCGTCGGCGGCAAACCTGCTGGCCTACACCAACTGGGGATTCTCGGTCGGCGGGTTCGCGTCCACGCCCGAATCTCCCCTCTTTTATTCGGCCCTGTCGATCCTCGACTATTTCGCCGCGAACTTTGCCAACGAGGGGGGGGTTACCCGGGCCGCCCTTTCCTGGTTTATTACCGGAGCGTACAACTCTTCCTACGCGCAGCTGGAAGGAAGCGGCGGGGGGCTCTATCCCAGCCTTTCGGGGTTCGATCGCAGCGGTCAAACATTCTGGCCGCTGATCGACGCGCCCGCCGAAACGATGATTTCGCGAATGGCCGACTACCTCGGGCGGGGCTACGGCGTCTCGGCGGGGATCGGGTTCTATGAAAACAGCATTCCCAGATCGGAGAATCGGTTCGGAGGGCATTCCCTGACGGTCTGGGGATACACGTATGACACCGCGCTCGACCCGGCCGACCCGAATTACTACACCGCCCTGATCCTGACCGACTCGGACGACGGCCGCACGGGAACCACCACCTGCCCGATCGAATGGAGCCCGACCCATAACCTCTACCGCCTTTCCGGTTACGGCGCCGGGACAGGGTGGCTCGAATATTTCGTCTGCCTGAAACCGACATCTCCCCTGACCGGAATCAGGATTCGCGGCTACAATGGGAAGTACGACGGCCAGGGGCATACCGTCACCATTGAGGGGATCGACCGGGACGGCCCCGACTCCTACCAGGTTTTCTACACCTGCGACGGACTACTGACCGACCGGCCCATCCCCTACAAGTATCCGGGAAGCCACGTCATCAACGTGGTCGTCGTCCGAAACGACTATGAGGCGGTCTGGTCAGCTCCGGTTCAGATCACCATCAAACCGGCGGATCCCGCCCCCCTCCGCACCCCGTCGATCACCGACATCGTCTCGTCCGGCCGGAACAGGCAGACCGTTTCGTGGAACGAAGCGGCGGGAAACGCCGGTTACGAGATCGCCTGGTCGACCGACGGCGGCGAGTCATGGTCGACCCGAACGACGCCCGATCTTTCCTATCGGGCGCAGAACCTCCCTTACGGCGAGACGGTTCTCTATCGGGTCCGCGCTCTGGGAGACGGCCTCTCCTCTTCGACAAGCCCCTGGTCCGATGTCAGGGAGGTGAAAATCAACCCCGTTGACATTGACGGGGACGGATTCGTCGGTCCGGGCGACTTCGCCCTCCTTTCGGCGCTCTGGTTCAAATCGGACGGGAGCGAAGACTGGGATCCGCGCTGCGATATCGACGGGGACGGCTTCGTCGGGCCGGGAGACTTCACCTATATCAGCGCCAACTGGTTTAAAGACTCCGAAAGCGCCGACATCAGCTATCCGGTCTGAAAGGAAAGACAAAGATGAAATCAAGACCGCGCCGATCCCGCTCTCCGCACATGGAGCTGCTTGAAGATCGTCTGGTTCTGAGCGTCTCTCCCCTCCCTTCGGCGGCGAGTCTTCTGAACGCCGGGCCGGTTCCTTTCGCGTCCGCTTTCGCTTCGGCGCCCGCCCCGGCGGAAGACGCCGGTCTTTTCGTTCCCGTCGCGGCCGGCGCGGCCTCCCCCGCCCCAACCGCGGCGAGCGGAACCTACTTCCCCGGCGACTACTACGACGTAAACAAATACCACAGCGGAACCGACTCGCAGCTCTGCTGGGCGGCGGCGCTGGCGAACGTCCTCGCCTACACCAACTGGGGATACTCAACCGCCGTCTCCGGGGAGACTCCCGACCGGTGGCTCTTCTCGGACGAATACGAGATCTACGACTATTTCGTCGACAACTTCACCAACAAGGGGGGGCACGCCTACTACGCGTTCCCCTGGTTCGCCGACGGCACGTACGCGGTACAGGGTTCCTCGTCCTGGTCGCAGGTGACCGGCGACGGGGGATATCTCTATCCCGGCATCTCGATTCCCGACGTCCGGATTTACCTTCATTTCACCGACGAGAAAGACGCCATATTCTCCAAAATGACCGGATACCTCGAGAAGGGGTACGGCGTGGTGCTGGCGCTCGGCTGGTACACCGCCGGCTCTCCGACGAGACGCACCGGGGGGCATTCGGTCACCGTCTGGGGCTATACGTACAATCCCGAACTTGATCCCGCCGACCCCTCCTACTACACCGGTCTGATCGTCACCAACTCCGACGACAGCGTCACCGGCACCAAGACGCTCAAGGTCGAGTGGAACGGCGACTACGATATGTACCGTCTTTCCGATTACAGCGGCGGGCGCGGCTGGATCGAAGACTTCGTCTGCATTAAACCGGTCGAAACCCTTACGGGGGTCGCCGCCGCCGGATTCAGCGGCCCCTACGACGGCCTGGAACACACGGTCACGGTCAGCGGCATCGACATCTCCGGCGCCGACGAATACACCGTCATTTACAACCACGACGGCGGTTTCACGCTGAA
Source organism: uncultured Planctomycetota bacterium (assembly GCA_902766935.1). Lineage (GTDB taxonomy): Bacteria > Planctomycetota > Planctomycetia > Pirellulales > Thermoguttaceae > RUG695. The sequence continues at coordinate 3,056 of CACXFR010000206.1, read as the reverse complement.
ACCTCCCGCCTACACCGTCCCGGGAACGCACAAGGTCGTCGTGGTGGCGGTCAAAAACGAGTTTGACGCCATCTGGTCGGCTCCGGTCACCGTCACGATCACCGGCGAGGGCCAAAACCAGCTCGGCGCGCCGACCGTTCAGTCGGTCAATTCGGCGGGACTGAACCGCCAGACCGTCGCCTGGAGCGGAATCGCCGACGCGGTCGGCTACGAAATCTCCTGGTCCGAAGACAGCGGAATGACCTGGCGGAGCCTGACGACCGACCGCACCGAACTGACGATCACCGGTCTGACCTACGGAAAGACGGCGCGCTACACCGTCCGCGCGCTGGGAGACGGGGAGAATCTTCTGACAAGCGTCTGGTCCGCCGAAACGACCCTCCCCGTCAATCCCGTCGACCTCGACAAGGACGGCTTTATCGGGCCGGGGGACTACTCTCTCCTTTCCGCCGCCTGGTTCTCGTCTCCGGCAAGCGAAAACTGGGATCCCCGTTTTGATATCGACGGGGACGGATTCATCGGACCGGGAGATTTCACCTATCTGAGCGCCGACTGGCTCAAAAAGACCGACAGCGGCGATTTCAAGTATCCGACGGCGTAATCCGCGCTCCGTCCCGCGGCGGCTTCTCCTTCGGATTCTCCTCGGCGCGTGAACGCTTGCTTTTTTTCAAAAAAGTGCGATAATATCCTCCCCGGGGGGGAACGGTTCGGCTCCCTCTCTCCGGAATTGTCCCAAGTATCGAATCATCGGCCGTCTCTCGGAGCATGTAATGGCAGAACAAATCGGAGAAAATGACAGACTGGTTTCGGCGGTCAGCGGCGCTTCCAGTGGGTTCGGCGCCATCTACGCGCGTCGGTTCGCCGAAATGGGGCACGACCTCTTCCTGGTTGCCCGCCGGCAGGACCGGCTCGACGAACTGGCGGCGGAACTGCGCGAAAAGTACGGCGTCCGCGTCGAGACGATGCGCGCCGACCTTTCCAAGCCGGACGAACTTCTGGCCGTGGAAAAGCGGATCGAATTGCTCAAAAATCTCGAATATATGGTCAACAGCGCCGGGTTCGGCGGGAACCGTCAGTTCCCCGACGTCGATATCGACCTTGAAACGCGGATGATCCAGGTGCACTGTATCGCCACAATGCGTCTTTCGCGCGCGGCGCTCCTTCCGATGACCGCGCGCCGGCGCGGCCGGCTCATCAACATCGCCTCGGCCGCCGGATACCTGGCCGGATGGGGAGCCGCCGACTACACCGGCACCAAGGCGTACATCCTCACCTTCTCCCGTTCGCTCCAGGCCGACGTGCGGAACAAGGGGGTTCGGGTTCAGGCGCTGGCGCCCGGATTCGTCAAGACCGAGTTCCACGATTCCGAAACGATGAAGAATTCCGGAGTGAAAGAAAAAATCTGGCGTCCCCTCTGGTGTTCCGCCGAAAAGGTGGTCGACACGTCGCTTCGTCAGATCAACCGGCCGATCCGCACCGTCGCCTGCGTGCCGACCCTCCTCTACAAGCTGGTCGCCTGGGGGGGCTCGGCGTGGTGTCTCGCTCCCCTGCGGGTCCTCTTCAGCGGAGGACGCGTCCGCTAGACGCGCCGCCCAAAGCGCCCATAGAAAGTTTGACATGATCTATATCGATAACAACGCTACCACCGCCGTCGCGCCGGAAGTCGTCGACGCCATGCGTCCGTATCTGGAATCGGAGTATTTTAATCCGAGTTCCCTCTACGAACCGGCCGAAAAGGTGCAGAAGGCGCTCCGCGCGGCGCGCGCGACGGTCGCCGGTCATCTCGGCTGCCGGGCCGACGAGATCCTCTTCACCTCGTGCGCCACCGAAAGCAACAACGCGGCGATCTTCGGCGCGGCGGCCTCGAACCCGAAACGCCGCCGGATCGTCACCACGCAGGTCGAGCATCCCGCGGTGCTGGAAGTCTGCCGCGAACTCGGGCGGCGCGGATACACCGTCGCCGAGATTCCGGTCGACACCGCCGGGAACCTCGATATCGCCGAGTTCGCCCGCGCGCTCACGCCGGGCGAGACGCTCCTGGTCTCGGTCATGCACGCCAACAACGAAACCGGCGTCGTCTTCCCGATCGAACGGCTCGCGCGCCTGGTCAAAGAGGTCGATCCGGGGATCATCTTCCACACCGACGCGACGCAGTCGGTGACGAAGCTGCCGATCGACCTGGCCGGGGAATTCCGCCGGGTCGACCTTCTCTCTTTTTCCGGGCACAAGATCCACGCGCCGAAAGGGGTCGGCGTCCTCTTTATCCGCCGCGGCACGCCGATCCGGCCTTTCCTCTTCGGCGGGCATCAGGAATCGGGCCGGCGCGGTGGGACCGAAAACGTTCCGTATATCATCGGGATTGCCCGCGCCATGGACGCGGCGGCCGAAACCCACGCCTCGGACATCGCGCGGATCGGGCGCCTCCGCGACAAATTGGAAACCGGGATCGTTTCGAAGATTCCGTACGTCGAGGTGAACGGCAAAGGGGCGCCCCGGATGCCGAACACGCTCAACATCGCCTGCCATTCGATCGAGGGAGAGGGGATTCTCTATTCCCTGAACGAATACAAAATCTGCGCCTCGAGCGGCTCGGCGTGCACCTCCGGTTCGCTCGACCCTTCGCACGTCTTAACCGCGATGCGGGTTCCCTTTACCGCCATCCACGGGAGCGTCCGGTTCAGTCTGAGCCGATACACCACCGAAGAAGAGATCGACCGTGTCTTAGAGGTCTTTCCGGGAATCGTCGCCAATCTCCGCGCGATGTCCCCCTATTGGGACAAAGAAAAGAACGAGCCGGCGGGGTTCAGGAACTGGACTCAAAAAAGATAAGACGCCTCCCGATGCCGGCCGAACGCCCCGTTCGAAAGGACGGGGCGTTTTTTTACGCGGGCACGGCAATACACCTTCATCCGGGTTGTATTTCGGATTCTTCCCTAAAAAAGGGGGGCCGGTCGGGCCCCCCTTCGTGAAGACTCAGAGAATCTGACGATCAGAAGACGTCGATATCAACGTCCAGGTCGCCCGCCTCGTAGCCCGCAAAGGCCGCGTCGGCCGCG
>CACXFR010000205.1 GCA_902766935.1 uncultured Planctomycetota bacterium | reverse complement strand
GGGGTTTTCGATATAATCCGGTTTCCGCAGGCCGTTTAACGCGGGAACCGTTCAAGGAGCGAATATGATGTCGGGTTACGTGAAGGATTTTTTTGAAACGCTCGCCGAGCTGTCAAAGAAGAAAGAGATTCGGATTCTGCTGATCGGGGTGCTGATCGGACTGTGCATCGTCGCCTGCCCCGCGCGGCTTTTTATTTTCACGCTCGCGCTTTTGGCCGGGGTCGCGCTTTACGTCTGGTACCTCTCGGTAAAAAAAGGCCGGAAGGAAGGCGGGGAATCCGACGATTTTTCGAAAAGAGAATAAGGGGCGCCGGCGTACACAAAAAGCGGATTCCTTTCGGAATCCGCTTTTTTCGTATGGAGAGGCTCTTCGGACCGTTCTTATTTGGCCGCGAATTTCAGGCCGTTCGACCGGGCGTACGATTCGGCGTAGGAACCCGGCTGGCCGACGATGGTGACTTGGAAACATTCGTCGAACGCTTCGATCCCGATGTTGGTCACCGACGCGGGAATTTCGATGGTGCGGAGCGAATGGCATTCCTCAAACGCGCTCTTGCCGATTTCGGTGACGCCGTCGGGAATGACGATCTCGCGGAGCGACTTGCACCCTTCGAACGCGCCTTCGCCGATGAAGGTCACGCCGGCGGGAATCGTGACGGACGCCAGAGAATTGCAGCCGTCGAACGCTTTCCGTTCAATCCGGGTCACCTTGGCGGGAATAACGGCCGAGCCGAGCGAATCGCAGTCGCTGAAGACCTCCGGTTCGAGAACGGTCAGGCCCTGGGGGATGGTGAACGCGCGAACCAGTTTGCATTCGTCGAACGCGCTGTTCCCGATTCGAAGCACGGTGCTCGGAATGTTGACGTCCCGAAGAACCTCGCATTCGTGGAACGCGTACGGGTCGATCTCGAGGAGGCCTTCCGGCAGGACGGCCGAGTTCAGGATGTACGATTCGTTAAAAGCGCGGTAACCGATCTTGAGAACGGGAAGATTCTCGATCCGGCTCGGAATCACAATGTCGCGCTGGCCCGCGCCGCGGAACCCGTCGATCGAGATTCCTTCGACGGTCTGGCCGGCGGCGTTCACGACCTGGACCCGGCTGTACGCGAAAACGTCGGCGGGGGTTTCGGCGGCTCGAACCGCAAGAACGGAGACGAACGACAGCATCATGACGGCTGCCAAAACGGACAATAGTTTTTTCATTTTCATACTCCTGTGGGGCTGTAACGGGAACGGGATTTCTCCCGCAGACGAAGCGGGAAAAATGGAAAACTGTTTTTAAGAAACCGAAACGGAAAAAGTTCCGCGTGCGTCGGCCGGCGTCGAAATCCGGAAGGGCGCCTATCGCGCGGACGTCCGAAAAAAAACAAAAACCGATGCTTCAGCTTCTTAATTGTAACCATTCCTGCCGGGAAAACAAGAAGATAAAAAATTTTTTCATAAATTCATAAATACCGGCGGCCCCGCGACGACCCCGGGGGCCGCCGCGCCGGAACCGCGCCGCCGGGGGGTTGCGCCCGGCGCGGATGTGGTATAATACCATAGAGGATCAGTAGGATATCCCGCCGCCTCGCAAAGACAAAGACCTGTCTCGATGTCGAACGTATTGGGGCGCCGCGTTTGTCGCGCGGCTGAGAAGCACCCATTGAACCTGATCCGGGTCATACCGGCGTAGGAAATTACGAAGGCAGTCGATCTTTCTTTTTGAATCGGCTTCTGTATCGCGATTTCCTTTCGATCATTTTTTCCGAAAGGAGATGTTTTAAAATGGCTTCCGAGAACATTATCTCAAAAGCGATCGTCCGAAACTATGCTGACAAGCTGACCGAAAGCCTCGTCGTCGACGTCGCGCTGGTCGGCGCGGGCCCCTCGGCGCTCGTGGCGGCGCGCTACCTCACCGAGGCGGGTCTGAACGTCGCCCTCTTTGAAAGCCGGCTCGCCCCCGGCGGCGGCGTCTGGGGCGGCGGCATGCTCTTCAACGAGCTGATCGTTCAGGACGACGCGCTGGGGATCCTCGATCATTTCGGGATCGCCCACCGCCCCGTCAGGGACGAGGCGGGGTATCATTCGATCGACTCGGTCGAAATGGCCAGCGGCCTGACCTTCGGCGCGGTTCACGCCGGCGCGAAAATCTTCAACGCCGTGAAGGTCGAAGACGTCGTGTTTCACAACGACCGGATCGCCGGTCTGGTGATCAACTGGTCTCCCGTCCTGAAACTCGGGATGTTCGTCGACCCCCTCACGATTCTGGCCGGCGCCGTCGTCGACGCGACGGGGCACCCCAGCGTGGTCGCCAATCTGATCATCAACAAGGCCCAGGTCAAACTCGGCACGCCGACCGGCGCGATCCTCGGCGAGCATCCGATGTGGGTCGACAACGGCGAAGTTTCGTGCGTCGAAAGCACCGCGGAATACTATCCCGGTTTCTACGCCTGCGGGATGGCCGCGAACAACATTATGGGGGGCTACCGGATGGGCCCGATCTTCGGCGGCATGCTCAAGTCGGG
>CACXFR010000204.1 GCA_902766935.1 uncultured Planctomycetota bacterium | reverse complement strand
CGGGCATCTCACCGCCGCCCGCTCTCTGTAAGCTCGCACTCTGCCTTTACTTCCGCTTCTTCGGTTTGGAGGAACCTTTTTCGTTCCTTTACGGGGCTTATTTTATCGGCGGAGAAAACGGCGTCAACCCTCTGTTTCCGAAATTTCGTAAAAATTTTTTCGAATGCCTATTCCCAAAGGCGAAAGTTTCGGAGCCGATCGTCGGGGAAAAACGGCGAGGGAAAGGGGAGACCCCCTTCTCTTTTCTCCCTGAATATTATGGGATTCCCCGTCGACTGGCACGATTTTTGCTCAATACTCTGTCGGTGACTGCCAAAATGAGACCCGCCCGAAGAGCGGGCTCGGGCAGTGAGCCGGAAAGGAAATCTGAACGATGACGAATTTTGATTTCAACAAACTGACGAAAAAATCACAGGACGCCGTGCAGCGCGCCGCGCAGATCGCCGTGGCCGCCGGGAACCCCGAAATCAAGGCGCTTCACCTTCTCGCCGCTCTTCTCGAAGAGACCGACGGGAATATCGCGCCGCTGATGGAGGAAATCGGCGCCAACGTGGGTACGCTCAAACAGATGGTCCACGACGAGACCGATCATCTGCCGAAAATTTCCGGCGGAAATCAGCAGCCGGGGCTCAGCGCCGAACTCTCGCAAATCTTCGCCAAGGCGTCGGAAGAGATGTCGACCCTGACCGACGAATTCATCTCGACCGAACACCTCCTTCTGGCGATCAGCGAAGTCCCGTCGAAGGCGCTCGACATTCTTAAGCTCGCGGCCATCGACCGCGCGAAAATCCTGGAAGCGCTCAGCCGCGTCCGGGGGAACCACCGCGTTACGGATCAGGAACCGGAAGGGAAGGTCCGCTCGCTGAGCAAATACGGGATCGACCTGACCGAACGGGCCGCCAAGGGGAAACTCGACCCGGTAATCGGCCGCGACGCCGAAATCCGCCGCGTGATCCAGGTCCTTTCGCGGCGGACGAAAAACAACCCGGTTTTGATCGGGGAACCCGGCGTCGGCAAGACGGCGATCGCCGAAGGGCTCGCCCTGCGTATCGTCGAAAACGACGTTCCGGAAAGTCTGAAAAATAAAAAGGTCGTCGCCCTCGATCTGGGCGCGCTCGTCGCCGGCGCGAAGTACCGGGGCGAGTTCGAAGAACGTCTGAAGGCGGTTCTGAAAGAGGTCGAAGACGCCGGCGGCTCGGTCATTATGTTCATCGACGAGCTGCACACCGTCGTCGGCGCGGGAAACGCCGAAGGGGGCGCCGACGCGGCGAACCTCTTAAAGCCGGCGCTGGCGCGGGGCGATCTGCGCTGCATCGGCGCGACCACTCTCGACGAATACCGCAAGTATATCGAAAAGGACGCCGCGCTCGAACGGCGGTTCCAGCCGGTCTACGTCGGGCAGCCGAGCGTCGAAGACACCCTGGCGATCCTGCGGGGTCTGAAGCCCCGCTACGAGAGCCATCATAAGGGGGTCAAGATCACCGACTCGGCGCTGGTCGCCGCGGCGGAACTTTCGAATCGGTATATCACCGACCGGTTCCTCCCCGATAAGGCGATCGACCTGATGGACGAGGCGATGAGCCGCCTGGCGATGGAACTCGAATCGGTGCCGACCGAAATCGACCAGGTTCAGCGGCGCGTGATTCAGCTGGAACTGGCCGCCCGCCAGCTTCGGGACGAAACCGAACCCCACGCGGTTCAGCGTCTCGAAGAGATCGAAAAGGAAATCTCCGAAAAGAAAGCCGAACTGGCCATCCTTCGAACCCGCTGGGAGAAGGAAAAGAGCGGGGTCGGCGGAGCGCACGACCTAAAAGAGAAGCTGAGCGGAATCGAACAGAAGATCAAGCAGGTCAACCGTCAGCTGCGCGAAGACCAGTCCCGCGGCCGGCCCTACGAGCATTACTTCGCGCAGCTGGCGAAGCTCGATCAGGAAAAGAACGCTCTGCTCGCCGAACTCAAAACGCTCGAAGCCGCCGAAGAGAAATCGTCCGCCGACAGCGAGAGCCCCGCGCCGAAACGCCTGCTCCGCCAGGTGGTCGGTCCGGAAGAGATCGCCGAGGTCGTCTCGCAGTGGACGGGGATTCCGGTCAGCAAGATGATGGAAACCGAAAAGGCGAAGCTGATCAAGCTCGAAGAGCGTCTGCACGATCGGGTGATCGGTCAGAACGAAGCGGTCGACGCGGTCGCCAACGCGGTCCGCCGAAGCCGAAGCGGTCTGCAGGACCCGAACCGCCCGCTCGGTTCGTTCCTCTTCCTCGGCCCGACCGGGGTCGGGAAGACCGAACTGTGCAAGGCGCTGGCGCTGACCCTCTTCGACGACGAGACGGCGATCGTCCGTATCGATATGAGCGAGTTTATGGAAAAGCACACCGTCTCGCGCCTGATCGGCGCCCCTCCGGGCTACGTCGGGTACGAGGAGGGCGGAACGCTGACCGAAGCGGTTCGCCGACGCCCCTACTCGGTGGTTCTCTTCGACGAGATCGAAAAGGCGCACCGCGACGTCTTCAACGTTCTGCTGCAGGTCCTCGACGACGGCCGGCTGACCGACGGACAGGGGCGGACGGTCGATTTCACGAACACGATCATCGTGATGACCTCGAACCTGGGAGGTTCGGTCATTCAGGAGATCTCAAAAAACGGCGGAAGCGCCGACGAGATCAAGGGAGCGGTCAAGGAGATCATTCAGCAGCACTTCCTCCCCGAATTCCTGAACCGAATCGACGAGACGATCATCTTCAAGCCGCTGACGAAAGACGAGATCCGACAGATCGTCGGGCTACAGCTCAAAAAGCTCGCCGGCCTCCTCGAAAAGCAGGGGATCGTCTTCAAGGCCACCGACAAGGCGGTCGACGCGATTACCGAGTCGGGTTACGACGTCGTCTACGGCGCTCGGCCTCTGAAACGGGTCATTCAGCGGGAGATTCAGAACCCGCTGGCGCTGCAGCTGCTGAAATCCCCGCCGAAGGATATCGACCGGACCGGAAAGAAACCGGTTCTGACGGTCGACTTCGACGGCGAAAAGTTCACGTTCGCCGAGGAGTAACGCGGAACAGACGCCGCCTTCGCGCGGCATCGTTCGGGGCGCCCGAAAGGGCGCCCCTTTTTCGTGCAATACGCTCCCACCTTTACCTTCTTTCTATTTTACCCAAAATATCCAGACACACAAAGAAAACGCGACGACCGGCAGATGCGTCAAATCCCCGACACTCCTTTCGGAAGATTTTCAAAAAAGGGGAGCGAAATCGGGAGAATCCCCCCAATTCGGCGTATTCAGGTTAGTTGATACCAAATCAATCTTGACTGAAAGAGAGAAAAGGGTATCTTATTAGGTATGGATTCACTTCACAGGGGGCTCGTAGATTCCCTCGCTCGCCTTTAACGGTTAGGAAGACCATAAAAAATTATGAATTCGGATCTTTCAGTCCGTCAGACAACGGAGTCAGTCCCGCTTCTCGATCTGAAGCGGCTGGATGAGGAAATCAAAGTCTTAATGGCCGAAGTTCTGGTCAGTGTCAACGAGAGCGGAATGTTCGTTCTCGGACCGGAAGTCCAGAAACTGGAAGAAGAGATCGCCTCTTATCACAACGCCCAATACGGAATCGGATGCGCCTCGGGAAGCGACGCGCTCCTCCTTTCGCTGATGGCGGCCAAGATCGGGCCGGGCGACGAGGTGATCGTTCCCTCGTTCACCTTTTTCGCGACCGCCAGCTGCGTGGCCCGCCTGGGGGCGACCCCCGTCTTCGCCGATATCGACCCGGTCACGTTCAACCTCGACCCCAAAGACGTCGAAGCAAAGATCACCCCGCGGACCCGCGCGATCATTCCGGTCCACCTTTACGGGCAGATGGCCGATATGCGCGCGCTGCGCCGCCTGACCCAGGAGCATTACGACTCGGGCCGACGCCACATCCTGCTGGTTGAAGACGCCGCCCAGGCGATCGGCGCCCGGCTCGACGGGATTCCGGTCGGGAACTGGGGGGATATCGCCTGTCTGAGCTTCTATCCGACCAAAAACCTCGGCGGTGTCGGAGACGGCGGAATGATGGTGACCAACAGCGAGCGCTGGAATTCCCGCCTCCGTCTTCTGCGGGTACACGGAATGGAACCGCGCTACTACCATCAGGAGATCGGAATCAACAGCCGCCTGGACGCCTATCAGGCCGCGGTGCTCCGCGTCAAACTCCAGTATCTGGCCGGGTGGAACGAAAAGCGCCGGTACAACGCCGGGCTCTACAAGGAGTTTTTCAACGAGGCGGGGCTCAGCGATATCGTCACCCTGCCGACCGAACTGCCCGACCGCTACCACGTCTGGCATCAGTTCGTGATCCGCGTGCCGGGCGGCCTGCGGAACGATCTGCGCGCCGAGCTGCGGGCGCGGAAGATCGGCTCGGACATCTTCTATCCGTTCGGACTGCACGAACAGGAATGTTTCCAGTATCTCGGCTACGCGCCGCAGGATCTGCCGGTGACCCATCGGGTCAGCCGCGAAGTCCTGGCGCTGCCGATGTTCCCCGGACTGCGCGAAGAAGAACTCTGGACCGTCGTCGACGGGATCCGCGCCTTCTTTGCCGCCAACGAGAACCGCAAACTCCATCCGGCGGCGGCGGTTCGCAAAGCCGCGTAGTTTAACGGCCCGGCCCGGTATTTTCAAGGCTTTCCCGCCGCGGGGCGGGAAAGCCTTTTTTTTCGTGAATCCGGCTCTCTTTCGCCCCCTTTTTTCCCCCGGAAGCGGAGGCTTCGCCCCCCTTATAATTGCTCTGGAATCCCGCGCCGAAAATCATTAGACTTCCCGCGACTGCGCTCTGTCGGCGCCCCGCGCGCCGCCGGAAAGAAAAAGAACGTTCCGCGCCTTTCCCCGCCCGGGAAGAACGCGGCATGCCGGGAGTCTCTCAATGAAAAAAGGAATCTTAGCTCTGATCACCTCGCCGATTCTCTGGGGCGGGGCCGCCTGTTTCGGGTTCTACACGCTGATCCGGCGCGGAATGATCCACGACGAACTGATCGTTCGCTACACGTCGGGACACCCGGTGGAATATATCACCGTCGCCCTCTTTTTTATCGGGATGACGAGCCTCTTCTTCAAGTACCTGAGGATCGCCGCCGGTCGGCGGCGGCTCCGGCTCGGCCTGATCTTCCCGCCGATCAAACCCGAACGGGAATCGAGCGGTGAGGTCGGCGGCTACCTCGAAACGTTAAAGAAAGCGGTTTCGGTCCGCGGCGAGTCGCTCCATATCAGCCGGCTCCGCCGGGCGCTCCGCTTTTTGGAGTCGGGGGGACGGGTCGACGACCTCGACCAGGAACTCCATTCGCTGGCCGACGACGACGCCTTCGCCGCGGAAGCCGATTACGGAATGGTCAAGATGTTCATCTGGGCGATCCCGATTCTGGGCTTCCTCGGAACGGTGATCGGGATCACCGCCGCGCTCGGCAACCTGAACCTGACCGAACTCGAAACGACCGGAAAACTCCTCGCCTCGGGGCTGAAAGTGGCGTTCGACACGACAGCGCTCGCCCTTTCGCTCGTCTTCGTCCTCTACTTCACGGAGTACTTTGTGCGGCGGAGCGAATCGAAATTCTTCGAACGCGTCGACCGCCTGGTCGACCGCGAACTCCACGGCCGGTTCCGCCCCGCCTCGTCGCCGCTCGAAGAGGAGGAGCTCAGAGCGAGCCGCCGGATTCTCAAATCGATGGTCGAATCGTTCGATAAGCTGATGCGCCGCCAGACCGAAATCTGGGAAGAGGCGATGGCCGCCGCCGCCAAACAGAGCGGCGAAATCATCCAGAGCGGCGCGGAACGGATTCAGGTTTCACTCAACGGCGCGCTCAACGAAAGCCTCGGGAAACACGCCGAGATGATCAGCCGGGGAGAAGAGGAATTCTTCACCGAAATCATCTCGCCGGTTCTCCAATCGATGCGCGAGCACCTGGAAGGGGTCGAGTCGCTGCGGAGCCAGATGGTCGAAGAGACGAAAGTCGTCCGCGAGCTGCTGCACGCCAACGGCGAAATCGCCCGGCTCGAAGACCGGCTGAACCAGAATCTCCGCTCCCTGGCCGAAGCGGGAAGTTTCATCGACACGGCCAACGCCCTGGCCGCCGCGATCCATCTGCTCAACGGGAAACTGAAAGGTTCGGCCGCCGACGAGAACGCCTCGCGTCTCGCCGCGCTGATCGAAAAGACCAAGGGACGGTTCGCCGAACCGGAAACGATCCCGCTGCGCGAAGAGACCGTGTCCGAGGCGAAGGGCGCCGAAAGCGGAACCGAAACGCCGGCCTATTCGATCCGCACGCCCAAGTTCGGAACCGGATTCTGGGGGAAAAAGAAATCGGCATGAGACGCGCGCGACGTCCGGGAGGGGACGGCGGACCGGCCGTCACCCTCTTCCCGTTCCTGGCGGTCCTTCTGTGCACCATGGGGATGCTCATTATGCTCCTGGTGGTAATCAGCCGCGATACGGCCGCGGGCGAGACCGCCGCGGCGGCGGACGCCGACCCTCTCTTTTCCGACGCCGCGATGCGCGATCTGACCGAAGAAAAACCGGCGGCGCCGATCGAAACCGCCGCCGAGCCGGAATCCGCGCCGGAAGAGACCCTCTCGCCCGAAGACGAAGAGCTCTACGCGCAGTTCCTGCGGGAAAGCGGCGGAATCTCTCCCGACGAACTGGAATCGGAGCGCGAGTCGGCCGAATGGTTCCTTTCGGAACTGGAAGGGGTGCGCGACCGAACGCGCGACGAGCTCTCGGCCGAACGCGCGCGTCTGGCCGAAGCCGAAACGGAAATCAACAAACTCGTCACCGAATTGGTCGAACTGAACAAACGGGCGGAAGCTCTCTCCCGGCCGTCCGATTCCGATCCGGACGGCGGCGAGCTTCAAAAAGAGATCGACGCGAAAGCCGAAGAGATCGCCGAACTGAACCGGCGGATCGAAGAGCTCCGGAAAAAGGCCGAAGAGGCGGAAGAGACGCCGACCTACGCCATCCTCCCGTACCGGGGGAAATCGGGAACGTTTCGGCGCCCGATTTATGTGGAATGCGACGAAAACGGAATCCGCCTCATGCCCGAACGGGTTCAATTCGTCCCCGAAGATTTTCTGGTCGCGAAATACCCGGGGAACCCGTTCGACGCGGGACTCCGCGCCGCGCGGCAGTATTTCATCGAAACGGGACAGGGAGACAGCGAAAACGAACCGTATCCCCTCCTGATCCTGAAACCGGAATCGGCTCAGACGTATTACATCGCCAAATCGGCTCTCGCCTCGTGGGGCGGGGAGTTCGGCTACGAGTTCGTCGAAAGCGACGCCGAGATTGAGTACCCGCGTCCCGACCCGGAACTCCGCCGCCGGGTAGAAGAACAGGTCGAGATGGCGCGCGCCCGGCTCGCCGGGCCGATCGCGGCGCTCTTAAACGAGCTGGAAGCCAACGGCCGGCAGGCGCGGCTCGTCGACCCGGAAGACGAGGACGCCCCGGAAAGCTTCGGCGCGGAAAACGGCGGCGAACTGGCGTCGCAGCTTGGTCCCTACGCCCGGCTCGACTCTCCGAACGGCGGCGGGGAACCGGCCGGCGGAGAAACGGGCGCGCCGGCGGGGCTCTATCACGGCGGCGCGGAAAACGGGGAAATCGCCGGCGGGACCTTCGGGAATCAACCGGCCGGCCCGGCCGACCCCGCGCCGACGGGCGCGGCGCCGCAAGGGGACGGCAGCTACCTTCCCGCGCCGTCGGGCGATAGTTTCGCGGCTCAGGCCGGAACCGCGTCGGACGGCTCCGCCGCCCCGCCCCCCATGGTGTCGGACGAAGAACTCCTCGGCGGACCGTCGGACGGAACGGCGTTCGGAGCACCCTCCGCGCCGGAAGGCGAAGCTGAAAAAACCGCGCCGCCTGAGGGGAACGTTCCGGCCGAATCTTCCGCCGACGCGGACGGAACCGCTCTTTCGGCAGCCGTCTCCGCCGGAAGCGCCGGGGGGGAACCGCCCCTCTTCGCACAGGGAGACGCCCCGTACGCCGCGCCG
>CACXFR010000203.1 GCA_902766935.1 uncultured Planctomycetota bacterium | reverse complement strand
CCGAACTGAACGGCGCCGATTACACGTGGGTCGATCTGGGGGAATGCCCCTACGAGCCGGGCCTTTCGTTCTGGATCGCGCCGGTCGAAAACGCCGAACATCCGTTCAACGTTTACGTCGACCGCGTGGTGGTCGCCTTCTGACCCGGCACACCGCGAGCCGGGTCTGTTTCCTTCCGCCGACAACCCTCTCCCGAACCGATGAGCCGAACGTCCTTTGCCCGTCCGCTGAATGGTTTCTCTTCCCGCGCCGCGCGGCGCGGGATTCTTCCCCTCTTCGCCGCGTTTCTTTTTCTCGCGCTTTGGCGCGGCGCCCTTCCCCCGAACGCCGAAGCCGACGAACGGGGGCGCCCCGACCTCGAAGCGTCGGACGGCGGGAAGGTCTCGACGGAGGGGAATCGGCTCCGGCTGACGACCGGACCGATCAGGAACGTCGGGTCCGCCGACGCCGAACCGCATTACAAGATCAAAGTCTACGCCTCTTCCTTCAATTCGGCGGTTTCGGAATACCGCGACACGCTCATCTGCACCTATACCGTTCCCACGCCGCTGGGCGCGGGCCGGTCGCGGGAAATCACGATCGAGAATATTCCCCTCGACGCTCTGGACGAGGGAAAGCGGTATTACTTCGGCTGGGTCGTCGCCGACGTGAAAGGCGAAATCGTCACGGCGAACAATTCCGCCCGCCATATCTTTTCCGAAGAAACGCCCGCCCATCCCGACCTGGCGACCGACGAAAAAGAGAGCTCGATCACGATGGAAAACGGCCGGTTCACCCTGGAGACCGGCCCGGTCAGAAACATCGGGTCCGCCTACGCCGATTCCGGCTACATCGTCCGAGTCTACGCGTCGGCCGACCCGGCGCCGACCCGCGACCCCAACCGGCTTCTGAAAGAGGCACGCATCCCCGCGTCCGTCGCGCCCGGCATGTTCCTGAATCTTAAAATTCAGGACATTCCGACGACGAGCCTCAAACCGGGCGAGATGTATTACATCTCGTGGATCATCAGCGACGTCAGAAACGAAATCGCGACCGAAAACAACGCCGCGCGGACCCGGGACCGGGTCAAAGTCTCGGCGTCCGCCGATCTGGCCGCCTCCGGCGGCGGTTCGATCAGGCCGGAAAAGGGTCGGTTCTCCCTGACGACCGGAACCATCAAAAACGTCGGCAGCCTCCGCGCCGAGTCCCCCTACACGATCGACGTTTACGCCTCGACCGACAGCGTCATCTCGCCGAAAAACGACGTCCTCCTCAAAACGTATAAATCGTATTCGTCGGTTCCGCCCGGCCAGTCGACCTTCGTCACGATCAGCGACATTCCGACCGCGAAACTCGCCGACGGGAAAAGCTACTATATCGGCTGGGTCATCGGCAGCGTGCGGGGCGAGGGCTCGGTCGACAACAACACCGCCTGCTGCGACAGCCGCCTGAAGACCGCCGCGATTCCCGATCTGGAAGCGCAAAACGGCGGGACGGTTTCGAAAAACTGGAACGGTTTCAGCCTCAGAACCGGGCAGGTCAAAAACGTCGGCTCGGGCCCCGTCAGCGGAACGTACACCGTCAGGGTCTACGCCTCCGAAGACCGTTCGTTCCCGGATTACCGAAAGATTCTCCTGAAAGAGGAACGGGTTTCGACCTCCGTCCACCCCGGGAGTTCCGTCACGTTTTCCGTCGACAAGATCCCGAACGACAAGCTGACGATGGGCAGGGAATACTATATCGGCTGGACGATCTCCGACGTTCGGGACGAGGTTCGGACGGATAACAATTCCGCTTTCTGCGACAGTCGCCTCCGGCGGTAACGTGCCGCCGACCCGCCCGGTTTCGTCGGCCGACGAACGGTTCACTCCGGGCAAAACAGGCAAAATATCGGGGGGATTGCGGTCAGCTCTATCGTTTTTCGGACTAATAGTGTATAATACCAGGGTCTTCGGAATATTGTCTTAAGGGATGGCGTCCGTCGCGCCGTAAGTAATCGTAAGGGATTGTCGAAAAGAACTCTTCGGCCGAGTTTCCGGCCGAAATTCTGAGAGGTTCTCACCATGAAAAAACGCGTTTTACGTTTCGAATCGCTCGAAGACCGTCAGCTCCTGGCCGTCACCGCCGGGCTGGAAGCGGCCGCCGCGCTCCCCGCACCGACCCAGGCCGCGCCCGCCGGGTATCGGGTCGGCGACGTCTACATCGCCTCGACCGTCGATGTCGACGGGGACGGATTCATCGGACCGGCGGAACTTTCATATATGAGCTACGCCTGGTTCTCCACCAAAGACACGGAGAACTGGAACCCGGCGTCCGATATCGACGGCGACGGCTTCGTCGGCCCGGGCGACCACGCACACCTTTCCTCCTACTGGTTCCAGACGAACGAGGCGCTCCCCGAAAACACCAAGTCGTACGCCATCTACCCTTCCGATCTTCAGAACTGGCTTCTCGTCGGCAATCAGATTTCAAAGATATCCGCGCGGGGCGGCACCCTTTCGATCGACGCGCGCACCGGCGTGCTCGAGGCGGTCTGCGACTACGACGGCTTTTCGGAGAATCTCCGCGTGACCGCCGACTTCAAAGCGACCGCCCCCTCGTTCAAGGGGGGGCTGGAACTGGCGGTCTCCGATACCGGGCACCGCTACTACGCCGAAATCCAGTCGGACCGCGTCTACCTCTACT
>CACXFR010000202.1 GCA_902766935.1 uncultured Planctomycetota bacterium | reverse complement strand
TGCCGGGCCGCGGGAAAAACGCGGCCCGGCGTGCGGGACTACTCGGCGCGGCCGCCCTCCTGCGGCGGGGGGCCGGGCGAAAAACGGTTCGGCGGGCCGCCCGCGGCGCGGCGCCGGTGAATCTGCAGAAGAACCTCGTACAGTTCGTCGTCGGGAAGGGAAAGGAGCTCTTCGCGCGTCTCTTCGGACAGGCCGCGGAGCGTCTCGGCCAGATCGGCGGTCGACTCGCTTGCGGCGGAACGCCTTCCGCCGCGGGGGCCGCGGAAAGAGAAACGCGCCCGTTCGGCCTCTTTCGAATAGAGATCGATACGGATCAGGCGGGCGATCAGACGGTTTTTTTCCTCGTCGGACCGGGCATCCATATACGCTTTCCCCTTCTCGGAAAGGCGGTCGATGAAATACGCGGCGCCTTTCGCCTCGACGAACTTTTCGATCAGCCCGTGGAAGAGCCGGTCGGGACCCGGACGTCCCGCGCGGTTCTCTTCAAAGTAACGCGCGGCAAACTCGCGCAGTTCGCTCCGCACGTCGAGCGACTCGTCCCGAAGTTCTTCGGGAAGATCCTTTTTCAGATCGGCGAGAACCGACTCCGGCGGCCGGGGCGAAAATCCGCGCGCGCCGGGCCCCTCGAAACGCCCGGGAGACCCGCCGCGCGGACCCGCCGCGCGCGCGGCCTTCTCCCGAAGAAGCTCCCTGACCAGGGACAGCCGTCCCTCGTCCGACTCGGCGCGGTACCGGCTCCGCTCGGTTTCGGTGAGCCGGTAGCGAAACCAGTTCCCGAAACGAATGAGCGTCTCGTCGAGCCGGGCGGCGTCGGGATCGGCCGCGATTTCTTCGTAAAGGGCGCGGTATTTCGCCCGCTGTTTTCTCGGAAGGTTGGCGTAGAGAATCTTTTTCAGAAAGAGTTCGTCCGGATTGATTTCCGCCGAAAGGGAAAGCGAACGGTCTTCGGAAAAACGCCCGGGCCGGCCGCGGCGGCGCGGCGCCGGCGGCGGGCCGGATTCGGCGGATGCTCCGTCCGGCTCGTCGGACTCGGGAGCGGACTCGGCGGATTTTTCTTCCCCGGCGTCTTCCCCGCCGAAATCGGGGATCGCGCGCAGCTGTTTCAGGAAAGCGAGAGAGCCGACCGCCT
This sequence comes from uncultured Planctomycetota bacterium, assembly GCA_902766935.1. Taxonomy (GTDB): domain Bacteria; phylum Planctomycetota; class Planctomycetia; order Pirellulales; family Thermoguttaceae; genus RUG695. The sequence continues at coordinate 10,305 of CACXFR010000202.1, read as the reverse complement.
CGAGCGCGTCGTATCGGGAGATGACCGGAGCGTCTCTGTCGTCGGCGGAAAAACGCCATCGAAACACGCGGGTTCCCAGGAAAAACGCCCCCGCCGCGGCCAGAACCACAACCAGCAGAAACAGAAGCTGGGATCGGCGCCGGCGCGCCTCGGCGGCGCGTATTTCTTTCTGTACCACGCCGGTTAAAATTTCCATCGTGTTGGCGGTCATCTCGCGGTCGGTCGGCAGGAGTTCCAGCCGATTGAGAAAGTCGTCGACGGCGCGGAGCCGTTCAAGCCGGGCGCGCAGACGCGGGTCGGCTTCGAGGCGCTTTTCGGTCTCCGTCTTTTCCGCCTCGGAGAGTTCGCCGTCGAGAAACGCAGTCAAGAGCTCGTCGTCGGGATTGTTTCGGGAAACGGTTTCTTCCGGAATTTTGTCGGTCATCGGGGAAGCCTCCCGTCGTTCATATAAGGGGCGAGAATTTCGGCGAGCCGCTGGCGCGCGCGGAAGAGGAGCGATTTCACGGCGGGACCGGTCAGGTCCATCACCTGAGCGATCTGGCCGTAGTCCATTCCTTCAAAATGATGATACAAAAGAGCTTCCCGCTGCCGGGGGTTGAGACTTTGGAGCGCGAGCCGAACCATCTCGCGCTCTTCGCTTTTGTCGTACTGCCTGGCGGGCATGTAGCCGCTCTTGGCCAGGAGGTTCTCTTCGACGCCGCGGTCGTCGCCGCCGTCGGAAACCGCGCCGAAAAAGACCTCGGGGCGGTTCTTTTTGGAACGGACGGCGTTCAGTCCCTGGTTGCGGACGATCCGATAAAGCCAGGTGGTGAACTTGGCGGTCGGCTCGTACGCGGCGCGCGCGTTGTAGACCTTCAGAAAGACTTCCTGCGTGAGATCCTCGGCCTGCTGACGGCTGTCGGTGAAGTGGACCAGCATCGAAAGAACCCGCGCCTGATGCCGCGTCATCAGCTCTTCGAAGGCCGAGGCGTCCCCCGCCTTGACTGCCATCATCAGACGCGTGTCCTCGTCCTGGGTGTAATCTTCGGGACCGTTTTCCATAGAGCCTGCCGGATTCGGGATGGGAAAGCCGCCTTCAGCGCCTACGGGCGGACCACGCACCCTTCGGGAAGGGTAATCTCTTTTTTCAGGGTGCCGTCGGGATTCTTTTCGACCCGGACGCGAATGACGCCGCGCGGGGTCGGAACCGTTCCCTCGGCCCAGTCGAGGTCGCCCAGGAAGGGATCGAAACCGACTTCGGCAAAGCCGGGCGAGGCGGGCGTGACGCCCAGGACATAGCGGATCAGCCAGGGCGCCGGGCCGCTCGACCAGCCGTGGCAGAGCGAGTGGCGGAACCCCTCGTAGCAATACGCGCCGCGGTCGCCGTGAAGCGAGTCTTTCCCGGCGGGGGTCAGCTCGTCAATCCGGCCGGCGTTTTCGAGCCATTTCAGGTTGAAGTCTTCCCAGAAGGTCGTGGCGCCGACGTCGAGCATCGCGCCCCAGTACTCGCGGATGATGTCGAGCGCCTCGGCGCGGCGGCCCCCTTTCGCCAACGCTTCGAGCATGTAGTAACCGTAGAAAGTCGAGAAGTTCTCGCCGCCGTTTTTCGCCACCACGTCGACGTTCGGTTTGGCGGGATCTTCAAGCCCGGCGAGGGCCATGAGCGCCGCCGACTGCTTGACGCCGACGTTGTCGGGAACGAACGAACGGAGTTTTTCGAGAAGCGCCGTCGATTCGGCGAGCAGCACGTCGTTGTCGAGCGCCCCGGCGATTTCGACCACCCGTTCGACCGCGATCGTAAAGATGGCGTGCGTGCCGCTGTGCTGCGCCTCGGGGTTGTCGGCGGTCGGCCAGTCGAGGAATTCCGCCGGGAACCCCGCCTGCCCGTTTTCCTTCACCCGCTTTTTGATCGCGTTGAAAAGACCGTGCACATACGGCTCGCGCAGACGGAGATATTCAAGGTCGCCGGTGTAGTGATACAGGTCGCTGACCGAAATCAGCCACCAGAGCGAGTAGTTCGGAAAGCCGTTCATGTAGTTCGGAAGCGGCCAGGTCGTCTCGGCGTAGACGCCGAGCGTCTCTTTGAGGACGTCGGGCGCGCCGAAGACGTTGAGCGTGGTCATCGCCTGGGGATTGAAATCGCCGTACCAGACAAGGCGGTCGCGCTTGGCCCCTTCGAAAATGTAATGCTGCATCGTCAGAAGCTGCGTGTACGCCGCCGTCCGCCAGATTCGGTTCAGCCGCTCGTCGCTGCATCGGAACGAGCCGGGCTGGGGAAGGTCGCGAAGGACGAAGACGCCGCGGATCGAGTCGAAACAGACGCTCGTGTCCGGGTCGACCAGGTCGAGCCGGGCGAACCGGAACGCCGACTCGCCGAACTCGACCGCCCCGAGCCAGGGAACGTTGACGATCATGTCGCGCATCGAGTGTTCGTTGACGGTTCCCTTTTCGCCCATCTCGGCCATCGCCTCGTCGGCGGACTCGCCGAACCGGACGCGGACGCGGACCGATTTGCCGACGCTCCCCCGGCCGGGGGTCAGGTCGCGCGCTTCGAGACGGATCCCGCCGTGGAACTCGGCGCCGAAGTCAAGGAGAACCGCGCACGGCGCGTCGGTTTTCTTTTCCATGCGGAACCCGCCCTTCATGTCGGCGGTCGACGTCTGCATAAGGCCGGGGTTCAGAAGTTCATCGACGTTGAAGACGCCGTCGGTCGTCCAGACGACGCGCGCCGGGGTCAGATAGCGGCGGGTGCGCCGGTCGGGAACGACCTGCGGACTTTCGGCGGAAAAGATTTCCGGAACGACCGGCGCGGGCTGATCCTGCGCGGCGGCGCCGAGCGCCGAAACGAGAGCCGCCAGAGCGGCGAAGAAAGCATTGTATTTCATACGATTGTCCTTCGGGGTTCTGAAAGGTTTGCGAGGGCCGGACGGTCAGTCGTCCTCGTCTTCGTTGTTGATGACAAAGCCTTTCGGCAGATAGATGAACCGCCCGCACGAACCGCAGGTGTACGGTTTCCCTTCGCAGAGGGCGACGATGTACTGCATCGGGATCTCCATACGGCACCCGCCGCAGAAGTATTCCCCTTCGACCGGCGCCATCGCCTGGTCGCCGTCGAACGCGCGGAGCGCGTCGCGAAGCGGCGGGACGAAATCGGCGTCGACCTCTTTGAGATTCTTTCGGATTTCTTCCCGAATGTACTGCGAGCTCTCGTTCAGTTCGGGAACCATGTCGCGGAGTTCCTTTTCGACCTCGGCCTGCGCGGCGCGCGCGGCCTTGATTTCGGCGTCGGCGCTTTCAATCCGGGGGACGAACTCCTCGGCCTTTTCGGTCTGTTCGAGGATTTTGTCGGCCAGCGCGTCGTTCCGCTTCTGGTCGTCGGCGATCTGGTCTTTCAGCGACGTGTACTCCTTGTTGTTCTTCGCCTGGTCCAACTGGGTCTTCCGCTTTTGAAGCGCCGCGTCGATCAGGTCGTAGCGCCCTTCCGCCTCGCGGATTTCGGCGCACATCTTCGCGTGCTGCGATTTCAGCTCGGCGCAGCGCGCCTCGGCGTCGGCGGTTTTCTTCTTCTGAACCTTGATCCGCAGCCGGACGTTGTCGTACCGCGCGACGAGCGTCTTGAGCTGGCGGTAGAGACTGTGGATATAGCGGATTTTTTCGTGTATTTCTCTGACCGATTGACTCGACATAAAGTTCCTTTTCGAAACGGGTTAATCTTTTCGGCCGGCGGCGAGCGCCTCTTCGACGCGGCGGACGTCGTCGACGGTGTTCACCCCGAGACATTCCGAAGGTTTCAGGACGGGGACCGCCCTGACCTTTTTCCCCTTCGAAAGAAGAATCGCCGGCACATCGGTGATGTAGTACTCCTTCTGCGCGTTGTTCGCCTTGATCTCGGAAAGGGAGTCGAGCAGATCGCGCGTGTTGAAGAGGTAGTAGCTCATGTTGATTTCGGTGATCCGCCGCTGCTCGTCGGTGGCGTCTTTGTGTTCGACGATCCCGACGAACTCGCCGCGCTCGTCGCGCAGGATCCGCCCCATCCCGGCGGGGTCGTCTTTGACGACCGTGCCGAGAACCGCCGAGACCGGCTCGCCGCGGGCGGCGGCCTCTTCGTAGATGCGGAAGATATCGGCAACCGTCTCGGCGCGGAGCATCGGCGAGTCGCCCGCGATGACGAAGACCGAGTCGGCGGAGTTTTCGAGCGCCGCGCGGCAGCTCATCACGGCGTGGCCGGTGCCGAGAAGTTCGGTCTGCTCGGCGAATTCGATCTTCGCGCGGCCGGCCAGCGCGCGGCGGACCTCGTCGCCGTGATAGCCGACGACCACGATCGTCCGCTCGATCCCCGCGGCGTCCAAGGCGTCCAGGACGTAGTCGATTATCGGTTTACCGAGGACGGGATAGAGGACTTTCGGCAGTTCCGATTTCATTCGGGTTCCCTTCCCCGCCGCGAGTACGACCGCCTGACGTTTCATATTCTGCTCCCACCGTAATGCGTTTCGCCAACGAGAACTCCCCCTCCCCGAAAACGCCGGGTCGGGAAAATTCGAAAAAGGACCGCGGCGCGAAAAGACGCCGCCGTGCGAACGGAAGTTCAACCCTCATTTTAGCAGATCGGGAGGGAAAAAAACAGACGCCGAGCCGTTTTTCGTGAAAAAGGAACCGGTGCGGAAAAGCGGAATTCAAAAGGAAGACGGACGTCGGCCCGGCCGTGTCCGGACAGAGGGATTTTCATACTGTCCGCCGCCTCTTCGGAACACCCGAAGAGGCGGAAAACGGGTCGGCGCCCGGTCTGATTTCAAAACGGGATCGCCGGGGGGATCATTCGTCGAGCAGATCGACCGCCGCGAACTTCTTCCCTTCGAGCATCGCCAGCGACGCGCCGCCGCCGGTCGAGACGTGGGTGACCTTGTCGGCGAAGCCGAGCTTCTGGATCGCGGCCGCGCTGTCGCCGCCGCCGATGATGCTCACGGCGTCGCTTTCGGCGATCGCCTGGGCGACGGCTTTCGTCCCCTCGTCGAACGGAGGCATTTCGCAAACGCCCATCGGGCCGTTCCAGACGACCGTCTTGGCGCCCTTGACGATGCCGCAGTAGAGTTTCGAGGTTTCCGGCCCGATGTCGAGCCCTTCGTAGTCGTCGGCGATTTGGCCGGCGGCGACGATCTGCTTGTTGCAGTCGGAGCTGAACGCGTCGCCGGCGTGGGTGTCGACCGGCAGGACCAGCTTGTCGCCGCCCTCGGCGAGGAGTTCTTTCGCCAGATCGACCTTGTCCGGTTCGACGAGCGATTTACCGACTTTCCCTCCCTGCGCCAGCGAGAAGGTGTAGGCCATCGCCCCGCCGATCAGGACCTTGTCGCAGATGCCGAGGAGGTTCTTGATGACCATGATCTTGTCCGAAACCTTGGCGCCCCCCAGAATCGCCACGAACGGGCGGGCGGGATTGCTGATCGTGTCGGTCAGGTATTTAATCTCCTTTTCGACGAGGAAGCCGCAGACCTTCGGTTTGCCGGCCATCGCTTCGGGAACCGCGACCATCGAGGCGTCGGTGCGGTGGCAGGTGCCGAACGCGTCGTTGACGTAGACGTCGGCGAACGCGGCGAGCTGCTTGGCGAATTCGGGATCGCCCTTCTTTTCGCCCGGCTGGAACCGGAGGTTTTCGAGAACGACGACCTCGCCGCTCTGAAGCGCGGCGACCTTCGCCTTGGCGTCGTCGCCGACGGTGTCGGTCGCGAACACGACCTTGTTCGGGATCAGTTCGGCCAGACGGTCGGCGGCCGGCTTCAGGGTGAACTTGGCGTCGGGAGCGTCCTTCGGACGGCCGAGATGGCTCATCAGAATGACCTTACCGCCCCGTTCGAGAACCGAGGTAATCGTCGGCAGCGCCATACGGATACGGCGGTCGTCGGTGATTTTCCCGTTTTCGTCGAGCGGAACGTTGAAGTCAACGCGAATGAGGACAGCTTTCCCCTGAACATCGACACTGGCAATCGTTTTCTTAGCCATCTGAAATCACTCCTTATGGGTTAAATGGTTGTGCGGATATGAAAAACCTGTATTACTTGTTCTTTTTGTAGTAATTGATCAGCGCGTTGGTCGACGCGTCGTGCGAGGCGACGTCGTCTTTGCCGGTCAGTTCGGGCAGAATCACCTTGGCCAGCTGTTTGCCGAGCTCCACCCCCATCTGGTCGAACGAGTTGATGTTCCAGACGATCCCCTGAACGAATATCTTCATCTCGTACAGGGCGATCAGGCGGCCCAGCATATTGGGCGTCAGTTTCTTGACGAAGATGGTGTTCGTCGGACGGTTCCCGGGAAAGACCTTCGCCGGAGCCAGACGGCGCGCTTCCTCGTCGGAAAGACCGGAGGTTTTCAGTTCGGCGTACGCCTCGTCTTCGGTCTTGCCGCGCATCAGCGCCTCGGTCTGCGCGATGAAATTGGCGATCAGTTTGTCGTGATGGTCGCCGACCGGGTTCTGCGTTTCGACCGGCGCGATGAAGTCGCACGGGATCATCTTCGTTCCCTGGTGGATCAGCTGATAGAAGGCGTGCTGGCCGTTCGTTCCCGGTTCCCCCCAGATGATCGGCCCGGTCGAGTAGCCGACAGGATTGTTCTGGCGGTCGACCCGCTTGCCGTTGCTCTCCATATCCCCCTGCTGGAGATACGCGGGGAACCGGTGCAGGTACTGGTCGTACGGAAGAATCGCATGGGTCTCGGCGCCGAAGAAGTTGTTATACCAGATCCCCAGAAGCGCCATCAGAACCGGAATGTTCTTTTCGAAGGGCGCCGTGCGGAAATGGACGTCGGTCGCGTGCGCGCCGGCCAGAAGCTCGGCGAAATTGTCGAAACCGACCGCAAGGGCGATCGAAAGGCCGATCGCCGACCAGAGGGAATAGCGCCCGCCGACCCAGTTCCAGAACTCGAACATATTGTCGGGATCGATTCCGAACTTTTCGACCTCGGCGCGGTTCGTCGACAGGGCGACGAAATGCTTGGCGATCGCCGACTCGTCTTTGGCGGCCTTGAGGAACCACGCGCGCGCGGTGCCGGCGTTGGTCATCGTCTCGAGGGTGGTGAACGTCTTCGAGGCGATGATGAAAAGGGTCGTTTCGGGATCGAGCCGCTTGAGCGTCTCGGCGATGTGGGTGCCGTCGACGTTCGAGACGAAGTGGGGACGCAGGTCCGCCTGATACGGCTTCAGCGCCTCGGTGACCATGTACGGACCGAGGTCGGAACCGCCGATTCCGATGTTGACCACGTCGGTGATCCGCTTCCCCGTCCAGCCGGTCCAGGCGCCGCCGCGCACCTGCTCGGAGAACGACTTCATCTTGGCCAGCACGGCGTTCACCTTCGGCATGACGTCTTCGCCGTCGACGTACACCGGCGCGTTGTCCCTGTTGCGCAGCGCGGTGTGAAGCACGGCGCGCCGTTCGGTCACGTTGATCTTCTCGCCGGTGAACATCGCCTCGATCTTTTCGGCCAGCCCGCACTCCCGCGCCAGCGCCGCGAGCTTTTCGACCGTCTCTTCGGTGATCAGGTTTTTCGAGTAGTCGAAAAGAACGCCGTCCCACAAAATCGAAAATTTCCCGAATCGATCGGGGTCGGCGGCGAACATCTCGCGCATCGAGAATTTTTCGGCGGCTTTTTTATGTTCGGCAAGCGCTTTCCACGCGGAAGTTTCAGTCGGTTTCATCGTCTTTGACTTTTCTGAATTTGAGTTTGGGCGTCCCGCGCGCGGGACGCGTAAAAAACGGCGCGGGCCGGCGTCAGCCGGCGGCGCGGGACGGAGCCGATCCGGCGAGGATCTCTTCGATCGCCCTCTCGATCGCCTCCGGCTCGGCCATGCGGCCGACGCCCTCGTCGCCGCAGGAGAGGCGCCCCGTCTCGGGCCCGACAAAATAAAAACCGTCCTCTTTCAGCCGGGCGGCGTTTCTCTGCGTCGCGGGCTTCGACCACATGACGCGGTTCATCGCCGGCGCCAGAAGGATCGGCCCGCCGAACGCCAGGATCGTCGTCGAAAGAAGATCGTCGGCGATGCCCGCGGCGGCCTTGGCCATGATGTCGGCGGTGGCCGGCGCTATACAGAAAATCCGCGCGTCCTTCGACGCGCCGATATGCGGGTGCGGGCTTGTCGGGTCGGCCCAGAGGGAGAGGCGGACCGGCCGGCCCGAAAGGGCGTAGAACGTCTGGGGCGCGACGAGCCTTGCGGCCGCCTCGGTCATCATCACCGAAACGCCCGCGCCGGCCGCCGTCAGACGGCTGGCGAGCGCCGCCGCCTTGAACGCGGCGATTCCGCCGGCCACTCCCAGAAGTATTTCCGTCCCTTTGAGCGTCATCGCTGCCTCCCGCCGATCAGTCGCCTTCGGGGCTGAAGGCCGGTCCCGATTCGGAATCGAAGCTGAAGCTTTCTTCCTGAGAGGACGGCAGGCTCTGTTCGGGACTGGTGCCGTCGCGATAGCAGAGGTTTCCGCTCGTATCGAGGTAGATTTTGTCTTCGACGATCTCTTGAATGACCAGTTCGAGCTTGCTCTTCGAGCCGTCGCTCTCGACGAACGAGGCGGCGCCCTTGTTCAGATAGACAAGCCGTTTCTGGATCAACGCGGACAGCTGAAAACGCCCACCGACCTTTTCAATGAGTTTTTCGTCACGCAATTCGTCGATCATAGTTAAACCCTCCGGGTTTCTGAGGTTTGGAAAACGAGCCGGCCGTTCCGAAAAACGGCAGAGACCGGCTCAACATTTTTTGAGAATCGCCGTCAGATCGGCCACGGCATCGTCGAGCCGGCCGTTGACAACGCGGTATTTGTATTCGTCGGCACTCGCCAGTTCGCTCTCGGCCTGCGCCAGCCGCTTGGCGAGCGACTCTTCGCTTTCGGTTCCCCGGCCGCGCAGACGCGTTTCAAGGTCTTTGAAACTCGGCGGCTGAACGAAAATGCTCACCGCGTCGGGGAAAGTTTTCAGAACCTGCCGCGCCCCTTTCACGTCGATTTCGAGGACGACCCACTTCCCTTCGGCGAGCCGGCGCGTCACCGGTTCGGTCAGGGTGCCGTAAAGCGCGCCGCCGGGATAGACCTCGAACGATTCGAGGAACTCCCCCCGTTCGCGCCGGGCGAGAAAATCTTCGCGGGTCAGAAAGTAGTAGTCGACGCCGTCTCTTTCGCCGGGACGCATGGCGCGCGTCGTCGCCGAGACGCTCATCACCAGGGGGAAAAGCCCCGACTCGCGCACGCGGCGCAGGAGCGTCCCCTTGCCGACCCCCGAAGGGCCGGAGACGATGATCAGCTTTCCGCCGAGGCGTTCGGTCGATTGGGGCGAACTCATGGGGCGGTTCCTATTCGACGTTCTGAACCATTTCGCGGATCTTCTCGATGATCGTTTTCATATCGACCACCCAGTAGGTGATCTCCGAAAAGTTCGCTTTCGAACCGATCGTGTTGACTTCGCGGAACATCTCCTGAGTCAGAAAATCGAGCCGCTTGCCGGAGGGTTCGGACATCTTCATCGCGGCGCCGAACTGCTCCAGGTGGGAACGGAACCGGACGATCTCTTCGGAAATGTCCGACTTGTCGACGAACAGGGCGATCTCGCGGATGAAATCGGTGTAGTCGGTGTCGAGCCTGTGTTCGGCCATAATCGCCGTGACCCGTTCGATGAGCTTTTCGCGGTAGCGTTTCGCGACCGAGGGAACGAGTTCCTCGATCTTGGCGATCCGCGAGGTGAGGTCGGCGCAATGGGCGTGAATCGCCTTTCCCATTTCGTCCCCCTCGCGGCGGCGCATCTCGGTCAGGGCGTCGAGCGCCAGGCGGAGGTTCTCTTCGACCGCTTCCCAGGAGGCGTCGGCCGACTCGGTCCGTTCCGACTCTTCGATGACGCCCGGCAGACGGAAATACTCGGCGGCGGAGCCTAAAACCACGCCGCTTTCGGACTCCGCCGTTCGGCGGGCGCGGTCGATGTAATACGAAAGCGCCGCCTCGTTGATCTGGAAGCGGGAGAGATTCTCTTCGCGGCGGATATTCAGCTGAACGTTGATCGTTCCCCGGTCGATTTTCGAGCGGAGAAGGAACTCGATTCTCGGTTCCAAGGACGAAAAACCGTCAGAAATCCGAAGGGCGGCCTTAAAATAACGATTGTTGACCGTCTTGATCTCTGACGCGATTACGTAGCCGTTCCGGCGGGTGTTCGCCCCGCCGAAACCTGTCATACTCAGCAAAGCAGTAGTCCTTTCCGGAGATTTGTGCTACTCGGCCGCGGGAGCCGCGGGCGCGGCGTCGGCCGGTGCGGCGGGTGCCGCCGGCTCGGCGGCGGGCGCGGCGTCGGACGGAGCGGCCGGTTCGGCGG
>CACXFR010000201.1 GCA_902766935.1 uncultured Planctomycetota bacterium | reverse complement strand
CGTCCGATTAGCTCATCTCTTCGGCGAAGACTCGTAATCGGGGTTGCCTTTTCTTAGGCAGCCATAGCCATACTTTCGTTGGCAATTAATTTTACAGTCGGCTTTTTACGTGGCCCGCTGACCAACCACGACACGCAGCCCGTCATTTCACATGCCCGGTCGAATCCGGTTCGCCCCCCAATCGCGCGCATCTTCCGATCCGTGGAAAGGAACGGGTATGCGTTCTTTCGGGAGAGACCCGATATAGTGAGTATTTTAGCACAATTTTCGCTCTGTAAACAGGGAGACTCCGAAAAATCCGAAAATTTTTCCGAAAAGAAAGAGTCGGCGGGAGTTCGGCGGCGCCGGAAATAAAAAACCGCCCCTTCGGGCGGCAGGACACGGGGCTCGGGCGTTTCCGAATTACTCTTCGGCCAGGGCGGTCACAAACGCGATCGCGTAAAGCTGACAGTGGGAAATCGAGATCTGCCACTCGGCGATCCCCAGCTCGTCGGATCGCCGCCGGGCACCGCCGGTCAGACTCAGCGAGGGACGGCCGGAAGGATCGCGGAGAACTTCGATTTCGGTCCAGTCGACTCCTTCGCTCCAGCCGGTGCCGAGAGCTTTCATGACGGCCTCTTTCGCCGCCCAGCGCGCCGCGTAGCGCTCGCCGCTCTTTCGGCCGGAACCGCAGTAGCGCGCCTCGCCCGGGGTAAAGACACGGCGGAGGAAAAAGTCGCCGTGTTTCTTCATCATCCGCTCGACGCGTTCGATTTCGGTAATGTCCGTGCCGATCCCGACGACGCGCATCGGCTTATTCGAACTTCCGAACCGCGAGCGTGCAGTCCTGTCCGCCGAAGCCGAAGTTGTTGCTCAGCGCCACGCGGACGTCGGCCTTCCGCGCCGTGTTCGGAATGTAATCGAGGTCGCAGTTCGGGTCGGGAGTCTCGTAGTTGATCGTCGGGGGGAGAATCTGGTCGCGGATCGCCAGGAGACAGTAGATCATTTCGGTCGCGCCGCCGGCGGCGATCAGATGGCCCGTTTCGCTCTTGGTGCTCGAAACCGGGATTTTATACGCCTGGTCGCCGAAGACTTTTTTGATGGCGAGCGTCTCGACGCGGTCGTTCAGACCGGTGCTCGTGCCGTGAGCGTTGATGTAATCGACGTCGGTCGTCTTCAGCCCGGCGGTGTCGAGCGCCATCTGCATACAGCTGGCCGCGCCGCGCCCTTCGGGATGAATGTCGGTGATCCGGTAGGCGTCGGACGTGCATCCGTAGCCGATCAGCTCGCCGTAGATGCGCGCGCCGCGCTTCCGGGCGTGCTCGAGCTCTTCGAGGATGACCATTCCGGAACCTTCGCCGATGACGAAGCCGTCGCGGTCTTTGTCGAACGGGCGGGAGGCGCGGGTCGGCTCGTCGTTACGGGTGCTCAGCGCGGTCAGGAGGTTGAATCCGGTGACCCCGAACTGATGGATCATCGAATGCGAACCGCCGCTGAGCATAAGGTCGGCCTCGCCGCGGCGGATGATTTCGGACGCCTCGCCGATCGCCTGGGCGCTGGCGGCGCACGCGGTCAGGTTGTTGATGTTGGGGCCCTTCAGACGGAACTTGGCGGCGAGGAACGCGGCGGGCATGTTCGGTTCCTGCTCGATTTCGCGCGCCGGGTTGAGAATTTCAAGCCCCTTGTTGACGAACTTGCCGACGTCGACCGAGCCGTCTTCGCCGAGCGCTTCGGTGATCAGTTGGGTGAAGAGGTCGAAATCCTGTTTCCCCTCGCCGGCGCCGGTATAGACGCCGAAGCGGGTCGCGTCGTAGTCGGCGTCGAGAAGACCGGAATCCTTCATCGCCTGGTAGGCGGCGCCGATGGCGAACGAAATGTGCCGGTCGCGCCCGGCCCAGTCTTCGTTCTTTTCGCCGTACGGGGTCATGTCGCCCCAGTCTTTGACCTCGGCGGCGATTTTAGTCGGGAAATTCGACGCGTCGAAAAGGGTGATCGGCGCGACGCCCGACTCTCCGTTTAAGATGCGCCGCCAGACGGTTTCCGTATCGTGCCCTAACGGCGTAACCAGTCCGACTCCAGTAATGACAACCCGACGTCCCATAGCAAATCCTTCTCTCTTTCAGTGAGAAACCAACGTTCAGTCTCTGGACAGACTGGGGTCGACCAGAGGTTCACCGTCCGCCGACACCCCGACGTCGAAGACGCCGAACGCCCGCACCAGGTTGTCGAGATCGCCGGCTCCGTAGAGAGGCTGGTCGGCGTACTCTTCCCCCAAGTGGGCGAAGACGATCGCCCCGTCGGCGATCTGTTTCCCGTCACGATGTACCTTAACGGAGACCATCGAACCTTCGTCGCGGATGTAGTCGACGACTATATCATAAACCAAGATGTCGCCGGGGACAAGGTCAACGTCGGTAAAGGCGAGACGGGGGATCTTTCCCAGGACGATTTTCTTCGTGAAATTGTAGTACTGGTGGATCAGAACCCCCGCGGCCTGAGCCATTCCCTCAATCACCAGCGCGATCGGCATCACCGGATAACCGGGAAAATGATCGGAAAGATGCTCTTCGGAACGCGTGATGGCCTTTATCGCCTGCGCGCGACTGCCGCTTTCAAAAACCGTGTACCGGTCCATCCAAAACCAGCGCATTTATCACCTCCGCGTAGATCGGACCGAATCGTTCGGATTCGGTTCGACGGCTCTTGAAAAAAGCGGACGCGCACGGGACCGGGCGCGCCCGCCGAGGAGAAAATCAACCGAGTTTCGTGCTGACCAGGTGAACCAGGTCTTTGACCGACAGAACTTTCGCCAGGTTCTGGATGACCGGATTCTGCGAGAACGCTTCCAGGTCGGCGCTCGGAAGCGCCTCTTTGAGCATCGCCAGGCCGTCGGCGGTCAGTTTGCCGTCTTGGACGTATTTGGGGTCGTCCAGTTTTTCGGTCGGGATCAGTTCGCCGCGGTCGATCTTGATATTGAATTTCTTTTCAAGCTGGAAAACGATGTCGAGCAGATCGATCGATTCGGCCCCCAGATCATCGACCAGGGTCGATCCCATCTCGACTTCGTCTTCGTCCACCGCCAGCGCGTCAACCAAGACTTCGCGGACCTGTTCAAAAATTTCCTGTTCGCTTGCCATAAAACTTTCCTTTTGAATCTTTCAAATTGTGAATATCGAAAATGATCACAAAACGAAACGGCGTCACCCGCCGATTTCGGTTCCTCGCCAGAGATTGTTAAACCGCCTGCGCAGACTTTCGATAACGTCGCGGTCGGTTGTCTTTCGGCTCGGGTTTCGATCCCCGAGATTGTATTTGGTCAGGACCAGCTGCGCGCGGACGCGCGACTGCCCCTCAATACTCCCGTCGGCCTTAAAGAGCGCGCTGTCGTCGTCTTCCCGGAGGAGCGTGGCGGTCAGGGTCAGGGTCTGGCCCGGCTGCAGGAACTGGCCGAATTTGACGTTCTTGACCTCTTTCAAAAGAACCATGCTGTG
>CACXFR010000200.1 GCA_902766935.1 uncultured Planctomycetota bacterium | reverse complement strand
TCGATGTAATAGCGGTCCCCGAAAACGCCTTTGTACCAGAGCGCGATCTCTTTGGCCTTGGCGTACGCCTCGGGGGAAAGGTTCCCCCGGTAAAGTGTTCGGGGGAGTTCCCCCGCCAGGCATCCCGAAAGGCAGATGAGCCCCTCGTTGTATTGCTTGATCAGTTCCCGGTCGATCCGCGGTTTGTAGTAGAATCCCTCTTTGAACGCGCGCGACGAGAGGATCAGAAGGTTGTTGAACCCCGTCTCGTTCATCGCCAGCAGGGTCAGGTGGCAGTTCGAGTCTTTCATCGAGCCGGTCTTGTCGGCGCGGCTCCCCGGGGCGACGTACGCCTCGTAGCCGGGGATCGGCTTGATCCCCTGCGCTTCGCACTTCAAGTAGAACTCGAGCGTGCCGTACATGTTCCCGTGGTCGGTCAGCGCCAGGGCGGTCATTCCGAGCTCTTTGGCCCGTTTGATCAGGCCGTCGATCTTTCCCGCGCCGTCCAGAAGCGAATAGTGGGAATGGACGTGCAGATGGGTGAAGGGGACGAATTCGGGGTCGGTCTCCTGCGGTGAGGGCGCCCCTTCGGCGGACGCGCCCTCGGCGCTTTCCTCCGCCGCGGCGCTTGACGCCTCCTCTTCCTCCTCGTCTTCAGCGTAAATGTCGTAGTCCTCTTCCATTTCGTCGGAAAGGAAGTCCGCGTCGTTACGGCCGGCCATAAACCATCCTTGTCGTTTTTTAAGGGGTTGCAAAAATTAGTCAAAACCTTCCAATCACCTCCAATATAACGCGGAAGAGGAAAAATTTCAAGGGAGGGAGAAGAAAAAATCCCTTTTCGTTTGATTTTCCCGGAGGAAATCGTTAAAATGAGAAAGACTTCGCGGCTTTTAATTTTTCGGTTCGGTTTTACCGAATGAAAAATTACGCCCCCCGTCCGCCGACGTTCCTTTCAGCGCGGTTCATGCGGCGGGGAGCCCGAACATACTGTGTCACGCGGCTCGTTTCTCCCCGAGACGGGAAAGCGGTTTGCCGAATAACGATCACCCTTACGTTCAAGGAGTATTTTTATGGCGCGTCCTATCACGTTGATTACCGGCCAGTGGGGAGACCTGAGTGCGGAAAAGCTTTTCGAGTTGATGTCCGGAATCGGTTACGAGGGGTTGGAGCTCGCCTGCGGCGGCGATCATTTCGACGTTCACCGGGCGATGACCGAACCCGACTACTGCGAAAAGAAACGCGCCCAGCTCAAAAAATACAACCTCGACTGCTGGGCGCTCAGCAACCACTGCCTGGGGCAGGTCGTTCTCGACCAGCTCGACGAGCGCCACAAGGCGATCGTTCCCGAATACGTCTGGGGGGACGGCGATCCTGAAGGCGTCTGGCGCCGCGCCGCCGAAGAGATGAAAGACACCGCCCGCGCCGCGAAGAAATTCGGCGCGCAGATCGTGACCGGGTTCACCGGCTCGTCGATTTGGCCTTATCTCTACTCCTTCCCGCCGGTTCCGCAGAAATGGATCGACGACGGGTTCAAACTTCTGAAAGAACGCTGGACCCCGATTCTCGACGTCTTCCAGGAGGAGGGAGTGAAGTTCGCGCTCGAAGTCCATCCGACCGAAATCGCGTTCGACATCCACTCGGCGCGGATGGCGTTGGACGCGCTCGACAACCATCCGGCATTCGGTTTCAACTTTGACCCGAGCCACCTGATCTGGCAGGGGATGAAACCGGAAAAATTCATCTACGCTTTCCCGGACCGGATCTTCCACGTCCACATGAAAGACGCCGCTCTCCAGCTCGACGGCGAGAGCGGGGTTCTCTGCAGCCACATCAACTTCGGCGACGCCCGCCGCGGCTGGGATTTCCGTTCTCTGGGTCACGGGAGCGTCAACTTCGAAGAGATCATCCGCGCGCTCAACCATATCGACTATCAAGGGCCCCTTTCTGTCGAATGGGAAGATTCCGGAATGGATCGTATCTTCGGCGCGACCGAAGCGTTCGAATTCGTCAAGAAGATCAACTTCTCGCCGAGCAAGATCGCTTTCGACGGTCAGTTCGACACCGCCGTGAAGAATCAGGCCAGCGCCTGAGTTT
>CACXFR010000199.1 GCA_902766935.1 uncultured Planctomycetota bacterium | reverse complement strand
GGCGGCGACCGATTTCACCTCGCCCCGATCCTCTTTTTCCCTTTGGCTGCAGAAACCCGCCCGCAGAAGCGCCCCTTCGGGGAGCTGCGGGCCGTCGGCCGACTCGGCGCGAACTGCGGCGTAAAGACGCAGGGGGCCGATCTGGCCGCGCGGAACGGTCTCCGGAATCTTCAGGTCATAAGTGATCGACCATTCGTGATGGGTCGAGGGGATCCGAACCGCCGCGCCGTCGGACGCTTTCGGGTCTTCTTCGCGGAAAGTCAGCTCGTCCGGTTTGGTCAGTCGGAAATCGAGAGTCTGAAGGTCGAGCGAGCGGTCGGGGCGGATCATGTCGTTGATTTCCGGCGGGTCCGCTTCTTTCAGCGAGTCGGAATACCGCTTGACAAAATTCTCCTTGAACTCGGCGAACTGCGGCGGCGTGGTCACCTCGGCGTATTTCGCGATCTTGTAGGCGTCGAGCCGGGCGTTGAAGTCGGCCGCCAGATCTTTCATCTCGGCGACGGTCGGGAAATCGGCGACGCGCGCCAGACGCGCCTCCTGCCGGTACTCGGGATACCCCATCAGCCAGACCAGGTCGAGCGGCATCCGTTCGCGGCGGACCTTTTCGGAAAGACCCTTGTATTTCTGCGGGTCTTTCGCTTCGAGCGACGCGGCGGCCTCGCGCGCGCGGTTTTGGAGTTCGGTCGCTTTCAGAAGGGTCGCCAGATCGATCCAGTCGCAGGCGGTGGGGCGGAAGATTCCCAGGTAGATTCCCGATGCCTCGCATCGGTCCGAAAGAAGATCGAAGTAGTCCATGTAGATCGGAACCAGTTCCGGCGCGTAATATCCCGCGATGAACTCTTTCATCAGCTCGCGCTGATTCAGCTCCGGGTTCCAGAGGAGTTTGGCGACGACCCAGGCGCGCATCTGAACGTAGTCCCCGGTCGGGCACTGGTAATCCCCCTGTTCAAAGAGTCCGATGGTGTGGTTGTCGATAAAGAATTTGATGTTGTCGTCCCAGACGCGGTAGTTCGGAAACGGCGACATGTAGAGACTGAAGTTTGTCATGTAGTCCCAGACGAAGAGGTGGTCGGCCATCCGGCTCCATCCTTCGAGGTCGTCGCGGAACGAAGCGTTCTGTTCCCCTTCGCCCAGGGGCTGGATGAACGAACATTCGATTGAGCAGAGGCGGACGATCACGTTCTTCCGCGCGCGGGTCAGTTTCGGCGGTTTGCGGGTGAACTGATACGCGAGGGTGTCGACGTAGAGATTGGGATAGACCTTCTCGATCTCTTCGGCCATCCGGTTCACGAACCGGATATACGGCCCCATCTGCGACTCTTCCTCTTCGGCGATCGCGCGGCACTTTTCGCATTCGCAGTAGCCCTGCCAGTCGTTCTGGCTGATCGAAACGATCGTCACTTCCGGGTGCGCCTCGATCTGCGCCAGCACCCGACGGAGCATTTCCTGAAACAGCTCTTCGTTGGTGAGGCAGAGCTGCGTTCCGTAGGGATGGGTCTGTTCCGGCTTGATCCGCTTGAGCATCTCCTTGTATTCGGGGGATCCGCCCCCCGCCCAGATCGGGTACCAGACTTTGCGGATTCCGTCGATTTCCGGGAACCAGTCGGGATGCGCCTCGAATTCGGTCGGCGGGATCAGCTGATAGAAGGAGTGAACGAAATAGAGGTAGGCCTGATGCCCGCCGTACTCTTCCGGAATCGCGTCGCTGTTCCCGTTGCATTTCAGGTGAACGGCGAGCTTGTAGTTTCCGGGCCCGATCACCCCGTTGTAGAACGATTCGCGGTTGATCAGTTTCGGCGCGTAGACCGTGTCGAAATCGTCGGCCGCGACGCGGCCGCATTTCGGAATGAACGATTCGTCGCTCGTCCACCATCGGCAGCCGAGCTCGTCTTCCAGAAACGTGTCGACCGCGTAAAGCGTTCCGCGGACCGGATGCCCCGAAAAGACGATCGAACGGCCGACCCGTCGGATCACGATCGCGTCGTAACCGAGCGCGTCTTCGTCGACGCTTCCGGCCAGAAGGGCGCGGCTTGCCGCCGACGGGCCGATCACCAGGATTTTCTCTTCCGGCGCGACGGTTACGGCGGTTTCCGAAACGACCGGCAGCTCGGCGCCCGAGATCTCTTTGAGCGTCGCGGCCAGTTCGCGGGCGGCGGTCGTCTGTACCGGGGTCGGATTTTCGGGGAGGACGATCGTGTATTCGCTCGCCCCCCCGTCGGCGAGGATCAGCTCCTCGGCGGCGGCGCCGCGCGCAAAGAGGGAAAGGATAAACGCCGCGGCAAACAAAAGCGCGCGCGATTTTGCGTCAGGACTCATCTGGGTTTCCTTTCGACAACGGGTAAAAAAGGCGAAAACGCGCCCTTCCGCGGACGCGCGGAAGGAAGACGCCGATTATGAAATCGAGGATACCAGACCCTCTGTGAAAAGTCAATCGTTCGGTCGGGACGCGCCGTCCCCTTCGGACGGGCGTTTTTTATTCCTCTCGGAACAGCTCGGCGTGTTCTTTTCGGAATTTCCCGGTATTATCGATCAGCTTCCGCTGGAATTCCGGGAAGCTCTCTTCGGTGACGGCATATTCCCCTTTAGCGAACCAGTCGACCATCAGATCGTTGACCTCCGGACGGTAGTGCTTGATGTCCCGGTAGTTGT
>CACXFR010000198.1 GCA_902766935.1 uncultured Planctomycetota bacterium | reverse complement strand
GTTTTTGAATGTGAAAACCACCACAACGACGGTTATTGTAGGGATCGAAAAACCGCTGTCAAGCGGAATTTTATAATTTTCTGAAATGGTTTTAAACTTTTTCCGGTCCGAATTGAGTCTGCGTTAGATGTCGATGAGTTACTGAAATATTGAAATCGATTCGCCGAATTTGAATTTTTTAAGATAAATCTGCTGATATCGGCAGGCATGGAAAGGAACGGCCAGCGAAAGACCGGCGTCCTGCGGAGAATCAGGAATGCCGGTTTCGCTAAAAGATAACGGGAGAGGGGAAAACGCTTACTCAACACTTTTCCCGGCGGCGGCAATCGCCGCGTCGACCAGAGCTTTTTTCGTCTCTTCGTAGGGGAGGTCGCACGAGGCGCCCGCCGCCTGATGGTGGCCGCCGCCGTTGAACTGCGCGGCGAGCCGGCTGCAGTCGACCGCGCACCGGCTCCGGAAACTGATCTTGAACGTTCCCGATTTCTGCTCGACCATAATGATCGCCTGCTCGGACCCCTTGATTTTCAGCAGTTCGTTGACGATGTCTTCGCTCTCGCTCCGAAGCGCTCCGGCGGCTTCGAAATCGGCGTTCCGAAGGGAAGTGAGATAAATCTTCCCGTCCATAAACCGTTCGGTATTCGCCAGCGCCCGGCCGATCAGACGGATCCGGCCGAACGATTCCTGTTCGTTGATCAGTTTATAGAGGAGCGCCGGGTCGACCCCGCGCCGGGTCAGTTCGGCGGCAGCCTCGAAGGTGCGGGGAGTGACGGAACTGAACCGGAACCAGCCGGTGTCGGTCGCGATCGCGGTCATCAGTTCGAACGCGGTCAGAGGGGTCATCACCGTTTGCGACTCTTCCAGCGCCTCAAAGACGAGGCTCCCCGTCGCCTCGGCGCGGGGATCCAGAAAGTAGGTGCCGGGAAGGTCTTTCTTCGAGTTGTGGTGGTCGATGATCACCTTTTCGCGGTCGGCGTCGCGGTAGAGGTCGGCGACAGCTCCCAGCTGCGACCAGGAACTTAAATCGAGAATGATATGGCAGTCGGCGGTCTCGACGAACGCCTTTTCCTCAGGAGTGATTTCGGCAAGGATTCGGATCTTTCCGTCCGGGTCGAGGAACGCCAGGGAGGGGGGAACCCGGTCCTGGTTGAGCAGAAGCGTCTCTTTTCCGAGCGCTTCGAGCGTCGCCGCCAATGCCAGCTGGCTGCCGAGCGAGTCGCCGTCGGGCCGGACGTGGGAGGTCAGGATGAAACGCTGATGTTTTTCGACGATCTTCCAGAAGAGCCGCCAGTCGATTGTCTCTTGCATGACGCTGAATCTCAAACGGGGTGAATCTTGACGCGGACGAGAGACTGCCCCCCGAAAACCTTCTCCGCGGTTCTATTTTACCCGAAAGGAAACTTAACGAAAGAGGTAGATTTTTTACGAAGAATGATTAAGATAGATAAGAGGGATAAATTTTAACGATTCCGACAACCACCCCTTTCGACCCGAAGATGATGCAGAAATACCATATCGCCGTTCTTTCGCTTCTCCTTTTCCTTCTTTTGGGCGCCGCCTCGCCCTCGTTCGGCTACGGCGCGTACGGACACGGGAGCGATCTTCCCCGCCATCCGTTCGGGAAGGCGTACAGCGAAGTTCCCGTCTACCGCGGCTCGTCAGCCTCTTGGGGCGCGGCCGGTTACGGCGGCTCGTACGGCTACGCCGCCCCGTCGTCCAATTTCCCGGTCTACCGCGAAAGGGGGGGCGCAACGGTCTGCCCTCCGTCTTCCTTCTATTCTGTTCCCGAGCCGACCTATTACGAACACGGCGAACCGATCTCCCTCTTTAACGGCGTCGATCTGACCGGATGGACCGACGCCGAGGGGAAAGCGCCGAATCCCGGTTGGCAGGTTCGGGACGGCGCGATCTGCCGCGCCGAAAACGGGGCGGGGAGCCTCTTTACCGAAGGGAAGTATGACAACTTCATTCTGGAATTCGATTTCAAGGCGGCGCGCGGCGCGAACAGCGGTCTGAAATACCGCCTTGTCGAAGACGAGAGCATCGGCTGCGAGTATCAGATCCTCGATCCCGAGGGAATGGATCACGGCGATCTGCACGACACCGCCGCGCTCTACGACGTGATCCCCGCCGTCGGCGTCCGCGGGATTTTCAAACAGGAAGAGTACAACCACGCCAAGATCGTCGTGATGGGAAACTACATCGAGCATTGGCTCAACGGCAAGCGGATCGTCTCGGTTCAGATCGGCTCTCCGGAGTGGAACGAGGGGCTTGCCCGGAGCAAGTTCGCCGGAACCCGATTCGGCCGAAACCGCCTCAGCCGGATCTTCCTGCAGGATCACGGCGACGCGGTCTGGTTTAAGAATCTCACGCTCACGCCCCTGAAGCCCCTCTATTGACAGGCGGCGCGCGGAACGCGAAACGCGGCGGCGGGAAAAGAAACCCGCCGCCGCGTTTCACATAACGGAACCGTTATACAGACGTGTTTACGCCTCCTTATTGCCGAGCATCCGTCGGAAGATCTTCATTCCGAACTCGGAGATTCTCGTCAGGAGGACGAACAGAACCGGGGTCACCAGGATCCCGACCATCGTCTCTTCCAGCATGCCGCCGCAGACGGCGATCCCGATCGCGTTTCGTCCGCGCGCGCCCGCGCCGGTCGCGACGGCCAGCGGTATCACGCCCAGGATGAACGCGAACGAGGTCATGATGATCGGACGGAGCCGCTGACGGCCGGCCGCGGTCGCCGCCTCGGTGATCCCCAACCCGTCTTTCAGATGGTTGTCGCGCGCGACTTCGGTGATCAGAATGGCGTTTTTCGCCGAAAGACCGACCATCAGAATCAGACCGATCTGCGTGTAGATGTTGATGTCGAGGGCGGCGAGCGCCACCGCCGCGATCGCGCCCGAAACGCCGAGCGGAACCGCCATCATGATGATCAGCGGCGCCGACCAGCTCTCGTATTGCGCGGCGAGGGTCAGAAACCCGAAGATCAGCGCCAGGACGAAGACCACCGCGATCGTCGAGCCGGTCTGCTTCTCCTGGTACGACATTCCGGACCATTCGACCTTGAACCCTTCGGGGAGCGATTGGGCGGCCTCTTCCATCGCGGCCATTCCCGTTCCGGACGAGATCCCCGGCATCGGATAGGCGGAAATCAGCGTCGAGGCGCTCATGTTGAAGCGGGTGAGCGCCTGCGGACCGACCGTCTCGCTCACCGCGGCGAGCGCGCGCAGCGGCACGCGCTCGCCTTTCCCGTTGAGGAAGGGAAGGTTCATGATCTGTTCGACTTTTTGGCGGTGTTCGCCGTCGGCCTGCATCACCACGCGGAAGACGCGCTCGAATTGGTTGAAGTCGTTGACGTACGCCGAACCGAGATAGGCCTGGAGCGAGGCGAAAAGCTCGTTTAACTGAATTCCCATCCGTTTCGCTTTTTCGCGGTCGATGTCAATGTATATCTGCGGAACCGTCGGGCGGAACGACGACATCGTCGCGGCGAACAGGCCGGTTTTCATACTGGCGTCCGACTCCTGCATCATCGCGTCGAACAGAGCGTTGTTTCCCGCGCCGCGCTGGTCGAGGAGCTGACACTCCAGACCGCTCGAGTTGCCGATCCCCATGATCGCCGGCGGCTGAAAGACAAGAACCTGCGCTTCGGGAATCGCGGCGGCGAACTCGCGCATCAGTTTCGCCTGGAGAACGTCGGCGTGGAGTTCCGGTCCCCGCTCCTCCCACGGGTCAAGCTGGATCACGCCGAGCATCGTGTTCGTCGACGAGAAACCGTCGATCATCGAGTAGCCGGTGATGAGCAGGTTCGTCTTTTTCCCGGCCAGGGGCTCGACGATCTTCTGGATCTTTTCGGCGACTTTGCCGGTCCGCTGAACCGAAGAGCCGTCGGGCAGACGCGCGTCGATAAAGAGAACCCCCTGATCTTCGTTCGGCAAAAAGCCGTGCGGCATGACCTTCATTCCCCAGCTCAGCGCGGCGACCAGAGCGCCCCAGAGGATGAGAACGAAAACCGGAATGCGGACCGCCTTTCCGACGCTCCAGCCGTAGGCCGACTGGAATCCGCCGAAGAACCAGTTGAAAATACGGAACAGGAAGAACTTTTTCTTTCCCGATTCGCTGCGAAGGAAGATGGCGCAGAGCGCGGGCGAGATGGTCAGCGCGCAGAGGGCCGAGATCATCACCGCCCCGGCGATGGTCAGCGCGAACTGCGTGTAGAGCTGGCCGACCATGCCGCCGACGAACGTGGTCGGAATGAAGACCGAGCAGAGAACGCAGGTCGTCGCCAGAATCGGGCCGGTCACTTCGGACATCGACTTTTTGGCGGCCTCGTTCGGCGACAGCTCCGGGTGCAGGTTCAGAATACGCTGCGTGTTCTCGACGACCACGATCGCGTCGTCGACGACGATTCCGATCACCAGAACCAGCCCGAAGGTGGTCAGCGTGTTGATCGAGAACCCGAAGAGCATCATCAGGAAGAAACACCCGACCAGGGAGACCGGAATGACGAGGGTCGGGATCAGCGCGGCGCGCCAGTCCTGTAAGAAGATGAACACGACCGCGACCACGATCAGAACCGCCAGATAGAGCGTCTCGAGCACTTCGTGGATCGACGCGGTCACGAAGAGGGTCGCGTCGTAGCCGGAAGTGACTTCCAGGTTGTTCTCTTCGAGTTCCGGCCGCATCTCTTCGAGCGTGTTGTTGACGTTTTCGGCCACCGCGACGGCGTTGGCGCTCGGAAGCTGATAGATGGCGATCGTCGCGGCGGGCTGCCCGTCGAACTGCGACTGCATCCCGTAGCTGTACCGCGCCAGCTCGATCCGGCCGAGGTCTTTCAGTTTCAGGACGCGCCCCTGGTCGTCGGAACGGACCACGAGGTTTTCAAATTCCTCGACTTTCGACAGACGCCCCTGCGTCGTCACCATCAGCGTCAGCATCTGGCCGTCCGGAACGGGGGCGTCGCCGAGTTTCCCCGAGGCGACCTGAACGTTCTGCTCCTGGACGATGGCGGCGACTTCCTGCACCGAAATGTTCCGTTCGGCGAGAATGTCCGGGTCGAGCCAGATGCGCATCGAGTAGTCTTTGGCGTCCATCACCGTGGCGCTTCCGACGCCCGGCACGCGCGCCAGACGGTCTTTCAGGAAGATCGAGGCGTAGTTGCTCAGATACAGGTCGCTCTTTTCGTTCGGCAGGCGTTTGCCGTCCTTGTCGTAGCGGGGCTTTTCGTGCAGGACGTACATCCCCAGGATGTTGGTCGAGCGTTTCGTCGTCGAAACGCCGAGCCGCTTGACGTCTTCGGGGAGCGTCGGTTCGGCGAGCGCCACGCGGTTCTGCACCAGAACCGTCGCCATATCGGGATCGGTTCCGACCTCGAAGGAAATGTTGAGCGTATAGGTTCCGTCGCTGCTGAGCGTCGAATTCATGTAAATCATGTTGTCGACGCCGTTGACCTGCTGTTCGATCGGAATGGCGACCGTCTCGTTCAGCGTCTCGGGACTGGCGCCGGGATAGTTG
>CACXFR010000197.1 GCA_902766935.1 uncultured Planctomycetota bacterium | reverse complement strand
CTCATTGTTCCAATATGAGATGTTGCCGACCACATGGTTCTATCTCTCTTCCATCATGATCCTGGCGACCGTCTTCCGATTCAGCCGATTCTTTTCGGCCCGCAACTTCGATATCGTCACCCTGATCCTCTTCACGCCGGGGCTCCTCTTCATTTCAATGGGGCGGCCTCAGACCGGGTTCCTCTGGATTCATGTGATGGGGTTGATCTTCTTCTGTCGGCTGATCGTCGACCTGTTTATGGTTCACCGTCCACTCCTCGACCCGAATCTGACCACTTCGGGCGTCGTCTTTTCGCTGGTGATGCTGATTATGTTTTTCGTTCCGAACCTTCTGCTCAACCGGGGGGAGCGCGTCGAAACCGCGCGCACGATCCGGCTCGAACAGCTGCTCACCACGCAGATGGTCAGCGACCTTCGGAAGGGGAAACCCGATCCCGTGATGGAGAATCCGGGATACCGCCCCTTCTATATGCTGAGCCGAAAAGCCGAGAAGATCCTTCTCCCATCGAACGATATTCAGGATGAAATTCTCTCCCGTCTGACGACTTCGGCGTTCGCGCATTCCGTGCCGATTGTTTTTCCCGACGGGGAGGCGCCGTTTCTGACCGGCGTGATTTCGATGAAGTTCACCTCCCTTTCGGGTGAAAACTCCGGGACGGGTTCTGCCCAGGCGCCCCGCCGCCCGACGGTCGAGGACTACAACCGGACCCATTCCCCCGGTTCCGACGGAAGGGACGACCGAACGCCGGCGCTCGACGAGTTCTTTCTGATCGCGTTCGTTCTGCTGGCGCAGTTCGGCGTCGTCTGGGGACTGATCGCGGTCGGTCATTGCCATTTCGGCAACCTCAAAATGGGGCTGGCCGCCGCGATGATCTATCTTCTCCTCCCCTTCGTGAACCAGATGCCGGGGAATCTCGAGAACGTCCTGCCCGGAATGTGTCTGGTTCTGGCGGTGGCGATCTACTGCCGGCCGATCTTCAGCGGGTTCCTGGTCGGTCTGGCCGGTTCGCTCGTCTTCTACCCCTTCTTCCTGATTCCCCTCTGGTGCAGTTTTTACCTGAAGCGGGGGCTGCACCGGTTTCTGATCGGGGTTGTGACGGCGGTTCTCCTGATGGGGATCCTCCTGATGTTCGCGCCGAGCGAGTACGGCTCCTATCCGGAACTCCTCGCCTCGATGTTCGGCCGGCACGCCTTCTGCCTGGCGACCCCGACCGGTCTGTGGGCCTCGGTTCCGACCTACTACCGCATTCCGATCATCGCCCTCTATCTGGCGGTCTGCTTCGGATTCCTTCTCTGGCCGCCGCAGAAGAACCTCGCCGCCCTGATCGCCTCGTCGGCGCTTCTGATGCTCGGCGTTCAGTTCTGGATGGGGAACCTCGGCGGGCTCTATATGGGGTGGTACCTCCCCCTGCTGATTCTGACCTTCTTCCGTCCGAACCTCGAAGACCACGTCGCCGCGGACAAAGTGCAGGAAATTTAAGATGGGTACGTTTTTTCTGACCGCGGGAATCCCCGCGTCGAGTCCGGCGCTCTACCGGCAGGTTCGTTTTTCGGCGGGAGATCCCGCCGCGCTCCTTGAGTTTCCCGATCCGGCCCTGGCGATTTCCGAGGCGAAGCCGACCCCGTACCGCGGCCGCGCCGACGAACGCCGCGCGTCGACGACCCTTCTGATTCTCCGCGACATCGAAAACGAGAGGGCCGTTCGGTCCGCGACGGTCGATTACGTTGCCTCTCCCGCCGACTTTACCCCTGACGGCGGCCTTTCCGGGGATCGCGAGACGGCGACCGCCCAGAGCGCCGCCGAGGCGTTCCGCCGCTACGGCGCGTCGTCGGTGACCGCCGACCGCACCCTCCCCCTCATCTACGCCGAGATGCTCCGCCGCGCGTCGATCGAAGTTCTCTGCGATATCGAGCGGGGAATCGTCGAACGGCGCCGGAAGGCCGACTGGGAAATCGAGGCGGTTCGCGCCTCGCAGCATGTCACCGAATCGGTGATGGCGTCGGTCTGCGCGCTGATCGGCGCCACCGCGGCCGACGCCGACGGGAATCTCCTTTTCGAAGGGGAACCGCTCACTTCGGAGCGGGTTCGGGCGATGATCGACCGCCGGCTTCTGGACGCCGGGTTTTCGAATCCCGAATCGTCGATCGTGGCGGGGCGGAAAGACGGGGGCGATTGCCACGCGCTGGGCAGCGGTCTTCTGCGCCGGGGCGAGACGATCATCGTCGATATCTTCCCGCGGAGCCGGACGAGCCACTATTTCGGCGACTGCACCCGCACCGTGGTCAACGGGGCGGTCGACCCGGTTCACGAGCGGATGCACCGCGCCGTTCGGGAGGCCAAACGCGCCGCGCAGCGGACGATCCGCGCCGGCGTGACGGGAGAAGAGGTTCATCGGGCGGTGATCGCCGCGCTCGAGGCGGACGGATTCGGCTACGCGGCTCCCGGGAGCGACGAGGCGCAAAACGAGATCCGTCTGACCCACGGGACGGGGCACGGACTCGGCCTTTCGTGCCACGAACCGCCCCTGCTCGATTTCGGCGGGCCGGAACTTTTGCCCGGAGACATCGTCTCGGTCGAGCCGGGACTTTACAGTAAGAAATACGGCGGGATCCGTATTGAAGATATGGTCGTCGTGACTCCGGCGGGGTGCGAAAACCTGGGCGCCCCGATCTCGGAATCCCTTGTCTGGTCGTAACGAAATTTTTCGGCTTGCCCCGTCTCCCAAAAAGCGGAAATGGGGGTATAATGACCCGGTAGCGTTATGTGTTGAAAGAGCCGGGGTTCGCAAGCGGCGTCTCCCCTGCCAATGTCCCTCCCGGACGCGGATTGCGGCGTCCGGCGGGCGTTTCTTCCCTCAGAAATTCAGGAGAATTTATCTTGAGTCGCGAACAGAAACAGAAAGAAGAAGCGATCCAGTTAACCGGAGTGGTGACCGAAGAAGTCCGCGGCGCCTTTCGCGTAAAGTTGGACGATATGGATCACATCGTCCTCTGCCGTCTGGCGGGCAAGATGCGGAAATTCCGCATCCGCGTCGTTCCCGGCGACCACGTTCAGGTTGAGATCAGCCCCTATGATATGGACCGCGGGCGGATCGTCTATCGCGAAAAGTAACCCGCTTTTCTTTTCACACGCCGTCCGGATCGGACGTATTTCTTTCAGGAGGACTCGCCGGGCTTTCCGGCCGCGGGTCGCTCCTTTTTTTCGGGCGCATCTTTCGCGCCCTTTCTTTTTTGACCGAGGGGAAATTATCGGTTACCGTTTTTCTTCCGGTACCGGCAGATGATTGAGCGCGTCGCGGTAGAAGGACGACCAGAGGGAGTTTTCGCTCCCGTCCGAAAGTGTTTCCAAAAGGACGGGGTAGGGGATCATCTTCTCTTCGGCCGGGGGAAGAAGGATCCGACAGGGAGGGACGGTCGATTCGCCGACCGCAACGATCGGCCGGCTCGACTCGGCCGCCTTGATCGCAGCGCCTTCGCGGCCGAGCGTAAAATCGAACGCGACGCGGTCCAGCGGCACCATGTCGTCGTCGAATCGGTTGGCAAGAAGATTCCCCGGCTGAAATTCGAGCCCGAACTCCTTTCCGAACCGGATCAGGAAATCCTTTTTGAACCGCGCGTCGAGGAGTCGGATCCTCCCGCTTCCGAGAAAGACGTCGTCGGAAAGTTCCCCCTCCTTGACGGTCAGCCGTTCCAGGCGCCCCTCGATCCGGGTCGGGGCGATCCCTTTTAAAAGGCGCGAAAGATCGGCGTTGTGTATCTCCACCCCGGCGAGGCTTGTGTGGCGGCGCGTCGCGGCGCCGTCGGCGCGGACGGTCGAGACGAGCCGCCCGGCCAGCCAGGATTCTTCGCCCCAGTCGGCGGGTTTTCGGGCGAACCACGCCAGAAGAGGCGCGGGGAAAGGCGAACGGCGGGAGTCGAGGATCCAGGCCAGAGGGAACCCTCCGGCCGCCGCGGCTTTCGGCGCCGCCGCGACCGCTTCGGCGCCGGCCTCCGACGCTTCGTCGGGGATTACCGCTTCCGGAACCGCGACGACCTGCGGCGGGTCGGAGGACGAATCGGCGCCGCTGCGGCCGAAGAGAGCCAGCGAGACCGGTTCGGGCGCGGTGACGCCCGAAAGATGGAACCGCGCCAGGACAAACGAGTCGTCGTCGGCGCGGAGCCAGATCCCGAGCACCTCGTCGACGAGGGACTCGGTTCGGTTTTGTGTGTAGCGGACGACTTCGTCGTCGGCGGAGGTTCCGTCGGCGCCGCCGCGTGTCCTCCCGTCGCCGATGGCGGCGAGTTCGTCGATGATGTCGGCGCCGAATCGGCGGCGGGGACGCCGATAATCCTTCACGATCCGGTCGAACGAGTCGTCGGTCGGAATCAGATGGACTCGGCCGATCCGAAAGAGGATTCCCCCTTTCGGAAAATCCCCGGCCCGGCCGTACAGGAACGGTTCGGCGTCGTGCCATCGCGAGAGTTTCAGGTAGAGGTCGGGGATCAGCCATTCGCGTCCGCCAGCCCGGTCGAGCGGGCGCGCCAGGGGGCTTTCGCCGGCGTCCAGTTCGTCGAGGAGCGGAGCGATCCGTTCGGGCCCGGGCCGGTCAGCGCCCAGAGGGCGGGCGAGGATTTCGGGACAGAAGAGAAACGGCGTTTCGGCCCGCCCGGAAAAAAGGGTCAGTCCGAAGTAGGTCTGTATTTCGGGCCGGACGAATTCGGCGCCGCGCATTTCGACGCGGACGCGGAACAGGGAGGACAACTTCGCCTCTTCGTCGGCGCGGCTCCCGCCGCCGTGCCGATAGATCACGAGCCCGAGGACGGCCAGAAGGAGCGCCGGCCCCAACAGAAAAAAAAGAAGAAGCGCCGGAACGCGGCGCAGTTTGATTCGGGAGAATCCGTTCATCCTGTCAGCGTTGTTGGATAAAAGTATGTGCGACAGCTGCGCCGCCGACGACGAAAGACGCCGCCGGGAGGAAACCCCGCCCGGCGGCCTGATGACGGACGCCTCGGAATGATCAGATCAGTTTCGGACGGATTCCGGGAATTTCGAACCCTTTGAGGTATTCGGCGATTTCGCCCCGGATCCGCGGCGCGACCTTGTCGATGTCGTGGACGTTCTTGCAGACCTGGTCGATCCAGTCGGCGACCTTGAGCATGTCGTTTTCTTTCATTCCCAGACTGGTAAGCGAGGGGGTTCCGAGACGGACGCCGCTGGTGACCGAAGGTTTCCGCTGATCGCCGGGAACCATATTGAAGTTGGCGATGATTCCGCACTTGGCCAGCGCCTGCGAGACGTCTTTGCCGGTGAACTCCTCTTTGCGGAAATCGAGAACGACCAGATGGGTGTCGGTCCCCCCCGAGGCGACGGCGTAGCCCTTTTCAATAATGGCGCTCACCAGGGCGCGGGCGTTTTTGACGATCTGCCGGCCGTATTCTTTGAATTCGTCGGTCTTCGCGTAGGCGAAGGCCGAGGCCATCGCGGCGATCGCGTGCATGTGCGGGCCGCCCTGAAGTCCGGGGAAGACCGCGCGGTCGATCCGCTGCGCCAGGTTGAACTTGCTCGTCGGGAAATATTTCTGCTGATAGCGGTCTTCGATCTTCGACATAATGAACCCGGCGCGCGGGCCGCGGAGCATCTTGTGGGACGTGCTGGTGACGATGTCGCAGTAGGGAACCGGATCGGGATGAACCCCGGCGATGACCAGCGCGTTGATGTGCGAGATGTCGGCGACCAGATAGGCGTCGATTTCTTTGGCGATTTCGGCGAACGCGGCGTAGTCGAGTTTGAGCGGATAGGCGCTCGTCCCGGCCCAGATCAGTTTCGGCCGTTCGCGCAGAGCGATCTCGCGGACGCGGTCCATATCGATCTTCCCCGTTTCGGGATTCGTTCCGTACGGAACCTGGACGTAGTCCATTCCCGAGAAACTGACCTTCCACCCATGGGTCAGGTGGCCGCCGTCGGTCACGGGCATCCCCATGATTTTATCGCCCGGCTTGGCGACGGCGCGGTAAACCGCCTGATTGGCGGGGGAGCCGGAATAGGGCTGCACGTTGAAATGCTCGGCGCCGAAAAGTTCTTTCCCGCGCTGCCGGGCGAGATTTTCGAGTTTGTCGGTGACGGCGTTTCCCTCGTAGTATCGGGCGGCGGGATACCCTTCGCTTTATTTGTTGGTGAACGGCGAGCCGCACGCTTCCATCACTTCGTATGTGGCGTAGCTCTCGGATGCGATCATTTTCAGGGTCGTCGATTCCAGCTCACACTGCTCCTGAATGAGCTGGTAAACTTCGGGGTCATTGGCCTTCAGATGCGGAAAGCGTTCAGCGTTGGACATGGTTCTTCTCTTTTTGGGTTTAAAATGTTCCTGCCGCGCCTTTTCGGCCGAGCCGCGCACCGGGAGCGCCCGCCGCCGAAAAAGACAGATCACCGCGGCGGCGTTTTCGGAAAGAAGGGCGCGCCGCCGACGAATACCACGCCTGTTATTTTAATGAGATTCCGCGCCCCCTTCAAGGAGGGTGGAGAGCTTTTCGCGGTAGAAACCGGCGCCGGCCGAGTCGCCGAGCGCTTCGTAGATCGTAATGAGATTCTGGCAGGGAACGGAGTATTCCTCGCGCGGGAAATTCCCCGCCGTCACCGCCTTTTCGATGGCGTCGACCCCGCGCCGGGTCAGCGATTCCCCTTTTTCCCTGTCGCCGGCGATCCAATACGCCTTGCCGATGTTGACCAGACGGATCCCCTGATCGCCGTCCTGCGCCGAACCGTCGGAGGTGATCGCCGAAGAGATCGTCTCGGCGGCATGGGCCAGAAGCCCCGCGGCGATTTCCTTATGCGCCGGCAGTTCGTTGAAGTAGATTCCGAGCTCGTAGTCGACCGGACCGATGATTTGCGCCACGCGTTCGGAGTCTTGGCGGAGCGAAGCCTGAAGGTATTCGTAGGCGCTCAGCGCGTACTTCTCGGCGGCCGCCGCGTCGCCGCGGGTGTCGGCGGCCAGGAAGGCGTTAAAGAAGGTTTCCCCCGTCTTGATGCGGACCATCTCCTCTTCGAGCGTGTCGGGAACCTGCGCCAGGTATTTGTCGGCCGTGGCGGGAAGGTCCGCGAGGAACGCGTCCAGTTCGGTGTTTTCGGGGTCGGCCAGCGCGGCCTCCGAAGCGGTCCGCCAGAGGTCGAAAAGGGAGATGGCCGCGGTCGGGTCGCGCGGGAGGATGTTGTCAAGGAGGACCTTCGCCGCCTTGAACCAGAGATAGGACTTCTTCTTTTCCGCGGGATCCTGCCAATCTTTCGCGGCGATTGCGCTGCCGAGCGCCATGTAGGCGCGGGCGGTCAGCTGAAGAGTCATCAGCTTTTCGCGGTCGGTCTTGCTCTCGGTCGCGAGCGTTTTGAGCCGGTCGATCGTCTCCTGAAGTTCGTTGATCGCGCCGGCGCGGTCGCCGTCCGACTTTTTCGTCAGGAGCGCGGCGTGAAGTATCGCCAGCTGAGCCGCGTGGAACGGGTTCGTCTTGCAGAGCTCCTGCACCGCGTCGTAGTAGCGCAGGCCGTTGTCGACGGCGTTGGTCCGCTCGAGAAGGTTCATGATTAAAAAGTGATATTCCGGCACGCGATCGTTCAGCTGCACCGCCTGCGAAACGAGTCGGAGCGATTCGGCGTAATCTTCGATCAGGAAATCGGCGACCCCCAAAAGCCAGTAGGCCGAGGCGTTTTTCGGATCGAGTTGCAGAACCTTCTCGGCGTCGGAGCAGATCCCCGCGATCGAGCCCTCGGCGAAGAGTTTCCGTCGGTTCTCGTCGGCACGGACGAGGAAAAAGTCCGGCTTGACCTGTTCCATCACGATCTGAACGACCTGGTCGCCCGGCTTTTCCGGAGCTTCCTCGTTCTTTTTCAGAACGAACGATACCCCCGTTTCCGGATAGACTTCGCGGTATTTTCCCTCGGCGTCCTGGATGAGGATCGGCTTGTAGTTCCCGGTCGACTCGCGGAACGAGGTCCGCGCGTCGGCGACCAGACGCGGCTCTTTCAGGTTGATGACGATGACCTCGACTTTCTCTTCCTTCGTCAGGAGCTGAACGAACGGATAGTCGGGCATTTCCGGGATCTGGTAGGTGTAGACGTCGAATTCGCCGAGCCGGCTCTGGGAATGAACCTTCTGGAACGCGGGAATCTGCTTCAGCCCTTCGAGCGTGGTGACGCCCGGCTTAACTCCCAGAAGCGCGGGCGCTTCGGGGAGGCTCGGCGTCTGGGCGCCGGCCGCCAGGACGAAGAGTCCCCAGAGAGCTATTCCCAAAACGAGAGAACCGCGCAGACCGAAATTCGATTTCATAACGATACCGCTTGACTATTTATAATGGTGTTCCGTTTTGTCGAAAAATCATCTTGACCCCATATATCTACGAACGAGACTTTCCCGTCCCCCGGAATTCTACAAAAAAAGGGGAACCGCTGTCCATAGCAAAAACGGAAAGGATAAGAGACGAAAAAAGAGGTCGTACCCATAAAAAAAGGCGCGGAGAAAACTCCGCGCCCGTTTGGCCCTGCGGGAGACTCAGGCTCATTTTTCGGCTTCTTTGGCGGCGTCCTTGGCGGCGGCTTCTTTGGCAGCGCGCTTGGCGGCCTTCGCCTTCTTGCCCCGCTTCATCTTGCTGGCCTTTGCGGTTTCGTCGACGGCGCGTTCTACGCGGCGTTCCTGAAGACGGACGGCCTTCCCGACGCGGTCGCGGAGGAAGTAGAGCTTCGCGCGGCGGACGACGGCCGAACGAACGACCTCAACCTTGGCGATTTTCGGGGAATGGAGGGGGAACTTCCGTTCGACCCCTTCGCCGTTGACGATACGGCGGACGGTGAACATTTCGCGCGGGCCGCCGCCGCTCTTGGCGATCACGACACCGTTGAAGATCTGGATACGTTCTTTTCCCCCTTCGAGGATTTTGCAATGGACGTTGACCGTGTCACCGATCTCGAACTTGGAGACGTTTTCTTTCAGTCCGAGCGCATCGACTTTTTTCAGAAGTTCCTGAGACACTGTTAAACCTTAAACCTTTCGTAGAAAGTGACGGAAAGGCGCCCGACGGGGCCCCTTTCCCTGGGAAGCCTTCGTTAAGAACTCCCGGCAATGCCGTTCCGGGCTAAAAAGAAGTTCGAGACGGAGCCTCAAACAACCCGAAGACTTATTTATTATTTTCGTCCGCGCCCGCGCGCCTTTCGGACGGCGGGGGGGCGGTCGTTTCCTGAACTCCTTCAAGGAGATCGGGGCGGCGCTGGCGAGTGCGGAGAATCCGCTGCTCGGCGCGCCATTTGTCGACCCGGCCGTGATCCCCCGAAAGGAGGATCTCCGGAACTTCAAGTCCGCGATACTCGCGCGGGCGCGTGTACTGCGGCTCTTCCAGGATCCGGTTCCCGGAAGAGAAGGAGTCGAACCGAGCCGAATCGGCGTCGCCCAGGACGCCGGGGATCAGCCGGATGACCGACTCGATGACCGCCATCGCGGCGACCTCGCCCCCGTTCAGGATGAAGTCGCCGAGCGAGACTTCCTGGGGGCGGAGAATTTCAATGATCCGCTCGTCGAACCCCTCGTAGCGGCCGCACAGGAGAAGAATGCGTTCTTCCCCCGCGAGCTCTTCGACCAGGGGCTGGTCGAGCCTGCGTCCCTGAGGCGACATCAGGAGGAGCCGCCCGGCAGTCGGAGCGGCGGACTGAACGTCTTCCACGCAGGGAACGACTTTGTCGACCTTCATAACCATTCCGGCACCGCCTCCGTAAGGCGTGTCGTCGACGGTGCCGTGTCTGTCGTGGGCCCAGTCGCGGATATTGTGAAGATCGACTCGAACGAGGCCGCCTTCAATCGCGCTTTTCAGAAGACTCTCTTCGAGAAAACTCTCAAAGATCCCCGGAAAGAGGGTCAAAACATCGAAACGCATAAACGGCCCCGCTTTTGACGACCCCGGGAAAGGAACCCCGGGTCAAAAACCGCGGGCTTGGCCGCCCGCGGTAGTTATACAAAACGGATGCGCCGTAGCGCGCCGAATCTTATTCGGCGCCTTCGGCGGGAGCTTCAGGTTCGGCCGCGGGAGCGTCGGCTTCGGCGGCGGGCGCTTCGGCCTCTGCGGCGGGCGCGGCTTCTTCCGGAGCGGGAGCCGTCATCGAAATGACGGCCTTTTCGGCGGAAGCGACGTAGCGCGGCTTGCTCTTGAGCTTGGCAAGCGCGGCCTGCTGAGCCTCAAGGTTCGTGCCGTTGGTGCCGTACTTCTTGATGAGGACCGCCGCTTTGGGGGACGGGATCGCCCCGACGCCGAGCCAATAGTCGATCCGGTCACCCTTCAGGATGGCACGGGCGTCGGTATCGGGAACCATCGGGTCGTAGATGCCGAGTTCTTCAAGAACGCGGCCGTCGCGCGGTTTGCGCGCGTCTACGGCGCAAAGACGGAAAAACGGACGGTGTTTGCGTCCGAGCATCTTCAAACGAATTCTGACTGCCAAGGTTTTCTCCTCAGTTAGCGGCCCGGAGGGCCCTAGTGTTAATGAATGCGGTGTTTTTACAAAATAATCACCTTATATTATCATAGAGAGTAAACGACGCAAGGGGGGAATTAACGGCGTTTTTTCTTTTTCCGCTCCTTTTCGAGCCGTTTCCGCTGTTCCAAACGCTCTTTCGGACTCAGGCGTTTCCCGGTTCCTTTTTTCTGGTTCTGACCGAGCGTTCCCTGCTGGAGCTGCTGGGACATCATCTGAACCGCGCGCATCCGATCCCCCGGTCCGAGCCGCCCCATCTTCTTCATCATGTCGGCCATCGGATAGAACATTTTCAGCAGTTCGTTGACCTTGTTCGGAGCGACCCCGGCGCCGTCGGCGATGCGCTGACGCCGCCTCGAGTCGATGATCTGCGGGTTCCGCCGTTCGGCCGGCGTCATCGAATCGATGATCCCGCCGATTTTGCGGATCTGCTGATCCGGGTCGACGTCCATCGTCCCCATCATTTTGCTCAGCTGCCCCATTCCGGGGAGGAAGCTCAGAATCTTCCCGAACGAGCCGAGCTTCGTGATCTGCGACATCTGCTTTCGGAAATCGTCGAGCGTAAAGAGCCCCTGTTCGAGCCGCTTCTGCTGCTCCAGAAGATCCTGTTCGTCGATTTTCGACTGCGCCGATTCGATGAGGGTCGCCAGATCCCCCATTCCCAGGATTCGGCTCGCCATTCGGTCGGGATGGAACTCGTCGAGATCGTCGAGCGTCTCGCCGGTACCGACGAACTTGATCGGCACGCCGGTGACCGACTTCACCGAAAGGGCCGCGCCGCCGCGCGAGTCGCCGTCGAGTTTCGTCAGAATGACGCCGTCGAGCTCCAGGGCGTCGTTGAACGCGCGGGCGCTGTTGACCGCGTCCTGACCGGTCATCGAGTCGACTACGAAAAAGACCTGGTCGGGATTTACCCGCTGTTCGATCTCTTGGAGCTGCCGCATCAGCTCTTCGTCGATGTGCAGGCGCCCGGCGGTGTCGAGCAGGACGACGTCGATTCCTTCGTCGACCGCCTTTTTTACCGCCGTCCGGCAGACGGCGACCGGGTCTTTCGAAACGCGGTCGGTATAGACCGGGATCCCGAGCGACTCGCCCAGGACTTCCAACTGGTCGATCGCGGCGGGGCGCTGGAGGTCCGCCGCCACGAACATCGGCTTTAAACCCGCTTTTTGGAAGCGATGCCCGAGTTTTCCGCACGTGGTCGTCTTCCCCGATCCCTGAAGACCGCAGAGCATCAGGACGGTGATCGGCTTTTTGAAGGGGATTTCGGGATCGACCGGTCCCATCAGCGCGATCAATTCGTCGTTGACGATCTTGACGATCTGTTCGGTCGGATTGAGAACTTTCAGAACGTCTTCGCCGAGCGACTTTTCGGTGACGTTGGCGATGAACTGACGGACGACCGAGACGCTGACGTCGGCTTCGAGGAGGGATTTTCGGACGAGGTCCATCCCCTGGCGTATGTTCGATTCGGTAATCCGCCCGCGGCCGAGCATCGTTCGGAACGCGGAACCGAGACTTTCTTGCAGTGACTCAAACATCGATCGATCAAACCTGTTCGACAGAGTGGATAACGGACGGACGCCCACGGGAAACGGCCGTAATATAGGGGCGCATCAACAATATCTTACCAAAGAAGCGGTGCGTGACAAGGTAGAGACTCGCCGCCCGCCCTTTCGGGAAAGGAAGAGATGCGGCGGTCAGAGCCAGAGGTTCAGCCGTCCGCCGAGCATGTCGGGGAGTGCCGCGCGGACGTGCGCGTTGATCTCTTTGTTCGTATAGCGCGCCGAGAAGTGCCCGGCGATGATCAGCTTGTTCTCGAACCGTTCCCGACGCCCGACGAAATCGTTCAGGTGGGTGTGTCCGGCGGTTTTGAGCATATTGTCGGTCACGTCGGGCGAGACGAACGTCATTTCGGTGATCAAAACGTCGGCGCGGTACACATCGGGCGCCTCGTCGAGCGCCCGCGCCGTGGTGTCGCCCAGATAGGCGACGCGGGGGAAACGGACCTCGTAGGTGATTTCGACCCCCGACTCTTTCAGGTCGCGGATCTGCGGCCCGGAAAGGGAGAGGTATTCCTCCCTGAGTTTTTTGCGCCGTTCCCAGACGATGTAGCCGACCGAGGGAACCGAGTGATACGTCTTTAAGACGGTCACGATCAGTTCGCGCGAGAGTTCGAATTCGTCCCCCGGCCTCACCCCGACGAAATTGCAGGGGAGACGGCCGTTGTCGAGCCGGGTGAACGCGGTCAGGAGCGCCTGCGCCTCGCCGACCTTCTGCGCGGGGAGGTAAACCGTCGGCGGGGTCATGTCCATCATCTGACGCCGCGCGGCGTAGGCCGGAAGCGCCAGGATGTGGTCCATGTGCGTGTGGGTGATGAACCAGCGCGGGGTCCCCATGTGTTCCCACGGCTGCCAGCCGAGATCGAACCCGAGTTTCAGTTCCGGGATCCGCCAGAACGATTTGATCGGCGCGCGGGAAAAGCCTTCGATCGTCAGTTCGCCGAACTTGATTCTGCGTGTATGTCCGCCCCCGCTGTACCCCCCGAGGGCGTTTTTTTCGGATTCGGGCATCTTCGATTTCCAAGCTGCGCCCCGGGAAAAAAGGAGAAAACACGCCTTCCGGGGAGACAGGCAAAAAGGGGGATAAAAAAAGGAGTCGGAAGAACCGACCCCTAATTCAGCGAAGACGACGGGAATCGAACCCGCAACCACCGGATCGACAGTCCGGGACTCTAACCAATTGAGCTACGTCTCCAAACCATTCGCCGCGGGGGAACCCGCAACGTCACGATTATAAAAGATCGCGGGGAGGGCGCAAGGGGGGGGAATCGAAAAAAGAGAAATTTCGCGCGCCCGGCGGCGGGTTCCGAAAAACGCCGATTGAAAGAATTTTCAGAAAAATTTAAAAAATTTCCGATTTCGTTAAAGAAAACGCTTGCATCCTCGTAATTATCTGATAAATTAAACCTCAAGTTGTGGGAAATGAGCCCAAAATAACCGTGTTTCCCGTTTTTTTGTGGGAATTGCGCCCAATAGCAAGAATCGGTATTTTTTCGCGATGTCCGAACGCCAATTCATCCAAGGCGAATTCAGCCGCAAACTGGACGAACGGTACCGCCTTTCGCTTCCCGAAAAGCTCGTCGAGCTTTTCCCGGTCGGCGAAGGGGGGGACTGCGTGTTGGTCAAAGAGCGGCCCGGGTGTATCAGCCTTTGGCCGCAGGAGTCGTGGGAAAAGGAGTTCAGCAAACGGGTCGAGCTGGTCAACCTCCATCAGCAGATGGGGGATTACACCGACCGTCTCGCGCAGCTCCAGCTTCTGGGCCGCCTCCTTTCGACCGGATACCGTCCGGTTCAGCTCGCCGGAAAAGGACGGCTTCTGATTCCGGAAGGGTTCCGCGAATTTCTGCGGGTCGAACCGGGTCAGGAGGTGATGGTCGTCGGCGCGGCGGTCAGCATCGAAATTTGGCATCCCGAAAGGTGGGTCCGCTACGTCGAGAAGCGGATGCCGAAATTCCGCAAGATCTTAACCGCCCTTTCGAAGGTGGGATGATCGGCGCGTTTGAAAATCATTTGTGTTTCATCGATAGGACAGTTACCCAACCTCTAACAGAAAGGAGTTCAAGGACGAACACCCCGTTTGCCTGTCAGGCAAAATGATCAGGATATTCGTTCCCGATCTCAAAGAGCTTCAGAAAAAGGTTCCGAATTCATTGCCCAAGCGGCCGTCACCCGATTGGGAACTCAAACCGAAATCGATACATTGTGTCGGAATCCTTTTTCAGCGCGGAGTTCTTTGAGATCGGGATTTTTTTATGCCGAACGGCGGCAACGCCCCAATCAAACTTGAAAGGAAACCTTTCGCGGTTTATAATCGGGGCGCGGAGGAATCGGACCCGCAGGGGACGGACGGAAAACGGCGGTTTCCCCTTTACGGGCGTTCCTTTCTTTTTTCAAACCGTCAATTTCGAACCGGAGTCTCAGCGATGAATAACGTAGTCGTTCTGATTTTAGGGGGCGGGCAGGGGACCCGTCTCTATCCGCTGACAAAATACCGCGCCAAGCCCGCGGTTCCGATCGGGGGGAAATACCGCCTGATCGACATCCCGCTGTCGAACTGCATCAACAGCGGCCTGAACCGGATTTACGTCGCCACGCAGTTCAACTCGGTCAGCCTCCATCATCACATTCGCTGCTATAACTTCGACGATTACAGCCGCGGTTTCGTGGAAATCCTGGCCGCGCAGCAGACGAACCGAAACGGAACCTGGTATCAGGGAACCGCCGACGCTGTCCGCCAGAACATGAACTACATCAGCCAGCGCGACATCGACTACGTCCTGATCCTTTCGGGAGATCAGCTCTACCGGATGGATTTCCGCAAGATGATCGAAACGCACGTCAACGCCAACGCCGACGTGACGATTGCCGCGGTTCCCGTCGCGCGCGACAAGGCATCCGGATTCGGGATTATGCGTCTGGCCGACGAAAAGGAGACGCGCGGCAAGGTGATCGGTTTTCTCGAGAAGCCGAAAACCGAGCAGGAACTCGACCACGTCCGGATTTCGCAGGAGGCGATCGAGTCGCTCGGGATCGAGGCCAACGGCCGCGAATACCTGGCGAGCATGGGGATCTACCTGTTCAACAAACAGACGCTGGTCGACGCGCTCGAAAAGACCGATTACAAGGATTTCGGCAAAGAGGTCTTTCCCGCCGCGATCCGCACCAAGCACGTGCAGGTTCATCCGTTCGACGGCTATTGGGAAGACATCGGTACGATCGGCGCCTTTTTTGAAGCGAACCTGGCGATGGCTTCCGACAATCCTCCGTTCGCCCTGTCGACCGCCTCGTCGCCGACTTACTCCCGTTCGAATTTCCTTCCCGCCTCGAGGATCAGCGGCGCGAAGATCGCCTCGAGCCTGATCGCCGACGGCTGCACGATCGGCAAAGGGACGGTGATCGAAAACTCGATCGTCGGGCTCCGTTCGCAGATCGGCCGAAACTGCGTGATCCGCAACACAATTCTGATGGGGCAGGACTTCTACCAGACGCAGAAGGAGCTCGCCCAGGCCGCCGCCGAGGGAAAGGGCCCGATCGGAATCGGCGACAACACGGTGATTGACGGGGCGATCGTCGACAAGAACTGCGCGATCGGCCGGAACGTTACGATCACCAATCCGAACGGGATTCTGGAAACGCCGGAGAGCTTCTACGGCCAGATCCGCGACGGCGTGGTCTGCGTCGAAAAGAACGCCGTCATCCCCGACGGCACCAATCTGACTGAGGTGAAAAGATAGTCCCGCGGCGAGCGGTCTCTTGCCGATTCGCGGCAATCGTTTAGAATGTGCCTTGACGGGGCGTAGCGCAGCCTGGCTAGCGCATCTGCTTTGGGAGCAGAGGGTCGCACGTTCAAATCGTGTCGCCCCGATTCGCTTTTTTCGTACCGGTTGAAATGAAAACGGCGCGTCTCGGCGCGCCGTTTTCGGTTCGGCGTCGGCTTGCCGAGCGTTCCGTTCAGCAGTATTTCTTTTCGAGTTCGGCGATCTCTTTGGCAATCTGGCCGTCGCTCGGGATGAACCCGCGCTGACGATCCGCGTCGAATTCGGCGGCCATCGCGCCCAGTGCGTCGCGCGCGATCAGTTCCCCGGAATATTTCGCCCGCTGGTAGAAGCATTTGCCGTGAAGATGGTCGGTCTCGTGCTGAACGACCCGCGCCGGCAGCCCCTTCCAGTTGTAGGTCGCGGGTTTTCCGTCCAGACCAATCGCCTGAAACGTGATCTCGTCGGGCCGGGAAATCGAAAGGTGCAGGTCGGGAAAACTCAGGCACCCCTCTTCCATTTCGCGCATTCCGCCCCCCCGCTTCTGAATGACCGGGTTGATGAAGACGTACTCTTCTTCCTTCTGCTCGCGGTCCCCCGTCGGGTTCATCACCAGAAGCTGGTACGGCAGTCCGACCTGGTTCGCCGCCAGACCGACCCCCTGCGCCTCGTACATCAGCTCGAGCATTTCGGCGGCGATGTCGCGCAGTCCCTGGTCGATCCGTCTGATCGGTTTCGAGTGGTAGGTTAGGACGGGATGCGGGTATCGGACGATTTTCACGCGTTCTCCTTTGTGCGGAAGACAGATGGCGGTTTTCTTTTCCCTCTTTTATTTCGGAGGGAGGAATTTTATAATCGGGCTGTTATGAGCGGCTCCGAACCCCATTATAAAAGGAAGAACTTTTTTTGGAAGTGGAAGACGCGCCAGGGCGCCGGGGATCCCCTGCCGGAACCGGACGGCGAGAAAACGCCGTTTTGGACCTCGTGGAGCGGGTCGCTGATGATCCACGCCGCGATCCTCCTCCTTCTGCTGACTGTCTTCCAGATCCATCGGCCGATCTCGCGCGCGGCGCGCGGGCGGCCGGAGGGGGAGGTTTCGCTCCTCTTTTCGGAGGAGGAATCGGGCGCTGGTCCGGCGGAGAGCGCCGGCGAAGAGACGCAGGCCGATCCCGCCGAGCCGCCGGTCGACCCGGCTTTGTCCGACCCGGTCGAAGAGCCGCCGGCCGAGGCGGTCGGCGCCGAACCGCCTCGGGAAGGGGCGACTGCGCGGGTGCGGTTCGCGTCGGACGACCCCGGTCCGAGCCGCGCCGGCGCGGGATCGGGCGATCGTTCCGCCGGTACGGGCGCCGGCAGCGGGCAGGCGGTGCGGTTCGGGGAACTCTCGGGCCGCGGGAAGCGGTTCGTCTATCTGATCGACCGGAGCGAAAGCATGAAATGGCCGGACGAGGCGCCGATGAACTTCGCCGTTTCCGAAGCGCGGCTGAGCATCGAGTCGCTCGAGCCGGGCGAAGGGGCGCGGAAGTTTCAGCTTCTGGTCTTCAACCACAAAGTCGAGGTTTTCGACGGCGGGACGCGTCTGGCCGACGTCACTCCCGAAACGAAACACCGCGCCGACGAATTTCTCCGTGCGGTCCGTCCGGAAGGGGGAACCGACCCGCTCGGCGCGCTGTCGGCCGCGATCCGCATGGCGCCCGACGTGATCTTCCTTCTGACCGACGCCGAAGAGGAAATTTCGGCGCTGGCGCTCCGTCGGATCGGCGATCTGGCTCGGCGGACGGGGGTGTCGCAGATCAACGTGATCGAGTTCGGCAAGCCGGGGGGGAGGCATCCCGCGGCGTATCGAAAACTGGCCGAAGAGAACGGCGGGGCGTACGTCTATAAGGACGTGACGAGTCTGAAATGACCCGCCGGAGGCCTTGTTCTTACCCCATTGCGGCCTTATAATGGAGCCGTCGGGGTGTCGTCGCCCCGCGCGGCCCTGTTGCGCCGCGTTTCTTCAAAGACCAACCGCCCGGAACTTCAGTTCTGTCAGGAGAGGTTATATGTCAGTGCCGCTTATTATCAGCGTTTCCGGACTTCGCGGCGAAGTCGGCAAAACGCTGACGCCGGAAGTCGCGGTCCGTTACGCGATCGCGTTTTCCCTTTCGATTCCGGGGGACGGTCCCTTCGTGATCACCTGGGACGGCCGGAATTCCGGCTCCCTCTTCGCCGACGCGATCTCGGCCGCCCTGAACGCGGTCGGCCGGCCGACCCTGGTCGGCGGGGTGGCCGCCACGCCGACCTGCGGCGTTCTGGTTCGAAGCCTGAATGCCGCGGGGGGAATTCAGATCTCGGCCAGCCATAACCCGATCGAGTTCAACGGTCTGAAGCTCTTCTCCGGAGAGGGGCGCGTCATTCCGAAACGGGAAGGGGAAAAGGTCCTCGAAACGTACCGCGCGCTCGAACGGGGCGAACTGGCTTTCCCGTGGTGCGGACCGGACCGGCTCGGACGGCGCAGCG
Organism: uncultured Planctomycetota bacterium; assembly: GCA_902766935.1. Taxonomy (GTDB): domain Bacteria; phylum Planctomycetota; class Planctomycetia; order Pirellulales; family Thermoguttaceae; genus RUG695. Next base: position 29,579 of record CACXFR010000197.1, on the reverse strand, counting down.
CGGTCGCCGACACCGTCCGGGCGCACCTGGACGCGGTTTTAAAGACGGTCGACGCCCGGCTCGTCGCCTCGAAGAAGTTCCGCATTCTTCTCGATTCGAATCACGGCGCCGGGTCGGTTCTGGGGAAGCCGCTCCTCGAAGAACTCGGCTGCGAGGTGATCTGTATGGGGGAGGAACCGAACGGTCGGTTCGCCCACACGCCGGAACCGACCGCGGCGAACCTTTCGGGAATCCTCGAAAAAGTCCGCGCCGCCAAGGTCGACGCGGCGTTCTGTCAGGATCCCGACGCGGACCGTCTGGCGGTGATCGACGAAAACGGCCGGTATATCGGCGAAGAGTACACCGTGGCGATCTGCGCGAAACACAAACTCGCCAAAAAGGCGGGTCCGGTCGTCATCAACTGCGCGACGAGCCGGATGACGATCGACGTGGCCGAATCGTTCGGCGTCCCGGCCCGGCGAAGTCCGGTCGGCGAGGCGAATGTGGTCGATCTCCTTCTGGCCGAAAAGGCTGTTTTCGGCGGCGAGGGGAACGGCGGACCGATCGACCCGGCGGTCGGTCTGGTTCGGGACAGCTTCGTCGGAATGGCGAACATTCTCGAAGCGATGGCTCTGCGCGGCGTTCCGGTTTCGGCTCTGGCCGACGAACTCCCCGCCTACGCGATCATCAAAGAGAAAGCGCTCCTGCCGGCCGAAAAGGTCGCCGAGACGCTCGACCGGCTCGAGGCGAATTACAAGGAATATCGGACCGACCGCAGCGACGGGCTGAGGGTCGATCTTGCGGACCGCTGGGTTCTGGTTCGCGCCAGCAATACGGAACCGATCGTTCGGATCATTGCCGAAGCGCCCGACGCCTGCTCGGCTCAGGCGCTCTGCGACGAAGTCCGCGCGTTTATTGAATCCTGAGTGATTTCGGGTAGAAAGTGATTTTCCCATGAAAATAATGATTGGCAGTGACCATCACGGCGTCCAGGTTCGGGTCGATATGAGCGGTCTGCTCCGTCGGCTCGGACATGATGTGACCGACGTCGGACCGACCCCCGGCGATCCCAGACCGGTCGACTATCCCGATATCGCCAAAGTGGTCGCCGGCGCGGTTTCGCGCGGCGAGGCCGACCGCGGAATCCTGATCTGCGGGACGGGGATCGGTATGAGCATCGTCGCCAATAAGTTCCCCGGCGTACGCGCCGCGCCGGTGATCGACGAGGTGACCGCCGAGGTGAGCCGCCGCCACAACGACCTGAACGTCCTCTGCCTGTCGGGGGATCTTCTCAGCGAGGGGAAGATTGATCGGCTCGTCGAAATCTGGCTGAAATCGGAATTCGCCGGAGGACGCCACAAGCGGCGGAACGACAAGATTGCCGAAATCGAGAGGAAACAGATCGAAAAGAATCTTCACTCTGATATGTAATACAAGTTGCCGACAGAGACGGCGGGAGCGCAGTCGGTTGAACGGCGCTCTTTCTTTTTATTCAACGGAGGATGACACCATGAAACGGACTATCTGTATCGCGCTTTTCGCGGCGCTGCTCTTCGCGCCGGCCCCGGCGTTCCGTCTGTACGGCGCCGGGAATCCTGCTTCCGCCGATCCGCCGGAACTCTCCGAACCTCAGACCGCGCCCGACGAGGATGCTCCCGAAGGGGAAGAGTCCGCCGACGGCGAGGACGAAATCGGCGATCCCGAACGGGCGGCCAGCGACGAGGTGGCGAAAGAGATCGAAAACGCGGTGCAGGAGAACAGCGCCGACGATCTGCTGAACCTGGCGACCGAGGTTAAACTTTCGGCCGCGTCGATTCTCGACCTGACCAAAGTGATCGCCTACTGCGACGAGGCCGAAAAGAAAGGCCTCGAAGGGGAAAGCCTCGAGTACTGTCGGCAGCTGCGCCTTTCGTCCCGGCTCGAACGGGGACTGGCGCTTTCGAAAATCTTTATGGACGATACGATTTCGGTCGACCGATACCCGAACGGCTGGCCGGTGATCCGGTCGATGGCGCTCGAAGATCTCGAGTCGTCGGCGGAAGAGTTCTCCGATCTGCCGCTGGCCCAACTGGCGATCGGCCGACTTCAGATGCTTCCGGACGGAAACCGCGAAAAGGCGCGCGAGGCGCTCGACGCCGCCATTGAATTGTCGCGCGACTCGAGTCCCGACATCTACGCCGCCGCGCTCAAATACCGCGCGCTGACCGAAGACGACGTCGAAAAGACGCTCGCGTACCTGCAGGACGCCGTCGCGTTGGAACCGGAAAACCCCGAGCTGCTCAATCTGCTGGCTCTTTGCTGCGTCGAAATGCACCAGGAAGAAAAAGCGCTCGAGTCGATCGACAAGGCCTTGGAGCTCGACGAGGGAAACCCGCGCTACAAAAAGACCAAGGCGACGATTCTCGCCGCGCTGGATCGAAAAGACGAGGCGCTTCTGCTTTACAACGAGGCGGAGTCCGCCGAAGACAACTCGCTGATCACCCGTCTCGAACGGGGGCAGTTCCTGGCCTCGATCGGCGCGTATGACGAGGCGATCGAGCTTTATACCCGCCTGATCGAAGAGATGCCGCTGCCGACGATCTTCTATCTGCGCGCCGCGGCCCGGCTCCAAAAGAAGGAGTATGCCGACGCGCTCAAAGACGTGAACCGCGCGATCGGAATGAATCCGAGTTTTCCCGAAGCGCTTCGGCTCAAGGCGCTGATCTACATTCAGCAGGAGCGGTACGGCGACGCGGTGCCTCTTTTGGAAAAAATCCGCCGCCAGGACCCCGACGACGAGGGAATCACGTCTCAGCTGGCGTACACGATGGCGCAGAACGACGATTTTACCTCCGGGATGGCGAAGATCGACCTCCTCCTTGAAACACATCCGGATTCGCTTCCCCTCCTGCGCGGGAAGGCCGACATTTATCTGCTGTACGGCCGTTGGCAGGACGCCGCCGCGGTCTACGAAAAGATTCTCGCCGCCCATCCCGGGGACAGCGGCTCGCTGAACAACTACGCCTGGCTTTTGGCGACCTGCCCCGAAGATGCCTCGCGCGACGGCGCCAAGGCGCTCGATTTGGCCACCCGCGCCGCCGAGGCGACGAACTACCGGGAATCGTACATTCTGAGCACTCTCGCCGCGGCGTATGCCGAGACGGGCGATTTCGAAAACGCACGCAAGTACGCCCAAATGGGAGTGGAGCTCGCCGAAAAGGAAAAGGATGAACGGATCGACGAGTTCCTGAGCGAGCTCGAGTCGTATAAGAACGAAAAACCGCTGCGCGAAGAGGCGCAGAAGAGCGGCGAGGCCGCCGACCCTGTTCCCGAAGAAGGGGCCGAATTCTTCTGACCGCGGCGGCGGACTTCCTGACGCTTTTAATCGATACGGAGAAAGTGATGACGAAACTTCTGCGCGGGTTCTTCTTCTGCGCGGCGGCCCAAGAGCCAAACTACGACGAGGCCGAAGTGGTCTCCTATACGCTTCCCGATCCGTTGGTGATGAGCGACGGCTCGCCGGTCGCCACGGCCGAAGACTGGACGGCAAAACGTCGGCCGGAACTTCTCGAACTGTTCGGCCGCGAGATGTACGGCGTCATGCCGGGGGTCGACCGTTCGCGTCTGGCGTTCGAGACGCTCCGGACCGATCCGGTCGCGTTCGACGGGAAAGCGACGTTTAAAGAGGTGCGCATCTACTTCGACGCGCCGAATCCTGCACCGAAACTCGACCTTCTGATCGCCATTCCGAACAAAGCCGAAAAGCCGGTTCCGGCGTTTCTCCTTCTGAACTTCCAGGGGAACCATACCACCGATTCCGATCCCTGGATCTCGATTTCCGACAACACGGAAGGGAACCACACGCGCGGCGTAAACGGCGAGGAGCGCCGAGGCTATAAGAAAGACCGCTATCCGTTCGAAATGATCATCGACCGCGGCTACGCGCTGGCGACCGCCTACTACGAAGATATCGATCCCGACTTCGACGACCAGCGGCAGAACGGTGTTCATCCTCTCTTTGCCGAATTCGAAAAGAACGTTCCCGAAGAGTCGCGCGCCGCGACGATCACCGCCTGGGCGTGGGGGCTTTCCCGCGCGCTCGACTGTTTGGAGACGATCCCCGAAATCGACGCGGCCCGCGTAGCGGTCGTGGGTCATTCCCGGCTCGGGAAGACCTCGCTTTGGGCCGGCGCGAACGACCCGCGCTTCGCGGCGGTGATCTCGAACGATTCCGGATGCGGCGGCGCGGCGCTCACCCGCCGGAATTTCGGCGAGACGATCGAAACGATCAACCGGACCTTTCCGCACTGGTTCTGTCCGAAATACAAAACGTACGTCGGACGAACCGAGGAGCTGCCGATCGACCAGCACGAGCTGATCGCGCTGATCGCCCCCCGGCCGGTCTATGTGGCGAGCGCGTCCGAAGACCTGTGGGCCGATCCGACCGGGGAATACCTTTCGGCGTATAACGCCGATTCGGTCTATCGGCTTCTGGGAACGGAGGGAATCGGCGGCGCGCCGGCCGAACCGCCCGAGGTCGATACCCCGGTCGGCGCGGTCATCCACTATCACCGCCGAACCGGAAAACACAACCTCTCCGAATACGACTGGGCGCAGTATCTCGATTTCGCCGACGAGTATCTTCCGAAAAAGAATTAGTCGCAGCGCGTCCGTTTCAGAACGACGAAGGAGGGACGGCGGTCTTTCCTTCGTTTTTTTGTCGACGTGCCGAGGTTATTCCCCTTCGGAGGCCGAAAGCGCGCGGTTCGAATGAACCACGCCGAACGGGTCCGGCCCGCGGCCGGGAAATCCCAGAACGCGGAGTACGAGGCGGTTGATCCGTTCGCGGTACTCCGTCGGGAACTTGATGTTTTCCTGCGGGCGGCCGGCGTTCTTTTTATACGAAAGGAACTTCTCTTCCGACCGGGCCATTTCGTCGGCGGTTTTAAAAAAGGTCCGCTTTTCGGCCGGGGTTAATCGGTGATAGACGCTCGGCATCTCTTTTAGGAGGCTGATCGGGTAGGCGATCCCTCCGTCGTAGAGCCGCCAGTGCCAGTAGCAGAACGAGGAGTTGATCATCGCGTAGGCGAACCCCCACGCCTGCGCGTCGTCGAAAGCGAGTGTGTATTTTCCGACGCGGCGTAAATCGCGCCGTGAGGCGACCGAAAAGTAGCGGCATGTGCTCGGCACGCAGAGCGCGTATTTCCCCCCCTTCGCCAGAAGGTCGGAGAGGGTCTCTCCTTCCGCCTTTTGCCGCCATCGGTCCAGAATCTCCTCGAGCGCGGGGAAGCATTTTCGAAACCGCGGCGCGTCGGGAGTGACGGATTGGCGCGTTTTCCCCAAAAACGACTCGAGACGTGCGGGGGTCAAAAGCTCGGCGCGCTCCTCATTTTTGAAACGGATCAGCGGAGAGACGCGGTACCCTGCGGCTTTTTCGCGGTCATCGGTGACGGTGATCGCCGCGCGGACCGAATTCGACGTGTTGCTGTTAAAGACGCCGTGTTTCTTTCCGCGGAAGATGTTTCCCGGGACGTTGTCGAACGAGACGATAAAACCGCTCCGGCCGTTCATCGCCAGGCGGAGCGGATAGAACTTCTTCCCCCCGATGAAACTGTAGGGGGTGATGATGACCGAAGCGCGGCTCTGATCGAGAATCTTTTCCATAATCGCGGAGTAGTATTCCCGGGACGAGACGAGCGCGTCGGTGAGGGTCCAGGCGCCCGAAAGCTCCCTGATCTTGGAATAGGGGGGGTTCGAAATCACCTTGCAGTTTTCGGGGAGGCGCACGTCCGACGAAAGGAAATCGCCCGGAACGGCGCGGACCGCGTCTTGAATATCGCGCCCGAAAAGAGCGCCGATCAGATCCCGGCAGATCGTAAGCGCCGTTTCGTCCAGGTCGTAGAGATAGAGACGCCCGGCGGCGATGAGCGCGCGCGCCTTCCGCCGGCCGAGTTTGCGCAGAACCGGGACGATCAGGTTTCCCGTTCCGCAGCAGACGTCGCAGAGATTCTCCCCTTTCAGGGGGAGAAACCAGTCGCTCATCAGTTCGGCGACGTCGCCGGGGGTGAAGTACTGCCCCCGCACTTTCTTATCGATTTTGTTCCGACGGGAGAGGTCGATTTCGTAGAGTTCGCCCAGACGGTCGATCGAAACGCCGATTTCCCCCGCCCGCGCGAGCCGGTCGGGAAGCGCGGCGGAGCCGCGGCTATGGGAAAGACGCGTCTTTTGCGGCGGGGGGGGCGTTTTTTTCATCGAATTGCGGAATTCAAGGCGTCAGGGCGCGCCGGGCGGAAACGAAACGAGGGGGCGGAAAGGCCCCCTCGCGCAAGGTGTCATACGCGGCGGAACGGTCAGACCATCTTGAGGAGCGCGTAGCGTTTTTTGCCGCTGCGCAGGACGATCATCGTTTCGCTCGCCAAGTCGGCGAGAGTCAGTCTGCGGTCGAGGCCGCCGCCGGGGCGGTTGTTGACATACGCGCCCCCCTGCTGCACCGTTCGGCGCGCGTCCCCTTTCGAACCGGCCAGTTTGGCGCGGACCAGGGCGTCGACCAGGGGGAGTCCGGCTTCGAGTTCGGCACGGGAGATTTCGACGCTCGGCACGTCGGCGAAGATCGGGCCGAGCTGGGAGTCGGAAAGTTCGGACACCTCGGCGCCGAAGAATATCTGCGTCGCCTTTTCGGCGGCGGCGAGTCCTTCCGCGCCGTGAACCAGGCGGGTCAGTTCCGCCGCGATCTGTTTCTGAGGCAGGCGTTTGCCCGGATCCTTTTCGTGTTCGGCCAAAAGGTCGTTCACTTCCGGCTCGGTCAGGTCGGTGAAAAAGCGCAGGACGTTCGGAATATCGGCGTCGTCGACGTTGACCCAGTATTGGTAGAAGTGGTAGGGGCTGGTTCGTTCGGCGTCGAGCCAAACGGCGCCCGATTCGGTCTTTCCCATCTTTTTGCCGTCGCTTTTGACCAGCAGTTTACTCGTCAGACCGTAGAGCTGTACCCCGGTCATTCGTCGGGCCAGGTCGATTCCGGCGGTGATGTTCCCCCACTGGTCGCTCCCGCCGAACTGAACCTCGCAGCCGTAACGTTTGTTCAGCACCACAAAGTCGTACGACTGAAGAAGCATGTAGCTGAACTCAGTGTAGCTCAGGCCGCTGTCGGTTCGTTCGAGCCGGCTCTTGACCGAGTCTTTCGTGAGCATCACGTTGACCGGAAAATGCTTCCCGACGTCGCGCAGAAAATCGAGGAAGGAGAAGTCTTTCATCCACTCGAAGTTGTTCAGAAGGAGCGCTCCGCTCTTCTGGTCGAAGTCGAGAAAGGTTTCCATCTGCGCGCGGATCGAACGGACGTTGCTTTCGATCGTCTCGGCGGTGAGGAGCTGACGCTCTTCGCTCTTTCCGCTCGGGTCGCCGATCATGCCGGTGGCGCCCCCGATCAGGGCGATCGGACGATGCCCGGCGCGCTGGGCGCGGCGGAGGTTCATGATTGCGACCAGGTGCCCCACATGGAGCGACGGGCCGGTCGGATCGAAACCGGTGTAGATAACACGCGGCTTTTCGAGGAGGAACTTATCAATCGATTCGTCGGTCACCTGATTCAGAAGACCGCGCCATTTCAGGTCGGTAACGACATCGCGGAGGGGGGCCATCGAAAAATTTACTCGCTTTCTCTTCTTTTGTGATGGAAACCGCGGTCCCGGTTTTCGGGTCGGAACCGGCGGGGGGAATCGGACGGGGGAGGAAACTGCCGGGGGGGCTTCGGACCGCCGCTCTGACGGGGAGGACCGCCCCTTTCGAACGGCCGAGGCCCGCCCTTGCGCGGGCCGGCCGGGCGGCCGCCGTGATGCGGCGGATTGTGCGGCCCGCCGCCGCTTTCCGGTCTTCCGCCGGAATATTCGCCGCGGCCTTCGGCGGGACGTTCCCCCCGATGCGGGCGCCCCTTCGGCCCGCGCCGCCGTTCGCCGCGCCGGACGGAGGAGGTTTTGCCCGTCGTTCCGGCCGGGGGATTCGATCCGGGATAATCGGCGTCGTCGTCGAACGAGGGACCGGGGTCTTCCGTCGGCAGAGAGCCGGCGGCCGCTTTTTCGATTTCGTCTATGGTGAAGAACTTCCGAGCGCCGTCCTTCGTTTCGACCTGAAGGCGTTTAGCCAGGAGCTCCTGACCGATGACAATGCCCGGTCCGTCGGGCGTGGCGACCGTCGAACCGATGGCGGGAAGGATCGCCACCAGCTCTTTGTACGTCTCGTATTCATACGTCAGACAGCATTTCAGTCGTCCGCATCGGCCGGAGATTTTCGTCGGGTCGAGGTTCGCCTTTTGGATCTTGGCCATCTTCATATTGACCGAGAGCATCGAGGAGAGGAATGTGTTGCAGCAGGCCTCGCGTCCGCAGTCACCGACGTCGGCCATCAGGCGCGTCTCGTCGCGGACGCCGATCTGGAACATCTGAATCCGCGTTTGGAACTCGGCGGCCAGATGACGGAGCAGAACGCGGAAATCGACCCGCCCTTCGGCGACGTAGTAAACGATGAGTCTTTCGCCGCCGTAAATGTGCTCGACCCGAACCAGATTCATCCCCAGACCGGCCTGGTCGATGATCGCGCGGGCGCGGAAAAACTCGTCTTTTTCAGCCGCGCGGATCCGCCGACACTCGATTTCGTCGTCGGGGGTCATGATCCGCAGAACCGGGCCTTCTTCGTGCCGGGAGGGGATGCGGGCGACCGCCTCTTCGGTGGCCTCGCGCAAAATGGTGGCGGCTTCCTGCCCGCGCGAGGTGCGTACGATGACGCGCGCGCCGGGGAAAAGGGCAGTTTCCGATTCGAACTGGAAGACTCCCATCAGCCGCATGGCGCTGTATCGAGCGATGTATTTCTGGTCGGACATAGACTGCTGTAATTTTTCCCCGGGGGAATCGCTTGTTTACTTTCGGAAGACGTCGGCTTCGAGGCTGTAGGGGATCTCTCCCGGTTTGAAATTTGGGTCGACGTAGAAGATGCCGCCGACTCCGACGATCTTGTTGGCGCGGTACGAAACCGTCATCCCGTTTTCGAGGTTGACCGCGATCATATCGGCGGGGTTCGTGCCGGGACTGCAGAATTTGCAGTGCGCCAGAAGACGAACCAGCTGAAAATTCTCGATCCCGGCATGCCGGTCGGTCGGGTACATATAGCCCGTAATATATACTTTTTTACCGTCGAGCGCAAGAATCTCGGGGCGGACTTTCCCCTTCTCGTCGAACCCGAGCGTGTCGAACTCGACCACCTCGTATCCGGGAGGGGCGTTGTGATAGTAATACCAAACCTGGAAGATCGCCGCCGAAAGACCGACCAGAATCCCGAGCCCCATTCCGAGCGTGGCGGGGATCATCCCGCTTAACTCTTCCGGCGCGCGGAGAATTTTCCGCAGGGCGAGAAAGCCCAGAAGGAAGCTGACGATCGCCAGCAGAATAAACGGTTTGAAGAAGAAACCGAGCCCCGAGACGACCGCCAGGACGACCGAAAGGACCGCCAGGGCGTTGACCTCTTTGTAATCGACCGTCTGCTCGTCGCCGTTGACCTCGTCAACGTCGCGGTAAACCCCGCGCAGCGCGTCGCTGAATTCCGTTCTTGCCATTGTCGATGGATCCGTTCAGGTTGTGATTTCGGGTGGTAATGCGTTTCCTTCCGTTACGGCTGGAGCGACTGCGCCACGTCGGTTCGGTAAGCGATCACCGCCGGCAGATACCCGACGACCGACGCCATCGCGACCAGACCGGGAATCAGGATCAGTTCGGCCGGCTGGAAGTCCCAGAAGCGGACCATCACGTTCGAGTATTCCATAATGAGCGGACTCAGACCCCAGACCAGGGAGTGCCCGATCAGAACTCCCAGGATCCCCCCTCCCAGCGAAAGGAGAATCGACTCGAGAAGGATGATCGACATGACCGTGACCCGCCGCGCGCCGAGCGCGCGCATAATGGCGATCTCCTGCCGGCGCTCGTTCATCGAGTTGTAGATGCTGACCATCATGCCGATCCCCGCCACGATGATCACCTGTACCGCGAAGAGGATCAGGATATACTGGATATTTCCGATCACGTCCTGGTAGAACGCCGCGATTTCCTGCACCGGCGCGACCGCCTGCGCCTCCAGAAGCTCTCCTTCGAGTTTCGGCTGGAGCGCGGTGACCGCGGTATTGACCACCTTGCGGCGCTGGTGCTTCGAAATGAGCTGCGTTTCGTCGATCGAGACGCCCGGCTGGTTCTCCATCATCTGGTCGATCTGACTCATCGTCGCGGCGACCTGGGCGTCCTGCTCCTTCGTCACAATCAAAACGGCGGTCAGACGGCGCTCATGCGGCGTTTCGTCTTCGTCGGCTTCGGTCTCTTCGACAGGAGCGTCTTCGGCACCGCCAAGCCGGGCGTCTTTTTCGGCCTCGAGGAGGGAATAATCAACCTTCAGGGGGCCTTCGTCCCCTTCGTGCTGCTGATAGAACCCTTCGAGGTTGACGAAGACGGCGCGGTCGTTCGGGCTGCCGGTATGATCGAGAATCCCGACCACGGTGAACGCTTCGTGTAGGTCGTCGTCCCGCGTACCGCCGTTGTGGCCGAAGCGGATTTTATCGCCGAGCTTGATTCGGTGCTGTTTGGCGGTTGTATAGCCGACCACGGCGGCGAAGATGTCGGAATTCTTAAACGACTCCCCCTGCATGAAGGAGTACGGCTTTCCGTCGGGACGGATCAGCTTCTTGAAGTAGTCGGGGGTCGTCCCGATCACCGGCGCCCCCTGGTAGCGGTCGCCCATCGCGATCGGAATCGCCGCCTCGACTTCCGCGGAATAGCGGCTTGTGTTCAGAAGCGTATAGTAGCGGTACGGAATCGGCGGAAGAGGCTCCTGGTTGTAGAAAACGGTACTCAGAACCAGCTGAAGTTTGCTCCCTTTCGCTCCCAGGATCAGGTCGTACCCCTGCGCCCCCTGCCGGAACGTTTTGCCGATCACGCCGTTGATCACCAGGACGGTCACCACCAGCGCGACTCCCAGCGAGATCGACAGCGCGGTCAGTCCCGAGGCGAGGCTCCGGTGCTGTACACTCCGCAACGCGATTTTGATCAAATTCATTTTTTACGGTTCCCTTATCTGTGAACGCTCGGGCGCGTATTCTTTTCTTTTGAGGGGCGGCGCGGCGATTCAGCCGGCCGGATGGAGCTGCCGCTCGATCTCGTCGACCTTCTTTTTGGCGACCAGATTGATCTCGGTCAGGCGGTCGACCCGGTCGAACTGCGACGAGACCTGCGGCGCGTGGGTGACGATGATCAGCGCCACTCCCTCTTCCCGGCAGGAGTTGCGGAGCATGTCGATCACCAGCTGCTGGTTCCCGACGTCGACGTTCGCCGTCGGCTCGTCGGCGAGAACCAGTTTCGGCTTGTTGGCCAGCGCCCGCGCCACCGAGACGCGCTGCTGCTCGCCGACCGACATTTGACCCGGCTTATGGTGGAGGCGGTGTTTCAGTCCGACTCGGTCGAGCAGGTCGATCGCGCGGGCGCGGTCCGAGCCCTTGCCGGCGAACGCCATCCCGATCATCACGTTTTCGAGCGCCGTGAACCCCTGAAGAAGATTGAACGTCTGAAAGACATAGCCGATCCGAAGAGCGCGGAACTGATCCCGTTCCGACTCGTTCAGCAGGGGAATATCCCATCCGTCGATAAGGACATGGCCGGACGTCGGCTTCAAAATGCCGGCGATGATGTGCAGAAGGGTCGTCTTGCCGCATCCGCTCGGGCCGATCACGACCACCTGTTCTCCGGCGTCGACCTTCCAGTGAGGAACGTCGAGAATCGGAAGTTCGCTCCCGTCGGGTTCTTTATAAGATTTTTTTAAGTTTCGCAGTTCAAGCATCGCTTTACCGGAATCCCTGGTTTGGCTCTTGTTTTTTGCCGGCCGAGCCGGCGTTCGGACGCGGGAAAAAGCGCCCGCCGTCGGGTCAAAGACCCTCTTATATATCCTATCACAGACCTCGATTATTTCAAGGCGAAAGCGTCTCTTCCCGCCGTGGGGAAAGAACGCGGGCGGCTCAGAAGAAGAGGTACCCCGCGTAGCCGACCACGTGGGCGGTATCCCCCGAGGCGGCGGCGCTGGTCGTATGGCCGATCTTCCGGAAGGAGGAGAGCCGTCCGGCAAGGCGGAGCGCTTCGAGGACGAACGCCGCCGGATGGACCCCGCACATCGTGATTCGGTTCTCGGCGACGACCGCGCAAAGCCGGCGCGGATCGAGCGTCTCGAGCGCGTCAAGCGCCTTTTGGTCGAGCTTTTCGGTTCGTTCGAGATTCTCGTAATGGTTCATGTCACTCGAGACGATCAGCAGCGGCGGGTTTTTCAGCCCGGCGTAGTAGTCGGCGAACCGCAGCGCCCCTTCGAAAAGATCATCTTCGCTGCCGAACCCGAGAACCCCGCCGGCGACCTTCACTCCCGGCGCCAGACGCGCCAGCATCGGAAGGATCACCTCCACGGCGTGTTCCCGCTGATGCGCGAGCGTGTCGAGTTTGAAACGGGGAACGGCGCCGGCGATCCCGCGCGTCAGCTCCAGGTCGTTTTCGAGTTGGCCGGAGCCGAAATCCCAGACGCGCGCCGGACAGAGCGCCCAGCCGGCTCCTTCCGGGCGGTGTTTCGGCGCCAGGATCAGAACCGACGAGGGAATCTTCGTCTCGGCAAGGGTTCGATAGGCCAGCTCCCCGGAATAGATCCAGCCGGCGTGAGGGATCATCACCGCCTTCGCCTCGCAGGCCGGCTCTTTCGCCGACGCGGCGGCGAAAGCGTCGAGCATTCTCTTCTGTTCGTCCCCGCGCGGGTAGAACATTCCGGCGACCGCCGCCGGACGAACGGCGGGGAACTCGGGTGCCGGAGCCGCCCGTCGGGACGCAGCGGGGGCGACCGCCGGAGTGCCGAAGTTCCAGGAGTACTGACGCGCGTCGAACCGCCGGTCGGCATCCCGGTTTTCCCGCGCCGCCTCGTCGCGTTCGGCGGCGATTTCCTCATCGAAGAAGGGACGGTCGATCGCCAGCCCCTCGAAGATGTTCAAGACGGTTCGGCCGTCGCGCCAGGCGCCGCGGGGGAGCCCCGCTTTCTGGCAGACGGCCTCCAAGAACTGGAGATTGTTCATTCCGAACTCGAGCGCCACGCCGGGGAGGAGGAGTCCGCGCCGGCCGTAGCCGCTGATCTGCAGGCCGTGCCGGCCGATTTCAAACGCGCCCGCGCGCTCCTCCGGCGGGCAGGTCGTCTCGGTCATCCCCCACAAGACCCAGACTTCCATCGAAAGGGACTCGAATTCCGAACCGGCCAGCGGAGGGAACCGCGGATCTTCGCGCGCCGCCGATACCGCCGACGCGCGAAGCGCCTCGGCGAGGGGCGCGCCATCGTTCATCCACCCCATGCAGCTGCGCAGCTGCCCGTCCTTCTTGAAACTGACGAACGTGCCGAGAACCGGCGTTTCGGCCAGCGCGCCGAGCTCCTTCGAAAAATCGGGGCCGGGACGGCCGGAACCGCGCCACAGAACGGTCGAGACGACCTGAGCGCGGGCGGTGTTAAAGATGAGGTCTTCCGCTTCTTTGGTAAAGAGAGGTTTTTCGGTGGCCATGGTTCGCTCCTTTGGATGAAAGTGGTGGATGCCGTTCAGTGTCAGCCGGAACGCCGTTCGCCCGGCGCGGATTAAAGCATGTCGATCGGGTCGACGTCGATGACCCACTCGACCCCGTCGGGCTTGTCGATTTTCTGAGCCAGCGCGCGGCGGATCGCATCGCGCATCGCCGCACCGAACGCCGAGCGGATATGAATGTGCCAGCGCCAGAGCCCGCGGAGTTTCGGAAAGACCGCCGGCGCCGGTCCCATAAGCCGGAACCGGAGGGGGGCACCGGCGTTGTCTTTCGCCTCGGCCAGCGAGGCGTTGAGTCTGTCGGCCAAGTGCGCGGCGAACGACTCGGTCTTCCCGCCGTCTTCCCCCCGCACGATGATCCGGATCAGCTCGGTGAAGGGAGGATAGCCGACCCGCTTCCGGCTGGCGAGCTCTCCGGCGACGAACGCTTGAAAGTCGTGCCGCGCCGCCGCCACGATCGCCGGGTGTTCCGGCGCGTAGGTCTGGACGATCACGCGTCCTCCCCGTTCTCCGCGCCCGGTGCGCCCGGCGACCTGCGTGATCAGGTGGAACGTCCGTTCCGAGGCGCGGAAGTCGGGGTGATAGAGGGAGGTGTCGGCGCTGATCACGCCGACCAGAAGGACGTTCGGAAAATCGAGTCCCTTGGCGATCATCTGCGTTCCCAGAAGGATCTTATACTCGCCGCGCCGGAACGCTGCCAGAGCTTTTTCGTGCGCCCCCCGGCCGCGCATCGTGTCCATGTCCATCCGAAGGACCGGCGCGGAAAATCGGTCGGCCAGCTCTTTTTCGAGCCGTTCGGTTCCGAATCCGCTGAAGAGAATATCGCCGCCGCCGCGGCAGTCGGGGTTCGGGCATCGGCGGGGGATCGGCGCTTCGTAGTCGCAGTAATGGCAGATCGCGGCCCTTTCGGTTCGGTGATGGGTCAGGGGAACGTCGCAGTTCGGGCATTTCATCACCTCGCCGCAGCGGGGACACTGGATCCGGGTCGAATAGCCGCGCCGGTTCAGAAAGAGGATCACCTGCCCGTTTTCGTCGAGCGCGTCTTCGATCGCCATCGCCAGTTTCCGATGAATGGCGCCGTGGGCGAACCCCGCTTCCCCGGAGGTGCGCAGGTCGAGGAGCGAGACCTGCGGCAGGGGGTAGTTGTTTACGCGCCGCGGCATCGAAATGAGGTCGTATTCCCCCCGCTGGGCGTGATACCAGCTCTCGAGCGACGGGGTCGCCGACCCCAAAAGAAGGGGAATCCCCTCCTGCCAGGCGCGGTAACGCGCCGCTTCCCGGGCGTGGTAGCGCGGAAGTTCCCCCTGCTTGAACGAGGTTTCGTGCTCCTCGTCGATGACGATCAGCCCGAGTCGGTCGAGCGGGGCGAAGACGGCGCTGCGCGCGCCGATCACGACCTGCGCCTTTCCCTCGCTGATCCGCCGCCATTCGACGTGCCGTTCGATGTCGGTCAGATGGCTGTGCAGCACGGCGACCGAGTCGAACCGCTGACGGAATCGGCGGACCGTCTGCGGGGTCAGGCTGATTTCCGGGACGAGGACGATCGCCTGTTTCCCCAGACGGACCGCCTCGGCGATCGACTGGAGGTAGACTTCGGTCTTGCCGCTGCCGGTCACCCCGTGCAGGAGGATCGTCTTGAAGGTTCCCGTTCTGACGTAATCTGTAATACGCGCGACGGCGGCGGCCTGGTCGGCGTTCAGTTCGAGCGGAGCGGTGCGGGGGACTTCTTTTTGAAGCTCTTCGAAAATCTTGCTCTTCCGCCGAATCCGTTCGGCCCGGAGGAGCCCCATCTCTTTGAGCGCGCGGACCGGAACGTCGCTCGTGCGCGCCGAACGGGCCAGTTCGTGCAGCGTCATCGGCTCGGGTGATTGTTGCAGCACGTCGAGCGCCAGACGTTGTTTCGGCGTCAGAAGCGGAGCGCGGCGTTTCGCGTTTTCCCTCTGCGTTTCCAGTTGCGCGAGTTTTTCGGAAAGATTGTCGACGACGCGCCAGACGGTGGTCGGCCGCGTTCCCGCCTGCTTCCTCACTCCCGCCGGAAGGATCGTTTCCATCACGGTTCCCAAGGGGCAGAAATATCTCTTGGAAAGCCACCGCGCCAATTCGAGCATCTTCGGCGAAAGGAGCGGCTCTTTGTCGATCACGTTCGAGATCGGCTTTAAGCGGACCGGTTTTCCTTTGGCCGAAATCGGGGGCGGGCCGAACGAGGTGCCGACGCACCAGGCTCCGACCTTTCGGTTCGAGACCCCCAGCGGGACGAGGAGACGCTGGCCCGGCCGGACGAGCGAAAGAAGGTCGTCGGGAATCCGATAGTCAAAGACGCCTTCGGCTCCCTCCTGATAGACGACCGAAGCTTTCCAGCAGGGGAGCGGATCGTATGACTTTTCGACGCGCGGCGATTTTTCCCGTTTCGGGTCCGGCGCCGGGTCGTCGTCAAAGAGCCTCTGTTGAGATGCCATGGAAAAAGATGATCCCCGTCAGTGTGACAAAAAACAGGACGCAAAACAGCAAGACTGTTCCCCGGCGCGCGCGCCGTCCGAAAAGGAGCGCCGCGGCGGCGCAGAGAATCGCTCCGGCGTCGGGGACGATTCCCGCCTCCCCCAACAGGAGCACCGCCCCGCAGAGGAGCCCCCCCTGCCAGAGAGGGGAGAGCGCGTGTCCGTCGAAATGAACGAGCGCCAGCCCCAAAATGAGCGAGCAGAGCGCAAGCCACAGGAGAGTCATCCCCAGACCGACCAGGAGCGTCCCCTCCGGCGTGACGGGGGAAAAGAACGTTCCGCCGCTTTGGTAGTCGGCCAGAAGGGCGAACCGTTCGGAAAGACCGTTCCAGCGAAAGATTCCCGCCGGAACTCCCCGCTCGCCGAAGAAAAAAAGGGCGGCGAGGATCCCTCCCGCCGCGGCGACCGTGCATTCGACGATCGGGTAGCGGAGGGAGATCGGCTGGCGGCAGTCGCGGCATTTCCCCCGCAGAAAGAGCCAGCCGAAGAGGGGGATATTATCGTAAAAGCGGATGGGGTGCCCGCATTTCGGACAGAACGAAGCGGGTCGGATCAGGCTTTTCCCGGCGGGGAGCCGCCAGACGGCCACGTTCAGGAAAGAGCCGAGGCACCCCCCGATCAGGACGGCGTAAAAGACCGCCAGAAGCCGATACGCGAACCCCATCGTCTTTTCAGTGGAGGCGCATGCCCGGCTTGGCCCCCTCGTCGGGGAAGGTCAAAAAGACGTCGGGACCGCCGGGACCGGAGGCGACGACCATTCCTTCGCTCAGTCCGAACTTCATCTTCCGCGGCTGGAGGTTCGCCACGAAGACGACGAGCCGGCCGACCAGTTTTTCCGGTTCGGGATAGGCGGCCTTGATCCCCGCGAAGACCTGGCGCGTTTCGGTCCCGCCGAGCGAAATCTTCAGCTTTAAGAGTTTACGTGCCTCGGCGACCTGCTCGGCTTCGACAATCCGGCCGACCCGCAGGTCGACTTTGAGGAAATCGTCGATCGTGATCATATCGCTCATCGGTTCGTCGAGGAGCGGCTGGCCGGAATCCTTCCATTGGTCGTCGGAAACGGCGACCTCCGGCGCGGCGGCTTCTTCCGGCGCGGCGGGCTGTTCGGCGGGGGCGGCGTCGGCGGGTTTGTTCAGGTTTTTGGTTTCTTCAATCATAGCTTCGATCCCTTCTTTAGGAACGCGGGTCATCATGTGTTTGTAGGTGCCGATCTTCTTGCCCAGAAGCGGTTCGTTGACGTCGGACCACGATGCGATCTTACAGCCGAGGAGCTCTTCGGTCTGCTTTGTCAGGTCGGGAAGGATCGGGGTGAGATAGACGATGATCTGGCGGAACAGGTTGACGCTGACCGTCGCCACGTCCTGCAGACGCTTGAACGCGGCGTCGCGGGCGGCGGGGTCGGCCGCCGGGTCGGCTTCGAGCGCCGCCAGTTCTTTACGGATCGCCCAGGGAGCGGCGTCTTCAAAGAACTTGTTGGCGCGGTATCCGCATTCGAGAATGTGTCGCAGCGCCTTGCCGTAGTCGCGCTCTTCGTAAGCGGCGGCGATCTCTTCGGAAACGTCCGCCGCCTGACGGAAGAGTCCGCCGTCTTCGGGGTAGGCGTCCCCCAGACCGGTGACCGCGGCGAATTTCGCCGATCGGCTCGCCAGGTTCACGATATTTCCGACCAGGTCGGCGTTGATCTTCGCTTCCATCTCCTCGAAGTTGAGGTCGAGGTCGTCGACCCGCGGCGAAGTCTTGGTCGCGAAGAAGTAACGCAGATACGAGGGGTTCAGATGGTTCAGGTAGGTGCGCGCCAGAATGAACGTGCCGCGCGACTTCGACATCTTTTCGCCGTTGACGGTCAGGAACCCGTGAATGTGGACCTTGGTCGGGAGCGTGTATCCCGCGCTTTTGAGCATCGCCGGCCAGAAGAGGGTGTGGAAGTAGCAGATGTCTTTGCCGATGAAGTGATGAATCTCTGTGTCGGGATTCTTCCACCAGAAGGCGACGTCTTCGCCGTGTTTCTTGCACCACTGCATCGTCGAGCCCATGTAGCCGATCGGCGCGTCGAACCAGACGTACCAGTAGTTTCCCGGCGAGTCGGGAATCTCGAACCCGAAATAGGGGGCCGGACGCGAGACGTCCCACGGCCACAGCGCGTCGGAGAGAAACTGCCCTTTGAGATAGTTGACGATCTCCGGCTGAAGAGCGCCGGAATTCGTCACCCAGTCGTCCAAAAATTCGCGGCACCGCTCGATTTCGACGAACAGGTGGGTGGCGGCGCGCAGTTCGGGCGTCGTGTTGCTCAACGTGCTGACCGGGTCAATCAGATCGGTCGGCGAATAGACCGCGCCGCAGTCGCAGCTGTCGCCGTACTGGTCGGTTTTCCCGCACTTGGGGCAGGTTCCCTTGACGAACCGGTCGGCGAGGAACGTCTGAGCGACCGGGTCGTAAAGCTGCTTGATTTCGCGCTCTTCGACCAGACCCGCCTTGCGGATCGCGTCCCAGATTTCCACGCAGAAGGCGCGCGTTTCGGGCGAGTTGGTCGAGCCGTAGTTGTCGAACTCGATTCCGAACGCGGCGAAGTCGGCCCGGTGCGACCGGCTCACCCCGTCGATAAATTCCTCTTCGGTGATCCCTTTTTTGCGGGCGCTGATCGTGATCGCGGTCCCGTGGGTGTCGTCGGCGCAGAAGTAGCGGCAGTTGTTTCCGCGGAGTTTCTGGAACCGAACCCAGATGTCGGTCTGGAGATACTCGACCAAATGGCCGATGTGTATCTCTCCGTTCGCGTAAGGAAGCGCGCTGGTGACCAAGATGTTTCGTTTTTTAGCTGTCATTGTGTTGGGGCTCCCTCGGATTACCGGAAATATTCCACGGCGTTTTTAAACAGAACGAAACCGTCCCCGGCGGTTTCGGGTTTCGCGGCGCGCCCGTTCGGCGCCAGACGCGTCCAGCGGGGGTGCTGGGTGGCGTCGATGTGCCGTTCGGGGTGGGGCATCAGGCCGAAGACGCGCCCCGTCTCGTCACAGACTCCCGCCACGTTCCGCGCCGCACCGTTGGGGTTGTCTTCGGGCAGGTAGCGCAGCGCCAGACGTCCGGCTTTTTCGAGCTCGTCGAGAACCGCCTCGCTCCGCGCGGCAAACCGCCCTTCGGCGTGGGCTACAGGCAGATAAAGCTCTTCGACCCCGCGCAGAAAGACGCACTTCCGGCCGTCGACGGTCAGACGCGCCCAGCGGTCGGTATAGACGCCGCTCTTGTTCCAGGTGAGGGTCGCGCGCAGGCCGTTCTGGTCTTCGTCGATCAGAATCCCCGACTTGATCAGGATCTGGAACCCGTTGCAGATCCCCAGGATCAGTTTTCCCGCGTCACGGAACGCGCGGATCGCGTCGGCAAGATGATGACGAATCGTCGCGGCGAGAATTCGACCGCTCGCCACGTCGTCCCCGAAACTGAAGCCCCCAGGAAAACAGAGAATCTGGAACCGATCGGCCAGGGCGGGGTCTTCCAGGAGCCGGTTGATATGGATCCGCTCGGCTTCGGCACCCGCCAGCTCAAAGGCGTAGGCGGTTTCGACGTCGCAGTTGGTGCCGGGCGCGCGGAGAACCAGTACGTTCGGTTTTGTATTACTCATTGATAGTCACCTCCAAGATCAAACGCTTTCTGCCAGACCGCTTTGAGCTGCCGCAGGGGGCGGTCGATCAGTTTCTTTCCTTCGGCGCCGGTGATCGTCAGACGGTCCGACGCGGTAACTTTCCCCAACTGGCAGAGGGGGACGTCGGCCTCGGCGAAGATCGCCTCGAACGCGGCGGCGGACTCGGCGGGCACCTCGACCAGGAAACGCGAGTTCGATTCGCTGAAGAGGCGGACCGCGTCGGCGGCGTTCTCGGCGGTCACTCCCGGAACGGCGGCGAGCCGCTCGCGGTCGCCCGGAACGAAGTCGACCGGCAGATGTTCCGTCCAGAGTTCCGCCCCCAGGTTTCCGGCGAACGCCATTTCGGCGGCGGCGGCGGCGAGTCCTCCTTCCGAAAGGTCGTGCGCCGCGCGGACAAGCCCTTCCCGAATCGCCCGGTGGAGCGCGTAGAAGGTGCGCCGCGCGCGGGGAATGTCGACCGACGGGGATTTCCCCCCCTTGAGGGCGCGAACCAGCGCGAAGTGCGAGCCGCCCAGTTCGTTTTTCGTCTCGCCGACCAGATAGAGGGAATTGCCGGCTTCTTTCAGATCCATCGAGACGGCCGACGCGGCGTCGGGCATTTGCCCCATGGCGCTGATCAGAAGGGAGGGGGGGATCGAGATCGGTTCTTCGGCGCCGACCGGACGGAACTCGTTGTTGAGCGAGTCTTTCCCCGAGACGAACGGCGTGCCGAATCCGACCGCCACGTCGTAACACGCCAGCGCGCTGCGGACGAGCGAACCGAGCGTTTCGGGCCGGTCGGTGTTTCCCCAGCAGAAGTTGTCGAGCAGGACGATCGTGGCCGGATCGGCCCCGACGGCCACCGCGTTGCGGACCGCCTCGTCGATCGCCGAGGCGGCCATGTCGGCGGTGTCGAAGTCCCCGTAGTTGGGGTTCATCCCGCACGAGACGACCAGCGCGCGGCGCGACGAGACGATCGGGCGGAGAACCGCCGCGTCTCCCGGGCCGTCATTGCAGACGCCGACCAGCGGCTTAATGACGCTTCCCCCCTGAACCTCGTGGTCGTACTGGCGGACGACCCAGTGCTTGCTGGCGACGTTGAGCGAACTTAAAATCGCGTCGAGATCGGCGCCCCAGTCGTCGGTGCCGACCCCCGCCGAAAGAACTGTCTGCGCCGGCGAGGGGTCGTCGCTCATTCGAACCGAAAGGGGCTCGATCGGAGCGGGTGTGTAGACCGCCCGGCGGACCACCGGCGGGCGGCCGTCGTGCAGGAATGACATCGGCAGATCGGCGACCTTGACCCCCTTGTAGTTGAGCACGAGCCGGCCGGTCGGTTTGAATTCCCCCAGAACGACCGCCTCGACGTTTTCGCTTTCGGCGAGCGATTTGAATTCGTCCCACTTTTCTTTCGGAACCGAAAAGACCATCCGCTCCTGCGCTTCGCTGATCCAGATTTCCGTATAGCTCAGCCCGTCGTATTTCAGCGGGGCCGCGTCGAGTTCGACTTCGGCGCCGATCTCTTCGCCCATTTCGCCGACCGCGCTTGAAAAGCCCCCCGCGCCGCAGTCGGTGACGGCGTTATACAGCCCGCGGTCGCGCGCTTCGAGCATCACGTCGAGGACCATCTTTTCGGTGATGGCGTTTCCGATCTGAACCGCGCCCCCCGAGAGGGTCTCGCTTTCGCTCGTCAGTTCGGCGCTGCTGAAGGTCGCGCCGTGGATTCCGTCGCGGCCGGTCCGGCCGCCGATCGCCACGATCAGATCCCCCGCCTGCGGATGCTTAAACGACATGTCGACCGGCAGAAGCCCGATGTTGCCGCAGTAGACGAGCGGATTCCCCAGATAGCGCCTGTCGAAGTAGACCGCGCCGTTGACCGTGGGAATTCCCATTCGGTTCCCGTAGTCGCGCACCCCGGCGACGACTCCCTTGATGATCCGCCGCGGATGAAGAACCCCCGGCGGGAGGGCGGAGACGTCGGTCTCGGGCGGGGCGAAGCAGAAGACGTCTGTGTTGCAGACAGGCTTGGCGCCCATTCCGGTTCCCATCGGGTCGCGGATCACGCCCCCCAGCCCCGTGTTGGCGCCGCCGTACGGCTCCAGCGCGCTGGGATGGTTGTGCGTCTCGACCTTGAAGCAGACGTTGTATTCGTCATTGAACGTCACGACTCCCGCGTTGTCCGAAAAGACCGAAACGCAGAAGTCGCTCGGCCCGAGGTTCTTGCGGATCTCGACCGTGGCGGCGAAGATCGTCTCTTTCAGCATGTTGTTGAACGTCTTCTCCCCCTCCGGTCCGGAGTAGGTGATCCGCCCGGCCAGCGTCTTGTGCGAGCAGTGTTCGCTCCACGTCTGGGCGATCGTTTCGAGTTCGATGTCGGTCGGATCGCGTCCGAGTTCGTTGAAATAGCCCTGGATCGTCTTCATCTCGGTGATCGAGAGGAAAAGCTGACCCTTTTTGCTGAGGGTCTCGAGTTCGGCCTCGGACATCGCGCGGATCGCCACGGTTCGCAGGTTGAACGCGCCGGGGGAACCGACCTGGAGTTTCGTAAAGGGGAGCTTTCCCCGGACGAGCTGTTCGATCGCGTCGTTGGCCAGGAGCTTGTGGGCGACCAGATCGAGCTGGGCGTCGGTCACGCCGCTGATCCAGTATTTTTTGAAGGTGCGGCATCCCTTGGCGGCGACGCCGAAGAGGGGGAACGTCTTGCGGGCGTTGTCGGCGACCGAGTCGGTCACCCCCGGTTTCGGAAGGACGTAGATCGGTTCGGGCGCATCGGCCGCCCCCGGAGGGAGATCGAGCTTCGGATCGCCGACCCGGCCGATCACCGTCCGTTCGACGACCGGATCGGCCAGAAAGAGCGCGGCGAGCTTTTCAATCTGCGGCGCGTCGAGATCCCCTTCGATCAGGTAACCCCGCGCCGCGACCGCCGACAGATCGGAGGAGAGCCCCATATCGGCCGCATCGGAGGCGGTATCGGAGGCCGCGCGGTCAAGCTGACCGGGCGCGGCGAAAATGTCGACTTCCCAAAGCATAGAAACGTCCTTTCAAGGTGGTTGACTGTCCCCGTCCGAATCCCTCCGCCGAAAGGGAAGAAGGAATTTCGGACGCCGCGCGCCTCCGGCCGTACCGGCCCAGGCGGAAAACAAAAAGACTCCCCGGCGGCGGGAGAGAGGGCAACTTCCCCATTATACATTATCGGGGGCAAATAAAAAGGGTCTTCCCGCGGGGCGCGGGGGAGGAAACGAACCGTTTTTCGCTCGAAAACTCCCCCTTCGGCGGGGCGGTTTTCGGTTGTTTTCAGCGGGAGGATTCCCTGATTCGGCGGAGGAGGAGATCGGCGCTTTCGACCAGAGGCGGGTCGGAAGCTTCCGATCCGCCGTCCGAGTCCGAAATCATTCCGGCGCCGAACCGCCCGCCGCGGCCCGCCGCCGCTTTGAAGAGGAGAAGGTGCTCTTCGGCCCGGGCCGATTCCCCCATCCGAAAGAGAAGTTCCCCCAGATGGTAGTGGATTTCGGAATACCCCGGGTCGATTTCAAGCGCCGCCCGATAGAGTTCTGCCGCGTCCGTGCGCCGGCCGAGGCGGTCGAGGAGGCGCGCCAGAGACGTCATCGCCTCCAAATGGCGGCCGTCCGCCTCCAAAACGGCGTAGTAGCGCTCGCGGGCGGCCTCTTCGTTTCCCGAAGCGGCCAGCAATTCGGCCAGCTGGAACGAAATGTCGGTGTCGGGTCCCCCCAGGAGGAGCGCGGCGCGGCACGAGGTGATCGCCCCGTCCAGATCGCCGGCCTCTTCCTGCTGCCATGCCTGCTGACAGAGGTCGACCACTTTCCGCCCGACCGCGTTTTCTCTGTCCCGGCCGGAGAGTTCCGAAAGGAGCGGCCCGGCGTCCGGCATCCCGCCGTCGGTTCGGAAGGCGTCTTCGAGACGGGGGATCGACTCCCCCGGACGATCGAATTCCGGGTTCGGTTCGAGCCGGTCGAAGTCAAAGAAGGACTGTCCGCCGGAATCCTGACGGTGCGCCCCGTCGGCGTAGAGGATCTTTCTCGGGTCGGAGGTCGGGCTCATGTGAAGGAGAACCCGCTTGTCGTTCGGAAAAGCTTTTCGGAGCTGTTCGATCGCCCTCGAGACCTGCCGGGGAGAGGAGCCCGCCTCGAAGAGCGCTTTCAGACGCTTGACGGCGGGAATCTCTTCCAACGCAAAATAAGGGAGATTTCCGACCCGGCTTTCGCTCTTTAAAAAGCCGAGCCGATACCAGAGACGAACCGCCGCCGCGGCCACGCCGGTCAGTTCGGCCAGCGCCGCCGGCGTGTAGAGGGGAGGCGCGCCGTCCGACGCGGGACGAAGACCGAGCCATTCCCAGAAGGTCGTTTCGGTGATCGTTTCGAGACGCCCCGACTCGAACGCGCGCTGCAGCTCTCCGTCGAACGCGCTCTGCAGCTCGGCCCGGGTTTTCCCCGGGGGGACGGCCTCGCCGATGACAATCAGATTGACGTCGCCGCGCGGAGCCGACGAGACGACCGCTCCCGCGGCGCGGGCGAGCGTTTCGGCCTCCTTGCGGGACATTCCGGCGAGTTTCCCGCAAAAACAGAGCTTTCGGTTTTTAATGTTTTGAACCATAATCCATGACCCGGCGGCAGAAATATCCGGAATATCCGCGGGCTATTATAAACGAAAAGTCCGGGAGCTTCCAGACGCCGGGGACGAAAAAGGACGCGGACCCGGCCTCGAAAGACCCGGTCCGCGCCCGGAAGGTTTGTCAGGGGAGACTTTTCAGTTCCCGCTGCTTTTTGGGGGGAGGAGGATCACGAGTCCCTCGTCGAGCCGTCCGCGAAGGTTCATGTTTGGGTTCAATTTGCTGATCTCGGCCCAACGCGTTCCGTCGCCGAGTTCGTCTTCGGCGATCTTAATCAGATTGTCTCCGTCCTTGGTCCGATACTGTCTGTAGCCTGCGCCCGGCGCGGCGGCGCCGACGCTGTTATTTCCCGGGAGGACGTATCCGGGCTGAGCGCCGCTGTTGTACGGCGCCGGGGCGGCCGAATCGGCGGGGGTGCCGTTGGCAGACGGAAGCTGCTGCGCCGGCTGGGCGGCGGGAACCGTCTCTTCGGGGAGGGAGTACTGACCTCCGAAGGGGGAGAGGGAGTCGGAGAGAGGATCGCCGTCCTCGACGCGGGGCGCTTCAAAACCGATCGTCGAAAGATCGGTTTCGGCGGCGAACGTCTCGGCGGGGGTCTGCCCCTGCACCAGTTCGGCCTGCTGTGCCGCGGCCGAGCGGGCCGCGGCGGCTTCCTGCGCCAGCGCGTCCTGAATTTCGGCGGGGGCGCCGCTGGCCGGCGCGGCGGCCGGGACCGCCGTGCTGTTCTGCGCCGGAAGAGGAGCCTGCGCCGTATTGCTCAGACCGCTGTCGGTCGGAGCGTTTTCCCGAAGCGGTGCGCCGCTCTGCGGGAGGGGAGATGTCTGCGCCGTATTTCCCGGGCCGCCGCCTTGCGGGAGCGCCGCGGCGCCCAGGCTTCCGCCGACCGCGGCGGGCGCCGCAGTCCCCAGAAGGGTGTCGCGTCCCCCCGAGACGGCGGTGGAGTTCGACCGGAACTGACCGGCGCTCCCCCCGAGGGAGGAGGCGGTGCCCGCTCCCCGGTTCGAGGATTCCAGGAAGAGAGGCTCGCTCGGACTCTGCTGACCGAGGGAAAGCCCCTGCGTCCGGCCGCCGCTGTTTTGGAGCGAACCGGCGGTCGGCTGCGGAGCGGCGGCCGGAACGGCGCCGGCGGCCGACGACGATTGAAGAGATCCGCTCACCCGGTCGGCGGTCTCCTGCGTCCAGTTCTTGGCGTTCTGGTACGAGTCGCCCGCCCAGTCGCCGACCTTCTGCGCGGCGTCCTGTGCCTGACTTTCCGCCTGACTCAGTCCGCTCTTTACGCTGGCGGCGGCGTCGCCGACTTTATCTTTGGCGCTGTCGTAAGTGCTGCCCGCCCAGTCGCCGACTTTCTGCGCGGCGTCGCCGACTTTTTCCTTGGCGCTGTCGTAGGTGTTGCTCGCCCAGTCGCCGACTTTCTGCGCGGCGTCCTGCGCCTGCTCGCCGGCCTGAGCCATGTCGCTTTTGAAATCCTGCGCGGCGTTGTCGAGAAATTCGCCGGTCTTTTCTCCCGCCTTTTTCAGCGAGTTGTCGACCTTCTCCACCCCCGACTTGAACCCGTCTTTGAGCTGTTCTCCGGCTTCGGAAAGGTTTTCCTTAACCTGATCGAGAGAAAGACCGCCGTCGGCTCGGTTGTCGGCGAAGGCGGGGGTCGTCTCGGAACTCGAAAGGGTGTCCTCCTGCGCCGCGTCGAAGCCGAAATCGAGTTCGTCGTCGGCCGCGGTCCCGTTTCCGGACCCGCCGCTTTTTTCCGAAAGGGCGGCGATTCCGGCCGCGGCGGCGGCCGCCGCGCCGGCAGCGGCGCCGAGCGCCTCGCCGTTTTGCGCATTTCCGCTCGGCGTCTCACCGTCCGCCAGAAGGTCGTCGAGCGAATCGAGCGCGTCCTGTCCGCTCGAAGTGAGTCGGGCGGCGGCCGAATCGATCGTTTCGCCGACTTTATCCGAAAGGGCATCGGCCTGCTCGGAGATTTTGTCCCCCAGGGCGGCGAACTCGTCGGTAATCGAATCGAGCGGCGTCGTCTCGAGGTCGGTCGATTCGGCGCGGGACGAAAGGCCGCCGAGGGCGTCGTTCCCCTGACCTTCGGTCGCGGCGAGTTCCGCGGAGGGCGAATCGGAATTCGTCCCCGATCCGGCCATGTGTTTGTATCCTGTATAGCAAATGAAGACGAGAACTGCCGCCGCGCCGCCGATCGTTCCCGCTTTGAGCAGTCGGCGGAGCCGGCCGTGGGGACGCTCCTGCGCGTCTTCCTCCGATTCGGCGAGTCCTTCCTTGAATTCGTCGAGGGTTTCGTCGGTCCGCAGACGCCCGCGGACGCGGCTGGTCAGGGACGAGAATTTGTGAGAGACTTTTCTTCCGAGACGGGCGATCTTCGTTCCCGACTCGTCGGAGAGAGCCTCCCCGTCTTCGGCTTCTTCCGATTCCTGTTCGGCCGAGCCGCGCGAAAAGATCGCGAGGAAGCGACGGAGGCGGCCGGGACGCCCGTCGTTTTCGTCGAGTTCCTCGTCGGTCGTTTCGTTCTCGCCGGAATTGACCTTTTCGTCCTCGTATTCGGCATGCGGTGTCTCCCGCTTCCACGGCGCGAGCCTCGAGAAGAAACCTTTTTTCGGGGGTTCGGCTTCCTCTTCGTCGACCGGGCTGAAGTCGATCGGCGCGGCGTTTTCCCGGTTCGCGCTGACCGGCGCGTCGTCCCGAATCGGACGCGCGGGCTGGATCGGCGCCGCCGGGCGGTTCGGCGGCGCTGTGTATCCGCTTGACGCCGCCGGAGTCGGTTTCACCTGCTTAAAGACCATGCCGCGGTCGGTCCCCTGCGGCCGCGCCTGCGAGGAACCCCCGTTCGGCCGGCCGGACGAATCCTGGCTTCGATGGTTGTTTCGATTCAGATCGTCGAGACGGATATTCAGACTGTTTCCGAAGGGGCGGGACGAAGCCGCCGGCGCCGCCGGGACTTCTTCTTCCTCCTCTTCGCCGTCTTCTTCCGCGTACTCTTCGTCCTCTTCTTCTTCCTCTTCCGCGTACTCTTCGCCGTCTTCGTCTTCTAATTCCTCGTCGTCGGAGGACTCGTCGTCGTCCTCTTCGAGCGATTCCTCGTCTTCAAGCTCGTCCTCTTCGTATTCTTCAGCGTTGTTCTCGTCGTCCGCGTCGTATTCGTACGGATCTTGCTGGGCGTCAAAGAAATTGTCGTAACGATCTTTCATCGGGTTCCTCGTGTTACAGGTTCAGAGAATCCGGCGGGCGACCCGCAGCTTGGCGCTCCGCGCGCGCGGATTCTCTTGCTGTTCCGTTTGACCGGCTTCGATCGGCTTGCGCGTCAGGACTTCGAGTCCCGGCGTGTCGCGAAACGCCGTCTTGACGATCCGATCCTCCAAAGAATGAAAACTGATGATGGCGATTTTTCCGCCCGGCAGAAGCCGGTCGGGCGCCCGCCGCAGAAAGCGTTCGAGCGAACCGAGTTCGTCGTTCACCGCGATCCGCAACGCCTGAAAGGTCCGTGTGGCCGGGTCGATCCGCTGACGGTCGCGCCCGGGCGGGGTCGGGATCGCCTTCCGGCAGATCTCGGCCAGCTGGGACGCTTTTCGTATCGGCCTCTCGCCGCGCCGCCGGACGATTTCCCGCGCGATGCGGCGGCTGAACCGCTCTTCGCCGTAGCGGAAGATGACGTCGGCGATCTCTTCGGCGCTGAGGCGCGCGAGGAGCTGCCAGGCGGGTTCCCCTTCGGTCGCGTCGAACCGAAGGTCAAGATCCCCGTCGGCGTTAAAGCTGAACCCGCGCGTTCGGTCGGCGAGCTGGTCGCTCGAAAGACCCAGATCCAGAAGAAAGCCGTTGACCTTCTCGACGCCGAGCAGCTCCAGGACGGCGGGAAAGTCGGCGTAGTTGCTCTGCGCCATCCGTACGGTTCCCCGATTGGCGGAGGGTTCCCGCGCCAGGCGCGCCTCGACCCGGTCGAGCGCCGCGGCGTCGCGGTCGATCGAAATCACCAGACCTTTCGGTCCGACGCGGTCGGCAATCGCCAGCGAATGTCCTCCGCCCCCCAAGGTGCCGTCCACGTAAATCCCCCCGGCTTCGGGCGAGAGAGCGTCCAGCACCTCCTGAAAGAGGACCGGCCGATGGACGGTTCGGCCCGGCGTCGCGCCGTCGTCCTGAACGGTTTCGTCTTCGGTCATGGGCGGAAAAACGGGGTGAATCGTTCGGAGAGCCTCCGCGGCGGAGACCCTTTCCCGCGGGAAGGCTACTCTTTTCCTGCGTCCTTTTCCAGGTCAATTTGGTAAAAGATGCTGATTTTGCCCAAAGAAGAGAGGAAAAAAGGGGAAAAAGGGGGAGAGGAGAGACCGAAGAGTTGACGCGGTTCGCCGGTTCATATTATAATCAGATTCGGGGAAGATTCCCGTTTCGATCCATTCGAACAAGACCAAACCGACAATGAAAAATCACCGATATCGACTCTTTTTGCGGATAGGCTCCCTTCTCCTCGTCCTGATCGGCGCGTCGGCCGCTCGGGCGCAGGAACCGCGCCAGCCGGCTCCGGGGGTGATGACCGCCATCCGTCCCTTCATCAACTACAGCGAAACGTTTCAGTGGTCCGACATTCCCGAAATCGCCGCCGAGGCGGCGGGGGAGGACGATCACTCCTTCGACTGGGCCAAGAACGTCTATTTTTCGAAAGAGGTCTGGTGCCTCCAATTCAGTTTTAAGCCGATCCGCTTCATTCCGATCGATTTCCCGAACGAAAACGGCCAGATGGACCGTAAAATCGTCTGGTATATGGTCTATTCGGTCACCAACACCGGCCGCTTCGTCGGCAGCGGCGTTTCGAGCGCCCAGGAGTACGAGGTGGACAATTCGATCAACGTCATCCTCCGCCAGGAGGGGGAGCGTGACGGCTCGGACGACCACGCCGAAATCGTCTCGGGTCAGAAGCTGAGCGAAGTCTACTCTCCCGGCTACCGCGGGGTCGAGGCGGTTCCCCACGAGCAGAAAGCTTTCAACCTCGACGGGATTTACGTCATTAACAACATCGACTACCTGAACGGCACAAGCCAGCTGATGCAGGTCAACGAGGGGGACACGCGCGACGGCGTCAAGACGTACGAACTCCAGCCGCTCGGGGATCCTCAGCCGCTGACCGACGGCGAAAAGCCTCTCACCGACGAAGAGATCAAATCGCGCGGAACGGTTCGGTTCACTCCCCGCTTCGTCCTGACGGCGGAGAATCTGATCGGGGATCTCGACTACGAAAAGGGGGCCGACGGCCTCTACGGCGCGCAGGACGCCAAACGCTCCGCAAAGACG
>CACXFR010000196.1 GCA_902766935.1 uncultured Planctomycetota bacterium | reverse complement strand
GCGGCGTGCGTCTTTTTCGAGCTGCTCCTCTTCCCGGTGTATAAACTTCTTCTCCTTCTGTACCGCGGAATGGGGCTGGTGGCGGTTCTGGCCGAAGAGACGCGGAAGATCAGGCTGAAGCTGGCGCGCAAACCGTAAGACAACCCCGTATGGCACCCCCCCGCGCCGGGAACCGGTTCCGATTACAAACGCCTCACGGCGCGATTGCGGATTTTTCCGATTTATGTTAAATTCTCCGCATCGTTTGCCCGCGTAAAACCAACACCGAAAGTCCGAAGGAACCGCAGTATGTCCTATTATTTTTCGAACTCGCCCGGCGAGAAGGTCGGGCCGGTCACGAGAGAAGAACTCGTCCGTCTGGCGGAATCCGGCGTGGTCGCCGAAACGTCGTTCGTCCGGTCGTTCTGCCGGAATCGGCCGGCGGGAAACCTTTCTTTCCTGAAACCGGTCTTCGATAAGAAACGCGAAACGCCGAACGAGGGCCGGCTGACCTGGAAAGGCGCGCCGTCGGCGCCGACAGACGACGGCGCCGCGCCGCGCGCGCTTCCGTTCGATTACGCCCGCGACGTCTACTTCGCCCCGTTCTGGAATCGGAGCCGCCGTCTGCGCCGGATGCTGAAGATCACGTTCTGGCTTCTCCTCGTTCTTTTGCTTCTCGCCGCCGCGCTCTTCGCCGCCTCGTTCTGGTTCCTTGCCGGAAAGACGACGCTCCTGGGAATGTTCGGCAACGTCCTGTTCGGCCTGGCGGCGTTTGTCGTGATCTTTCCGATCGCCTTTTCGCTGATCCTCTGCCGGGTCGGGATCGTCTCGACCTACGCCGGCGAGGCGAAGGTGCGCGCCGCCGAAGACCTGCGCAAACTCCGCATGCTCGGCGAGCGGGAGGCGAAAGGGGAATAGCCGCGCCGCCGGGGCCGCCCGCGCGGCGCAAAAAAAAGCCGGGAAGCGCTGCGGCGTCCCGGCTTTTTCCACAGACCGAAGTCCGTTACCACGTTACGGCACGATGTTGACGGTGATCTCCCGGCGGGCGAGAACCTCGTTGGTTTCGCGGTTGACCACGCGGATCCGTATGTCCTTTTCCCCCATCCGGTCCGCCGTGAAGTAGAGGACGTAATCCTCGTCGTAGTTGAAGTCGTTGAAGACGACCGGGTCGGGATTTCCCGTATAGCGGTTGACCACCTGGCCGGAGCTGTCCTTCTGGAGGAAGTAGACTCCGTCGGGAAGGATGACCGAGATCGAGGAGGTCGGCACGTCGCCGCTCTTGGTGACCTTGATCCGGCCGTTGAACTCCTTGTTCATCGAGATCGCCGCGGGGAACATGTCCGCTTCGAGGACGACGTGGCCCGAGGTGTCGGGAGTCGGAACCGAAGCCGGCGGAGGCGGAACGGTTTCGGTCAGGCTCGGCGGGGTCGAGGCGGCGTCGCCGGAAGGCCCCGTCGGGGGCGTCGGCGAGCTGTCATACGGCGCCGGGGGAGAGTCGGGAATACGGATCGGATTGGCGTAGTCGTCGTCGGGGGGCGCGCTCGGGGGAAGGTCGTTCGGCGTGGTGTACGACGCGCCCTTCTGGTCGACCCGGGCGTCGAACGTGAGAACCCCGCTGGTGTCGATATCCAGGTCGAAGGCGATCAGCTGACGCGACTTCGCCGGAAGACCGTCGAGTTCCCAGACCGCGGTGCGCCCTTCGTATCCCGACACGGCCGGCGTGCTTGCGGCGATCCGCGTTCCCGCCGGAAGGGAGAGACGCACCACGGCGTTCTGCGGCATCGACGACCGGTTGGTCACTTCGATCTCATAGCTCTGGCGCGAACCGGGCGTGCCGGTCTGCGGGCCTTTGAGCCCCAGACTGAAGAGGGCATCCCCCGACCAGAACTGCGAGATCATCTTCTCGTCGACGACGGCGCGCTCCATTCCGCCGGAGGCGGGACGGATCACCTGGATCTTAATGTTGTTCATTCCCGGCCCGCCCGAACTCTGAGAAAGCGGAACGGTCGCATGGCCGTACTGGTCGGTTTCGATTTCGACCGTCGAGCTGCCGTCCGGCCCGAATCCCGCCGGCGGGCCCGAAAGGACTTCGTAGCGGACGATCCATCCGCTGCGCGGTTCCGGCACCGTCTTGCGGTAGACCGAAGTCGTCAGGTCGATCGTCTGCCCGACCGGCGTGACCGTCGAGGCGGGGAATCGGAACGTCGCGTCGATCCAGTGGATCTGGCCCGAAGCGGTTCGGTTCCCCCAGTTGTCGATGTTGTCGGCGTAGACCGAGACCGCCGTCGTTCCCTCTTCGGCCGACTGCACCGTCGCCCACGACTGCCCGCGCAGGATGGTGATGTCGTCCAGCGGCGTCGAGGTTCCGCGGTGAATCCGCCAGAGTTTGCCGCTGGTCGACGTGAACATCTGCTTGGCGCTGACCCGTTTGGTGGCCGTGGCGTCGAAGTTCAGGCAGCCGCCTCCCGGATTGCTCGTCAGGAAATGCCCCGTTCCGTCGAGGTTCCATTCGAGCTTCTGGCCGGTTTTGAGATACTCGTTCCCCTCGCCGACGTAACTGGCGACCATCACGACTTCGGTGCCGACCTGGGCGATGATCGTGCGCGGCTCCATCACGACTTTCGGACCCGCGGCGTCGAGGTATCGCGGGAAGAGAACCCCGCCGTTCGGCAGCTGCGCGAGCCAGCGGTCGCTGTCGCGCGGCGTGACGAGGGTCGACGAATCGGCCGAAACGTTCTTCCACGGGGAGATGTCGCACGCGCTGGGCGCGTTGTCTTCCTGAATCTTCGGCTCTTTCGAGGCGGGAAGCGCTTTCGTTCCCTTGTCGCGCTTGCCGCTGAGCGGGCACTGGTAGTTCGAGTCGGTCAGCGGGCACTTGTAGTCGGGGTTAAACAGACGTTTTCCCGACGGGTCGAAGAGGGGCTGCCGCCCCCCCGACGTCGACGCGCACCCCGCCCAGAAGGGAAGGGCGATCAGAAGAATGAGCGCGATCCCCCGCATCGCCGCGGCGGCGGTCGGCCGCGGGGCGCGTTCGGTCAGGTCCAGGTTTCTTCTTCCGGTCATGTTGTACATTGCTGATAAACCGCAACAAAGGCAGGAATGCGAGATTCCCCACAACGGGTACAATCGTTCTATTCCCTATTTTAACCGGCCCGATGGGAAATTTACGAAAAATCCATCCGAAACTTGCGACTTGCAGATAAATAATT
>CACXFR010000195.1 GCA_902766935.1 uncultured Planctomycetota bacterium | reverse complement strand
GTAACTCATATACGACATTTCCGCCGGCCCGATAAAACCGTCCCCGTCGGCGTCGAACGTCGAGGCGATATAAACGTCCCCGACGGCGTAACCCGCGGGCGCGGCCTCGGTCGGCGCGGGCAGAGGCGCGGAAACCGGCGGTTCCAGCCCGGCGGTCACGGCCAGGAGCTCGCGCTCTTCGAGCGACTCGAAACGCAACAAACGTTTTTTCATACTTTTTCCTAGGTTATCTCCGTCGAAAGATCGAGTCTTTCGGCTATCGGGACTGGTTCAGGAGCCAGATATAGAGGTCCGGGTTGTTATACGTCGCGGTCCAGCTGTTATGCCCGACCCCCGGATAGAGGGTGAACTCGACCTTCGTCCCTCCGGCCGCCCGAATGGCGTCGACCATATTGGAGCTGTTTTTCCAGTTGACCTGGGTGTCGGCGTCGCCGTGGAAGACCCAGATCGGGATATCGACCAGCAGGGAGGCGCGCGAAGGATCGGACCAGCCGCAGATCGGCACCGCGGCGGCGAACCGAGTCGGGTCGGCCAGGAGCATATCCCACGTGCCGTGCCCCCCCATCGAAAGGCCGGTCACATAGACGCGGTCCTCGTTGACCGGCAGCCATTCGACCACCTCGTCGAGAAGCTGATGAAGCTGGCTCGCCGACCAGGTGAGCCCGGCCGGGCAGCAGGGCGAGACGGTGATGAAGGGCCACAGTCCCTTCAAATCCTGCCCCGCGTACCCCTTCTCGATGAGCATCGGCGGACCGAGCCCCTTGACGCTGTTGACATTCCCCCGTTCGCCCCCTCCGTGCAGGAAGAGCATCAGCGGGAACCCTTTTTGTGTTCTCGCCTCGGTATTGGTCGGAACGAAAAGCCAGTAGGAAAGGCCGGTCGCCGAATCGGTGATCAGTATCTGTTTCCCCGCCTCGGGAAGAGGGTTGACGGTATTTTCGACCCTTTCGGGATCGAACCGAACCGAGATATTCGAAAACGCGCCGATTCCGCTCGAGGAGTAAAACCCGACGCCTCCCCCCGAAAGGGTGATCTCGTCCATCGCGATGACCGTTTCGCCGCCGACCCCGAAAGCGAGCTGCCCGTCGGTAACCTGCATCCAGACCGAATAGGTCATTCCCGCGTTGAACGTATAATTGGCGGTGTTCAGGAGGGTGAAAGCTTCCCCTTCGTCGACGAGGTAGAGCGAGACGCCGCCCGCCTGAAGTTCGGCGTAATAGCGCGCGCCCGAAGGCTGAACCGCCAGCTCGATCCCGGCCTTGAACGTGGCCGCCCCCCGGAAATTGGCGCTGACGCGAATGTCGTCTTCAAACTTGTCGTAGTCGCAGACCGCCTCCATCGCGCCGAACGTCCCGTCGATCGTCAGAACGCCGTTTCGGGCGGTCACCTTCGAGACCTTATCGCCGAAAAGGAACCAGTTCTCGGTATCCGACGGATAGATCTCGCACCAGGTGATCGGCTCGTCGAGGGGAACGCCGTTTTCGACGAACGTGGAATGGAGAATGACGTCGCCGACCCGATTCGAGGGAGCGGGAACGGCGGCGGGATTGACGTCGACCTTAATGTTCGAAAAGACGCTGACCCCGCCCGAGGCGGAGAAACCGACCTGCCCCCCCGAAAGGCGCGTGTCGCTGACGCTGATCAAGGTCCCGTCCCCGACGCCGAACGAGACCTTGCCGCCGGAAACCTGCATCCAGACGGTGTAGGTCCGGTTGCTCGCGATCGTGCAGAACGCGCCGTCCAGAAGGGTCATCCGGCCGCTGCCGTCGACGAAATAGAGATAGGCGCGGTCCGCCTGGAGTTCGGCGTAGTAGCGCGCGCCGCTCACCTGTACCGCCAGTTCGAGCCCCGCTTTCAGAACCGAGGCGGCAGTCGTCGTTTTAAAGTCGCAGGTCACGCGCAGATTCCGGGAGAAGGCGCTGTAATCGCAGACCGCCTCCAGGTCGCAGCTGCGCGCGTCGAGGGTCAAAGAGCCGCTCCCGGCGGATATCTTCGAGACCTGGTCGCCGAAAAGAGACCAGCTCGAGATGTCGGAAGGATAAATTCTGTAAGACTTCGTACTGTCGGGGAGCGCGTCGTTGGTCTTGAACCAGTTCGAGGAAATGTACGCGTGATCGCCCGGGCCGATAAACCCGTCACCGTCCAGGTCGCTCGCCGGGTTCCAGTTCTCCTGACCGTCCATGCTGAACCAGGCGTAACTCATATACGACATTTCCGCCGGCCCGATAAAACCGTCCCCGTCGGCGTCGAACGTCGAGGCGATATAAACG
>CACXFR010000194.1 GCA_902766935.1 uncultured Planctomycetota bacterium | reverse complement strand
GGAACCTGTGAACCTGGTCAGGTGAGAAATCAAGCAGCCATAAGCATCCGTTCTCATGTGCCGGGACCTTCATAGAGCGCCGCCTCTTTTCATTTGTCTTCTGCCGACCGGACGGGTTCTTCCCGTCTCAGTTCAGGACAAGCGAAAACATAATGGCCGAAAAGAAAGCCCCTGCCGAAAAACTCTCCGTTTCGAACGACGAAAACGCCTCGTACCAAGTCGTGGCCCGGCGTTATCGTCCTCAGGGGTTTGACGCCCTGATCGGTCAGGACCATATCGCCCAGGCGCTCATCGGTGCGATCACCAGCGGACGGATCGGCCACGCCTATCTCTTTACCGGCGCGCGCGGGGTCGGCAAGACCTCTTCGGCGCGTATTCTGGCCAAAGCTCTCAACTGCGTTCACGGGCCGACCCCGACTCCCTGCAACGAGTGCGACATCTGCCGCGGCATCAGCACGGGCGACGATATCGACGTTCTGGAAATCGACGGCGCCAGCAACCGCGGGATCGACGAGATCCGCCAGCTTCGCCAGAGCGCTGTCGTCAGACCGAGCCGGGCCCGCTACAAGATCTACATTATCGACGAAGTCCACATGCTCACGCGGGAAGCGTTCAACGCGCTTCTGAAAATCCTCGAAGAACCCCCCGAGCATGTCAAGTTCATCTTCTGCACCACCGAACCGAACAAGCTGCCGATCACGATCCTTTCCCGGTGTCAGCGGTTCGACTTCGCCGGGATCGACGTCCGAATGATCGCGGAAAACCTGAACTACATCGCGAAAAACGAAGGTGTCGCGGTGGAAGACGGGGTCTGCGACGCATTGGCCCGCCGCGCCAACGGCTCGATGCGCGACGCGCAGTCCCTTCTGGAACAGCTCCTTTCGTTCGCCTCGGAACGCATCACCGTCGCCGACGTCAACCGTATGCTCGGCACCATCGACGACCAGAAAGTCTTCGACCTGGTCGCCGCCATCAAAAACGACGAGCCCGGAACGCTCTTCCCCGTCCTGGCAAAAGCTTCCGCCGAGGGGGTCGATTTCGGTGTTCTTCTCGAACAGATGATCGGCACCTTCCGTGACATGCTCGTCGTCTCGTGCGGCTGCGCCAAAGAGGCGCTCATTTATTCCGGGCCAAGCAGATTCGACGAACTCAAAGAGCTTGCCGACGCTTTCGGAACCGAGCGGATTTTGGCCTCTATGCAGGTCATCTCGCAGACGATCTCGCGGATGCGTTACAGCACCCAGGGGCAGATTCTCACCGAAATGACGCTGGTGCGTCTCTGCGGACTCGGCCGCCTGACCGACGCGGTTCGCCTGATCGACCAGCTCCGAAGCGGGCAGATTCCCTCTCCGACGGTTTCCGCTCCCCTTCCCTCTCCTCAAAAAAAAAGCCCTGACCTGAACGACGCTCAGAGCGCCGCCCCGCATTCGGCGCCGAAGCGTCCCGCCGCGGCGCCACAACAGGCGCCGTCAGGCCGTCCCTCCGATTCCCTTTCCGTTTCGGCGGAGGTCGCCCACGAAACGAACCGTTCCGCCGTCGATCCCCCGCCCGCCCCCCGAACGTCGCTCGCGGCGCTCTCCGGCGACGCCCTGATGAAAACCTGGCGCAGGGTCATCGACCGATTCGGCGTTTCCCTTTCGTCCGCGGCCGCCGCGGCAACCCGCGTCGAATGGACCGGCGAAAAACTTCGGATCGGCTTTCCTCCCGATAAGGCGACCGATCAGTCCGCCGATATCTGCCGAAAAGGGAGCAAGACGATCGCTACAGGATTCGCCGAATTCGTTTCCGACGCGGAGATTCCGATCGAGGTGTTCCGAACCGAAGAAAAAACCGCGTCTGTCCCCGCCCGCCCCCGTCCCGCGCCGGTCTCCCACGCCGCCAAGCGCGAAGAAATACGCAAAAAGATTCAAAATCCGACGGTTAAAGAAATCGAAGCGCTCTTCGGCGGAAAACTTGAAGATATCAGCGACCGTTAGCCGTCTCGGCCGACGAATCGTACGCAACCGACCCCAAAAGAGAACGACCCAACGGAAGGCCAACCCGATGACCCAGAACATCTTTGAGTTCAGTCCCGGTTTCTGCCCCTGCAGCGCGTTCTGCGGTTCTCTGCCGCGTCTCTTTCTCGTTTTCTACGCGGCGGCGTTCCTCGCCGAACTCTCCCGAATCAGGCACGACGGGCGCATATTGCGCGCGGCCGCGCTGGGCGGTCTCCTACTCGGACTCGCCGCCCACACAATTCTCATTTTCAACCTTCCAATGGGAACCGCGGCTCAGGCCGCAACCGGCGCGGGCCAGTGGTTTTACGTTTTGGCGTGGGGTCTTGTTCTTCTGGAAACCGTTCTGTTTTTCGCCTACCCGAAAACGCCGTTCGGCGCGTTTCTTCTCCCGGCCGTCTTCGTCGCGATCTTCGCCGGTTCGGCCCTGTCGGAAACGCGGTTCCGCGAGGCGAGTCGTCTTTTCGGCGAGCTTCACGGTCTTTCCCTCCTGACCGCCACAGTTTTTCTTCTTTACGGCTTTATCACCGGCGTCATGTTCTTTTTACAGCGCGCCAAGATCAGGAGCCGCAAGGGATTTCTGAGAGGAATTCCGCTTCCCAGCCTCGAATGGCTCCGAAAGTCAAACCGCGTCGCGGCGCGTCTTTCCCTCTTTTTCCTGGGTCTGGGAATCTTTTTCGGCCTGGTGATGCGCCGGGCGGCGGTCTCCGACGGCGTTTCGCCCCAGGGGGATCTGATGGTCTGGGGAGGAATACTTCTTTTCCTCCTGATGGCGCTTTCCCTTCTGTGGATTTCGAAGTCCGACCCGAGCCGAAACGACGGCCGAACCGCAGGTCTCTGCGTCGTCGGTTTCGTGATTCTGATCGTTATTCTGGGTTACGGATCGTTCGCTTCAAAAGCGCATTGGCTCTTCACCCAGGAAGACGAACCTGCCGCCGGCGCGCCGGCGGTTCCCGAAGAGGAGAGTTCGCGGTGAAGATCAGCATGTTCGGAATCGACCACAAGACGGCTTC
>CACXFR010000193.1 GCA_902766935.1 uncultured Planctomycetota bacterium | reverse complement strand
GGCGCCAAGATCGACGGGATCCTGATCGAGCAGATGGCCGAGAAGGGGATCGAGGTCATTCTGGGCTGCAATCGGGACGACAAATTCGGTCCGCTCATGATGTTCGGTTACGGCGGAACCTACGTCGAGCTGTTCAAGGACGTCGCGTTCCGTCTCGCCCCGATGTGGAAGGCGAGCGCCGAAAATATGATCCGCGAGATCAAAGCGTTCAAAATCCTCGACGGATTCCGCGGCGCGCCGAAAAAGGACGTGGCGGCGCTGGAAGACACCCTTCTGCGTCTGTCGGCGATGGTCTGCAACCATCCGGAAATCGCCGAATGCGACATCAACCCGCTCATCGTTCACGACGAGGGGAAAGGCTGCTCGGTCGCCGACAGCCGCGTCATGCTGAAGCGGAAGTAAACGCCCTTTTTCTCCTTTCGTAAAGGGTTGTCCGCCGCCCGAACCGGTATTTTCAGCCGGTTCGGGCGGTTTTTTAATTGTTTTTCCAAAAAACTGCCAAACCACGTCTGTTTTTTCATCAAATTTCGGGAAAATCGGTTAGAATTCCCGTATCAGGCGGTAAGGGAGCCGCGCGCGTTCACCACACGATTTCCTCCTGCGGGTTTTCCCTTCTCCTTTTACCGCATGGCAAGCGGTGAACGCCGGCTCCCCGCCCTTTTAGGCTCTTGCGGCTCCCTCAAGAATACCGATAACCGACAACGGAAAGGAATGATCATGCCGACCTTCGCGGCGCTGCCGATAACCATGTTCCACAGTATCCTGGTCCCTCTCCTTTCGGTCCTTCAGACGCTTTTGAGCGTGCTGGTATCGATCGGGCACATTCTGATAGGCTGGCTGGCGGCGGTTCCCCATCTGCTGGTGATGTCGTTTCAGTGGATCGGCCACTGGCTCGCGGTCTTCGGGGGGGCGGTCTGGGGTTTTCTGCCTCTCTTCTTCCATTGGTTCTGGCACTTGGTCGTCATCGCGTTCGGCGCGATTCCCGGAGTCATTCCCATTTTCCTCAATTACGTCATCCGCCCCCTGACGCGTCCGTTGGTTCGTTGGGTCGTGAAGCCGCTGGTCGTCGCGATCGCCGGATACGCGGTCTGGGCGAAACTCAGACGCCGGTTCCGATGCCGGGTCGAGGCCGCGCGCCGGGCGTTCGCCGATCTTCCCCCCGTTCGGAAATGGAACGGCCTGAACAAGGTATGGAAAGGGACGCTGATCACGCTGTTGGTGATCGGCGCGGCCGGGATCGTTCTCTGGAACCGCTGCTTTTAGGGGAACCGCCCTCCGCAATCCGATCTGCGGCCGGCGCCGAAACGGGCGCCGGCCCTTTTTTTTCGCGCGGCCTCCGCCGCCCTTGTACTCCCGGGCGGGAACGATTAAAATCGTCTGCGGCGCCCTCATCGTCGCCGCAGTCCTGGCGGGAATCGCTCTTTTCCTCTTGTGGCGTCATCTCGACTGAGCCTCGGGTCCCGTCTCCGTTCATTCGATCATAAAAGCAATCTCTTTTGAAACATTTTGTTATTTATTTGACAATTACGGGTTTTCTGATATATTATTCGGCGTGCGGCGGGAAGAAGGAGACTCTACTTCCGTCCGGACCGCCCTTTTGGACCAATTGTCATCGAAGAAAGGAACAAACGGATGTCCACGAACAATCGAACGCCTGAGACCGGCAATAGGACGGACCACATCAGCGGTCTGCCGACCGGGTTCGTCAAGATCGACGAAATGCTCGGCGGGCTTCACCCCTCGGAACTGATCGTTCTGGCGTCGCGGCCGTCTATGGGCAAGACGGCGCTTGCGGCGAATATCGCCGAGGACGTCTCGATCGAGACGAAGCGGCCGGTCCTCTTTTTCAGCCTCGAAATGGGGCAAACGGAGCTGGCGGTGCGTCTCCTCTGTTCCCGTGCGCGGGTTCGAAAGAGAGACTTCGCCTCGAACTTCCTCGATGACGACGATCGGCATCGGCTCGCCGACACGCGTGACGAGCTGAACAACTCGCTGCTTTTCATCGACGATACGTCGGCGCCCACCGTTTCGCAGATCGCGGCGGCGGCGCGCCGGATTAAACAGCAAAACGGGCTGGCCCTGATCGTCGTCGACTATCTGGCGCTCGTCGAGCCGGACAACCTCCTCGAACCGCACCGGGAACAGATCGCCGAAACGGCGCGCGGTCTGAAAGAACTGACGCGGGAACTCGACGTGCCGGTTCTCTGTCTGGCGCAGATCGACCGCCGGGACGAACGGGCGGAAGAGCAATCCCTCCGTCCGAGCGACCCGCACAAGTTGGGGTCGGTCGAGCCGTATGCCGACGTCGTCCTGTTCGTCCACCGCGAAGAGGTTTATCTCGGCGACAAGGAGACGCGCGATCGGAACCTGAAAGGGAAAGCCGAAGTTATCGTCGCCAAACAGCGCCGCGGTTCGACCGGAACGGTCAGCCTGCGCTGGGAGGCGGAATTTGCCCGTTTCGCGAACGAGAAAAAAGAGGACGCCTGAGGCCTTTCCGTTTAATCCGGATCCTTACCCTTGTACTCCCGGGCGGGAACGATTAAAATCGTGTGAGGCGCGCGGGGCGCCGAAAAGAACCGCAAAGGAAAACCGGGCATGGTCAACCGGGTCGAACATCTCGGAAAGAATCAGATCGTAAACGGCGGGAGTTTCTACACTCCCGCGCGCTTCGTCGAAATCGCCGCGGGTTGGCTGAAAAGGGAACGGTTCGACGCCTCCTACACCGTCGTCGACACGTCGTGCGGCTACGGCGCGTTCTTCCGGCTCCGCCGCCGCTTTCCGAAAAACCGATACGTCGGTAACGACATCGACCCGGTCGCCGCGCGCGTCGCCAAAGAAAACTTCCCGTTCGCCGAGATATTCAACAAGAGCGCCCTTTCGGGAATCGGCCGCGCCATGTTCCGTCTGGGAGATGAAAAGCTCTGCGTCGTCGGAAACCCTCCCTACAACGACGTGACCTCTCAGATCGGCCGGC
>CACXFR010000192.1 GCA_902766935.1 uncultured Planctomycetota bacterium | reverse complement strand
GCGGTTCAGGCCGCCGATGTGGTCGTAGTGCCCGTGGGTGATCAGGACCGCGCGGGGGGTGAGTTTTTCGGCTTCGATGTAATCGATCGCCTTTTCCGGCTCCATGCCGGGATCGACGATCACGCAGTCGGAACCGCTTTGAAGACGGACGACGTAGAGATTCTCGCCGAAATCGGAGTTGACGAACGATTTGATTTCCAGGTGGGCTGTTTTCATCTTTTCTCCCTTTGCGTCGCGGGCGGCGCGCCCGCGCCCGTTCCCTTTTATTCTAGGGGAATTTTTGCCGCGCGCAAGTCGGCGGGCGGACTCTTGCCCCGGGAGCGCGTTTCGGTTAGACTGAAAGTGCCGTTTTCGGACGGCCGGTTTTTAACTTGGTTATAAGGAGAAATGATGCTTCAGGGGCTCGGTGTTTGGGATTGGGCGGCGCTGGCCGCCTATTTCGCGGTTCTGCTCGGCGTGGCGTGGTGGGTCGTTCTGCAGAAGAACAAGTCGTCGCGCGACTATTTTCTGGCGGGGAAGAACGCCGGCTGGTTCGTGATCGGCGCGTCGCTCTTCGCCTCGAATATCGGCTCGGAACACCTGGTCGGGCTCGCCGGAACGGGAGCGCGGGACGGGATGGCGATGGCGCACTACGAACTCCACGCCTGGTGCCTTCTGGTTCTCGGCTGGCTGATGGTGCCGTTCTATACGGCGAGCGGGGTCTTTACGATGCCCGAGTTCCTCGAACGGCGGTACTGCGCCGCCGCGCGCTGGTTCCTTTCGATCTTTTCGCTCATTTCGTATGTCCTTACGAAAATCTCGGTGACCCTCTTCGCCGGCGGGATCGTCTTTAAGGCGCTCTTTCCCGACCCGATCATCGGCGGGCTCGACAATTTCTGGTTCGGCGCCTGCTTTATGGTCGTGCTGACCGGGCTCTATACGATCGCCGGGGGGATGCGCGCCGTTCTCTATACCGAGGCGATCCAGACGGTCGTCCTGCTGGTCGGCGCGGGATGCGTCCTCCTGATCGGCCTGCATCAGGCGGGAGGCTGGCAGAAGCTGCGCGAGGTCTGTCAGGATACGTCGCGGATGGTGGCCGTCTCGAGCGAAGTCGAACTGGCGGAGTCGACGGCGCGCGTTATGGGAACGCCGAAGGAGAACGCGCCGGAGGAGGACGGCGCGGACGGCGCCGGCGAACTGCCCGAAGAGTTCCGGGACGCGCGGCAGATCCTGGAAGTCGATCTCGAACCGGGAACGGAACCGGTTCTCGATATCGACGTCGCCGAAGACGACGGGGCGGTGACGGTCGACGTCGCGCCGGAAAGCGAAGAGGAGGTCGATCTCGAAACGGAACGGGGGGAAAACTCGCTCGTCGTGAAAGTCGGGCCGGAAGAGAACGGCGAACCGGCCGAGGCCGAGGCGGAAGCCGCGCCGGAAAAGCCGCGCAAATGGCGGCTCTTCCTGACCAGGGAGAAACTCGACTTCTTCAACCTCTGGAAGCCGAACAGCCATCCGTCGTACCCGTGGTTCGGGCTCCTGTTCGGCGCGCCGATCATCGGGCTGTGGTACTGGTGTACCGATCAGTATATCGTGCAGCGGACCCTCACCGCCCGGAATCAGACGCAGGCGCGGCGCGGGACAATCTTCGGCGCGTATCTGAAAATGTTCCCCGTCTTTCTCTTTATCGTGCCGGGAATGATCGCCTACGGGATCGCCGCGCAGGGGGACACGCGGCTCTTTCCCGTCCTGACCGACGGCGGCGCGAATCAGGCGTTCCCGCTTCTGGTGAAACACGTCCTGCCGATCGGCCTGAAAGGGATCGTGGTCGGCGGGCTCCTCGCCGCGCTGATGAGTTCGCTCGCCTCGGTCTTCAAC
Organism: uncultured Planctomycetota bacterium; assembly: GCA_902766935.1. GTDB lineage: Bacteria > Planctomycetota > Planctomycetia > Pirellulales > Thermoguttaceae > RUG695. Next base: position 3,778 of record CACXFR010000192.1, on the reverse strand, counting down.
TCGTGCTCGACCCTCTTTACGATCGACATCTATAAGAAGATCGTGCCCGAAGCGAGCGAAAAGCACCTGGTCTGGGTCGGACGCCTGGCGACCGCGTTCATCGTTCTGCTGGGGCTCCTCTGGATCCCGGTCGTGATGATCCTGATGAAAGGCTCGCTGTACGACTACCTCCAGGCGGTGCAGTCGTATATCGGACCGCCGATCGCCGCGGTCTTCTTCCTGGGGATCTTCTGCAAACGGGTCAACGCCTACGGGTGCATCGCGGGACTGATCACCGGCGGCGTGCTGGGCGCGGCGCGCCTTGTCGGCGAGATCATCAGCCGCGGCAGCGGGCCCGCCGCCGACGCGATCGCCGCCAATCCTTTCCTCGCCTGGTTCACCGGAACGAGCTTCACCTTTATGGCGATCTGGCTGACCGTCGCCTCGGCGGCGGCGATCGTCGCCGTGAGCCTGCTGACCCCGAAACCGCCCAGGGAAAAGATCGAGAACCTGACCTGGTCGGCCCGGACCGAAGAGCATAAGGCGGAGCTCCGCGCGGGGTGGAACAAGTGGGACGTGATCGCCTCGCTCGGACTGGTCGCCTGCATTCTTGCGATCTACGTCTACTTTACCGGGAATACGTTCCGGTAAACGCGCGCCGCGAAAAGGAAGCCGCGGAAAAAGAGACGGGGCGCTATCTGGCCGAAAGGCGGAGCGCCCCGTCGGCGTCCCGCGCGGGGGGAAGCCCGCGCGAACGCGCGATTTCATAATGCTCGCGGAGAATCCGCCGGACTTCGCGCGCGGCGGCGGGGCTTGTGTGAATGTCCGTGTGGAACGCGTCGACCGTCAGCTCGCTTTCGGCGTCGGCGCGGTGCGAACTCTCGTAGGCGACGATCTTGTCGCCCTCGGCTTTTTTGATCAGAAGACCCGTTTCGGTCACGCCGATGATGTTGTTAAACGCCACGCCGTCGGGCCGGCGCATGCGCGCCATCGCCTCGAAGAAGGGTGAGGCGGGGGAAAGGGACTCGACGCTGTTTTTGGTGTTCAGGATCGAGTTCCGGTCGCTCCCCCCCAGCGCGCCGTTGAGCCACTCGGACATGAGGTGAAGGTCGTCGGGCGTGACGATCACCCTGTCGGCGAACCATTTCACGAAGTCGTTGACCGAGTCGCTCCCGCGGTAGGGGGTGGCGATCGTGACGATCCGCCTCAGATGGGGCTCGGGATGGAAGAAGAAGACCGGACGGAGCGATTCCTTGTCTTTCAGGCCGCTTTGGTCGAACGGGACGCCGCTGACGAGTTTCCAGACCTCGTCGCCGCTTTCCAGGACCTGGAGACTCGCGACGAGACCGCCCATGCTGTAGCCGACGATGACCGATTCCCTGAGATACGGGTTCGTGTCGTCCGGGTCGAACCGCGCGTAGATGGCGCGCAGGTCGGCGCGCAGACGCGACGCCGAGACCCACCAGGGGTAGCCGGTCGGATAGCACCAGAGCCAGAACTGATACCGCTCGTGAACCTCGGGGTCGGAGGCGAGCGCGGTCAGGAAGGGGAGCCAGGTCATCGAGGTCGACCAGAGGCCGTGAACCAGGATGATCGGGATCTTTTCGGGATCGTAGGGGGTGGTCAGGAAGAAGCCCGCCAGCTCGCGTTCGCCGTCTTCCCCCTTCATCGGGCCGAAGAAGGTTTCGGGATTCGTCAGACCGGCGGTCTCCATCTTTTTGAAATACGGATCGATGTAGTTGTACGAAATGGGGGTCGTCAGGTCGGCGGCCAGGGGCAGGCGCGTCCCGCCGACGGCGACGGTCGACTGAACGAGCGGGTCGAGGAACTCCAGACGCACCTGCGGCTCGGCGGGGGCGCTCTTGTCGGAAAGCCAGCTTCCGCGGCCGGAAGGACGGAGCAGAAGGGTCATCGGGAACGAGAAATCGGCCGCGAAGAGGTCCTCTTCGGGACGGCCGCAGCGGCGGCGCGTGACGATGACCGGAACGCCGAGCCCCTCGCGGGCGTGGTACGCCGAAAGACCCTTGACCTTGTAGTCGGTGACGAACCGGACCCGGCCGATCTCGTCCTCCCGCCACGGGGTGCTCCCCAGACCGCAGGCGATCCGCCAGTAGCGGCCGTTGATCGCGGCGGTCCAGTCGTCCCCCGGCGCGGGGGTCTCCCCGCCGTTCTCGCGGCGGTTTTTGAACAGCCGGCGCAGAAGGCGTTCCATCGACATATTGCAGTAGGAGAGGGTTTGCCGATACTCCTCGGAAACGGGGTTCCGCTCCGACTCGAAGATCGGGTCGAAAAGGTAGCGCCAGCTGTTGAGAATGATCGCGATGTGGAGTTCGCCGGCGTAGCCGGGATCGGACTTTTCGAGGCGCGACGCCTCGTAGTAGCCGAGCTCGCAGAAGGCCGCCAGGAGATTTAAGTCGGGGCGCGCGTTCGCCTCTTCCTGAATCGCCGAGAGCTTTTCGAGGTTCGAGATCGACTCCTCGTCGAGACGCAGGCCGCGGATCGAAAGTTTCGACGCCGGGGAGAGCTCGAGTCGGCCGAACGCGTCGACGTTTTGCGGACGGAGCTGCGGCGGGTTCCTGACCTCGGTCAGAGTGACGACCTTCGACGTACAGCCCGCCGCCAGAAGCAGAAAGAGACAAAGCGCCGCGGCAAGGAAACGCGCGGCGCGCGTTCCCCGGGCGTGATCCTGCTCGGAGCGGGCTTTGAAAACGGAAATCGTCACGTTTCGGTCGAGAGGGGAAAGGCCCCTGTTCGGGCGGTTTTTCAAAGGGAAATGATAGTCTTTTTCGGGATTTTCGGCAACGGGATTTTTGACCGCGGGAGGGGCGGAGTGGGAGAGCGGGGGAGCGGGAGCGGGGGAGCGGGAGGGCGGGAGCGGTCGCCTGCGGCTCCCTGCCCGCTGGAGGGTGGAGGGTCTGGGATCTTTCCGTTTCGGTTTTCGGATTCCGTTCGACGGGGAAATAATGGGGCGTTTTCATTGACAAAACGGGGTGGAACAGTATAAAATCAGGGTACGGAGTTTTTTATCGGAGGCCGTTCCGACGGCCCGCCGCCGGATTCCTTTCGGACTCCGGCGCGGGGCGGTTTCGGCGAAACGTGCGAAAGCGATTTGATCTTTTACCGGGGAGACGATATGAACACGTCATTTAAGCCTCGTCGGCTTCGTCTTGAACATCTCGAAGACCGCGTTCTTCTCGCCGTGGCGGCGGGGGGAATCGAACGGCAGCGGGAACCCGCCGGGCCGACCGGGTCGGCGGCGTGGGTGGTCAACACCCTCGCCGATCCGGCCGAACGGAGCGAAGCCGACTCGGTCGTTTCGCTCCGGGAAGCGGTCGAGCGGGCGTCGGCGGGGGACACGATCCGTTTCGACCCCTCGCTGGCGGGCGGGGTGATCGCGCTGGGCGGCTCGCCGCTTGAAGTGACCGCGGGGATCACGATCGACGCCTCGGATATCGGCGGGATCACGATCGACGGGAGAGGGAAAAGCAGCGTCTTTCACATCGTCGGCGGAACCGAGTCGAATCCCGCCGAGCTGATCGGTCTGACGATTACGAGGGGAACCGGCGACGATTTCGGCGGCGGGATATACAACGCCGGAACGCTTCTGATCGCCGATTCGGCCGTTTTCGGCAGCGACGCGAATTACGGCGGAGGGATCTATTCCTCCGGGAGCCTGACCGTGACGAACTGCGCGGTTTACGGGAACGACGCTTATCTCTCGGGCGGGGGGATTTACGCCGTCGGGAGCCTGACCGTGACGCGTTCGACGGTTTCCGGGAATTCCGCCAACGAGTCGGGC
>CACXFR010000191.1 GCA_902766935.1 uncultured Planctomycetota bacterium | reverse complement strand
CCGCGTTCGGCGCCGATTCCGACCATCCGATGATGCACACGTTCACCCTGTACCGCGAGGGGTGGGACGGCGGCCAGCCGACCTTCGACGTCACCAGTGTTCTTCTGGCGATCCGCCCCGACGAGGGGTACTTCACCCTTTCGCCGAAAGGAAAAGCGCGGGTCAACGGCGACGACGTCACCCTCTTCGAAGAGAAGCCCGAGGGGAACCATCAGTATATCGTCGAAGTCACCCCCGCGCAGAACGTCCGCGTTCAGGAGGCGTTCCTCTACCTGATGAGTCAGCCGCCCCTGCGGTAACCGGTTCCCCCCTTAGAAAGAAAACGATTCAATGAACCCACTCGACCTTTTAAAATCCCGATTTGCCGAAGCTCTGGAAGGGATCGCCGAAAATCCCGCCGAATATCTGGAGCAGATCCGCGTCAGCCAGAACCCGAAATTCGGCGACTACCAGGCGAATATGGCGATGCCGCTGGCCAAAAAAATCGGGAAGAATCCGCGCGAGACCGCCGCGCTGATCGTCGAAAAGCTCCGCTGGGACGACATCCTCGACCCGCCCGAAATCGCCGGGCCGGGGTTCATCAATCTCCGCTTTAAGACCGAAACGCTCGAAAAAGCTCTCCTCGACACGCTCGCCGACGAGCGGCTCGGCGTCGCGAAAGTCGAAACGCCGCGTACCTACGTCCTCGACTACAGCGCGCCGAACGTCGCAAAACCGATGCACGTCGGCCATATCCGTTCGACGATGATCGGCAACGCGCTCGACAAAATTCTCCGTTTCGCCGGGCACAACGTCGTTTCGGACAACCACATCGGCGACTGGGGAACCCAGTTCGGGATGATCATCTACGGCTGGCGGCATTTTCTCGACAAAGACGCCTACGAAAAGAATCCGGTCGAAGAGCTCGCGCGCCTCTACCGCCTCGTCCGGCAGAAGGCCGACGCCGACCCGGCGGTCATGACCGAAGTCCTCGGCGAGACCTCGAAACTCCATCACGGCGACGCCGAGAATCTCCGGCTCTGGGAATCGTTCCTGCCAAACTGCCGAACCGAGATCGACCGCGTCTACAAACGCCTGGGAGTCGGCTTCGACCACACACTCGGCGAGAGCTTCTACAACGACCGGCTTGGCCCGCTTACCGAAAAGCTCCGCAGCAGCGGACAGGCGCGGGAAAGCCAGGGCGCGCTCTGCATCTTCCTGGAGGGGGAAGAGGTTCCGATGCTGATCCAAAAGAAGGACGGCGCGTTCCTCTACGCCACGACCGACCTGGCGACCCTCGAATACCGCGTCGAAACGTTCCGCCCCGACGCGGTCCTCTACGTCGTCGATTTCCGTCAGTCGCTCCACTTTAAACAGCTCTTTAAGGCGGTGCGCCAGCTGGGGATCGTCGACGAAAAGACCGAACTGGTCCACGTGAAGTTCGGAACCGTCCTGGGCGACGACGGCAAACCGTTCAAAACCCGCAGCGGCGAGACGGTCGGTCTGGAATCCCTTCTCGACGAAGCCGAACGCCGCGCGCTGGAAGTCGTAACCGCCAACGACAAAGACGGCGCCCTTTCCGAGGCCGAACGGCTCGAAACCGCGCGGGTGATCGGGATCGGCGCGCTGGTCTACGCCGACCTCTCGCAGAACCGCGACAGCGACTACGTCTTCAGCTTCGACAAGATGCTGGCGATGAACGGGAACACCGCGACCTATATGCAATACGCGTTCGCCCGAATCCGTTCGATCTTCGCCAAAGGGAAGGTCGATCCGGAAAAGCTCCGCCGCGGCGCGCTCGAAACCGCGCAGGGCGGCGGCACCCCGCTGAAACTGACCGAGCCGGCGGAACGCGCCCTGGCGATCGAACTGCTGAAATTCTCCGACGCGGTTCATTCGGTTCTGAAAGACTACCGGCCGAACATGCTCACCGCGTACCTTTTCGATCTGGCCGGGCGCTACAGCGCCTTCTTCGAAAAGTGCCCGGTTCTCAAAGCCGAAGACGAAGCGGTCCGCCGGAGCCGGCTCCTTCTCTGCGACCGAACCGCCGAGACGATCCGCCTGGGTCTTTCCCTTCTGGGGATCGGCACCGTCGAAAAGATGTAGAGGAGCTCTCCCCGCCGAAAGTCGAACCGGGGCTTTCCCCTTCGTCGGGAAAGCCCCGGTTTTTACGCCGAGATACCGTCCGCGGCATTTTATTTCGAATTCCAAGGCCGGAGAAGTCCGTTACGCTTTTCTGGTCGGCTTTTCTTTTCGAGGCGGAGGGTCTCTCTGCCCGAACACGGCAGGGACGGCACTTTTCATGAAGAATTTCAGCGGTTTTGAGCACTTTTCCATGCATTTTTCTTGATAAAACGAGCCGTTTTTTTACACTTTTCCAAAAATGGGCGGCGAAACCTGTGTTTTGTGACGTTGTTTTTTATAAATAACATAATCTGGCATATTATGTGATTTTATGATATAACCGTTCTGCGCATTATACCGAAGACCGGATTGCGCTCCTTCCGGCCGGATAAACCAATTTGAAAGGAACCATAACATGATGCCCCCCGTTACCGAAATCAAAACCTGCAAGCATTGCGGAAAATATTTCCGTGATTCGTATCACCCAAGCGGAAACACTTTCGGCGGGACTTTTTTCACAGACGGCAAAATCGTTGCGCCGATGTTTGTCTATGATCCCTTAT
>CACXFR010000190.1 GCA_902766935.1 uncultured Planctomycetota bacterium | reverse complement strand
CTTACTTCGCCCCGAACCCGCTTTCCATGGAAATCGACTGAGGTCAGACAATGGCACCCGTGATCACTCTCCTAACCTTTATTCTCGGACCCTGGATGGTCGCCTACGACGAGGCCGCCTCTCTTCTGACGATCAACAACACGCAGCACCACGTCGTCGTGAAAGGGACGCTGACGTTCGAGAACGAAAACGGCCTCTGGCAGGTCGCCCCGGCGCGGGACGGCGTCCGCGACCGTCTGGCGCTGATCGACCCGTGGGGCGCGGCGCAGGGATACATCACCTTTCAGCAAAACGGCGGGCGTCTCTCGTTTCTCGTTCATCACCGTACCCGGCAGTTCTACGAGGGGAAACTCACCTTCGACGGCGAGATCGACTTCCGCCGCGACAGTTTCGCCTGTCAGACCGTTCCGACGCCGGGCGGGCGCGTCCTTTCGCTCGGGAGCGGAACGGCCGACTCGGCCCTCTGCGACACGCTCTTCGCGCGGGAAGAAGACCTGGCGCTCCAGGTTCTGGGGGGAACGGAAAGGCGCCTGACCGATCAGGGAGGGGGCGTCTACCGCCTTCACGCCGTCTGCGACATCGCCAAGAGCGAAGAGGCGTCCCTTTCGATCAATATCGAGCCCGACTATTACAAGTCGCGCTACATCCCGTACTACAAGCCGATCGACCGAAAACGGTGTCCCATCCCGCCGACCGGGTGGATGTCGTGGAACGTCTACTTCGACAAGGCGACCGCCGAAGACAACCTGGCCGAAGCGCGGCTGGGGAAAGAATACTTCCAGCCGTTCGGGATGGAGTTCTGGTCGATCGAGTCGTGGCAGGCGAACTCGGACTCCCTCCCGGTCAGCCAGTTTTACAACCTCGACCTGGAACCGAACGCCCGGCAGTTCCCCGAAGGGATGAAAAAGCTCGCCGACGACATCCGCGCGCTCGGCTTTCGTCCAGGACTCTGGACCGTTCCCTACGGAACCGGCGACGAGGCGTTCTACAACGCGCACAAAGACTGGTTCCTCCACCACGAGGACGGCAGGCCGGTCGACACCTGGGCGGGACGCTACACCATCGACCCGACCGTCCCCGAGGCGGTCGAGAATATCCGCCGGATCCACGAAGTCGCCGCCAGAGAGTGGGGATACGAGTTCTTTAAAGTCGACGGAATGTCGGGGGGCGGTCCGGGATACATGGCGCACCTCTACGAAAAGCCGGATATCCGCGCCCGGATGCGCGATCCGTACTGCCCGAATCCGTTCGAACAGACCGTCACGGCGATCCGCGAGGGGATCGGCCCGAAGAGCGTCTTTCTGGCCTGTCAGGGGCATTATACCGGTCCGGAGGCCGCCTACGCCGACGCCGCGCGGATCGGCGCCGATATCGTCGACTGCAATCAGCCGGTCAAATGGGAGAACGTCCTCAATCAGGGAGGCCGGACGCTGAACCAGATCTTTGTGAACAACATCGCGTTCTTCACCGACCCCGACACCCTCCTGGTCGGCGACCTTGAGACGGAACAGGCGCGCGTCTCGGCGACGGTCGTCTCCCTCCCGGGTCAGGTGACGTTCAACGGCGACCGCCTGGCGCGGCTCTCCCCCGAAAAGATCGCGCTTGTGCAGCAGACCCTCCCGCCCGCCGACGTCCATCCGATGAACCTCTACCCCTTCTTCGAACAGCTGCCGATCTGGAACCTGCGCGTGGCGCGGCCCTTCGGCGCGTGGAACGCCGCCGCCCTCTTCAACTGGGGGGACGAAGCGGAAGAGATCCCGTTTTCGTTCGACGAACTCGGTCTCGATCCTGAGCGGGACTACGTCTTATACGAGTTCTGGACGGGAAAATTTTTCGGCGCGGCGAGCGGGGCGTTTTCCATGGAAGTTCCCGCGCGCGCGGTGCGTCTTCTGTGTATCGCCGAGGCCGATCCGCGTCGTCCGGTCTTTCTCTCGAGCAGCCGCCATATCGCCCAGGGGGCGGTCGATCTTACCGACCTGACGTGGGACGGCGAAAAGGGGCTCCTCACGGGAAGGGCGCGCGTCGTGGCGGGCCATCCGACGATTCTCCGCTTCGCGCTCCCCGCCGGGCTGGTTCCGGTCGACGGCGAGGCTTCCCCCGCAGCGGGCGGGTACCGTCTCTGGGAGAAAGAACTCCTCTCCGAAACGTCGGGGGAAGTCGTCTTCGTCCAGAAGTTTCAGGACGTCGAACTGGGCGACTGGCTCTGACCGGCTTTTCCGGCGGGCGGCATAAAATTTCACGAAAGGTTCGGCATCATTCAGGAAGAGTGAAACGATGAAAAACCATTCTCTTTTTCGCGCGTCGGCCGCGGCGGCGCTTGCCTTCTCCCTCTCCCTCTCCCTTTCGGCGCAGACGACCACGGTCGACTCGGTCGTCGGGCCGGAAGGGAACCTCGTCCCCTCGGCGTCGGGAATTCTGAACCCGCGGGTGGTCGAGGGGCGGTTCGGCACGTCGCTGCAGGGTTCCTATTTCGGACCGACTCCGAACCGGCCCGAAAGCCGCTTCTCGTCGAACGCCCTCTACGATTACAGCGGCCGTTTCATCGGGATCGTCGGGGACGCCGACGCCGAGCGCGCCGAGCAGGCCGAGCGCGGGACGCAGGAAGACGAACTCTCCGAGATCGACCGGCTGATGATTATGCGCTACATGCGCCGTCAGGCTCTGGCGCAGCAGGAGGCCGAAGAGCCGACGCCCCTTCAGCAGAGCGCCGAACCGCCGGCCGAGCCGTTCCTCTCTCCGACAAGCGCCGAACCCGCCGCGCAGACCGCCGCCGCTCCGGCCGAACCCGCCGCGGCGCCGCCGAGCGAGGCGCCCCCCGCCGTAGACGCCGCGACCGTCCCCCCGCCGGAACAGATCTGGATGCGAGGCAGCGCCCGCTACACAAACGCCGCGCCGGATCGGCGGAGTACCGCCCCGCCCGCGCCGGACGAGGCCCTGATGATCGACCCGCGCTGGTTCGAGTTCGGCGCCGACGCCCCGCCGCAGGAAGCGCCCGCCGAAAATCAGACGCCGCCGGACGCGCCGTTCGAAGAGGGAACGGTCATCGGCGGCCGGCTTCCCGAGGCCGCG
>CACXFR010000189.1 GCA_902766935.1 uncultured Planctomycetota bacterium | reverse complement strand
TTTTCGAGGAGAACCTGAGCGTGCCCGCTGATGATCGCCAGCGGGTTATTGATTTCGTGACCGGCGCCGGCGGCAAATTCCGCCAGCGCAGTCATCAGCTTGTCGTCCGGTTCAGGCATTGGGTTAGCCGTTGGTTCTGAATTGTGACGCCCGAACCGTTCGGTCTCGGTCAGGCAAATGACTCGATTTCAAGAAGTGCACACATCTTTTCGATGAGAACGTCGGTATCGAACGGTTTGTGGAGAAACACATTCGCTCCCGCGGCCTTGAGCTCTTGAATTTTGTCTTCTTCGACCATCCCCGAAATGCAGATGATCTTGACGTCTTCGAGGGAGGAGTCGTTACGGACGCGAATACAGACGTCTTTTCCGTTGATGTCTTGAAGCATGACATCGAGGATGATGAGGTCGGGGCGGTATTCCTTGACCATCATCCCGGCGTCGAAACCGTTGTTGACCGATCGCGTTTCAAAACGACCGTCGCTTTCGAGGACGTCGACGATCATACGGACCAAATCGGGATCGTCGTCGACGACGAGGATCTTCCGTTTTCCGCTTTCAAGCGCGTCGGTCGGAATACCGTTGTTTTTCATGAAGGCGAAGAGCTGGTCCCTCGGAATTCTCCGAAATCGACTCCCAGGAACCCTGAATCCCTTCAGCTGCCCGGAATCAAAGCAACGAATAATTGTCTGTTGGCTGACTTTACAAATCTTCGCTGCTTCTCCGGTCGTGAATACAGTTTTAACTGCCATCGTCTTTCCTTCGTGTTGTTTCGTTAAGTGGTTATCTTCCGAAGATCAAAGAGATCTTATTGATCGAAATAAATTCTCCCTATTTGCAAAGTTTCCTAAAATACTTTATCGGACATTCTCCCAATAGGGATTATTTTATTTATTTCCCGAAATATATTCAAGATCAATAAACCTTCTGTTTTATCGAAAAATAATAATCTCTATATTATCGTTATCTTTGCCAATAAACCTCATTATAGGTATTTTAACATCTGTGTCAACATCGATAATTTTCGCGATAATATTGTCTTCCTTGCTTATTTTATGTATCTTATAGAACTTTCCGATGTCTCGAGGTCAAATTGCGAAAAGAGCTACTTCTTTTCGTAATCGAGCCTTGCGCGAAACGGATGGAGTCGGTCGGCACGCGTTCTCGCATCGTCCAGGAGAATGTCAAGAGTCGGCGTGATTTCGCCGTTGACCGGAGATATTCGTTTCCCGTTGAATGTGACCTCAATCCTCTGGTCAAAGTTCACAATCTCGGGGGCGAGGTAGACAGAACAGGCCTGAGCCGACGAAACGATTCTGATTTTGTTCTCGGCTACCGAAAGGATGTCGGTTTTGGCCGGTGAATACTTTGCCGGGAGTTTTCCGACGGTCCAGTTGACGGGGAGAACCATCGTCTTTTCTGGGAAATCTCCCAGTTCCGCCATCCAGAAGTAGTAGTCCCACGGCCGCATCGAATAGACGGTCAACCGTTCTTTCGGAAAGAAGTTCCGGGATCGGGTTTTCATCCACTCGAACAGGCGGATCAGTTCGTCCGCGAACGATTCGTTTCCGCGGCCTCGGAAGACGACGCATGTCATATCGAAGGGGTGAATTTGATTCATGCCGGGATCGAGAACTCCTTTGCTGAGAGAGGTCTTTCCGCCGTCAAGCTCTCCGTTGACCGCGTAAATCGGGATGTATCGGGCATTTTTGCGCAGATAGAATGGATAGCGGGTCGCTTTGCCGCAGATCGGAATAATTCCCGCCCAAAGATCGGGATGAGAAAGTCCTAAATCCCATGCCGCATCTCCCCCGGCGGAATGTCCGCTCAAAAACACGCGGTCGGTATCGATCGAAAAGCGGCGCATTGCGTCGCGCAGCGCATAAAGGACAGCCCCGGTTTCGGCGCCTGTACCGTGGTAGGAATCTTCTTCGTTCCCCCAGCGCGGCGCGATGATGATGTAGCCGAAACGCGTTCCCTGGCCGAGGCGTTCTTTCAGAATCGTTCCGTCATCGGCGTTTTTTTCTTTCCAGGCGCCTGCCCACCAGTCGATTTGCATCTGTGGGGTTGTTCGTTCCCCGTGGAGAGTGACGATCGTCGGATATTTTCGATTCGGGTCATACTCGGGCGGGAGCTGGACCAGATATTGGAAGGTCTTTTCTTCTTCGAACGAAGGAACTTCAATCTGATAGAAACCGTTCAGCGTCGGATCGATCGGTTCGGTTTCGAGAGGAGGTTTCATATACCGGAGAACACGCGCGGGGGTATCCAGAGGTGTCGAAGCTTCTTCGGATTTAATCTCTTCGAGAATCGAAGCGCGTTTCGTCGCAGCGGATTCGAGGAGATAGGCTCTGATTTTGCTTCGAAGGCGAATCATCGAAAGAGCCAATTCCAAACGATTGTTAGTTCCGGCGTTTCCGACGAGCCATCCCGAGATGCCGATCGCCAGGCGCTGTTCATCGTTGAGGCTTTCGTCGGTCAGGGAAAGAAGAAATTCCGCAAAACGATTCGAGGTGTTCGGGTTGAGTTCCCGGTCGATCTCATCGAGAATCGCCGAGGCTTCCCGTTTTTGGTCATCGTTCGTCAGCGACTCGGTCAAACGGCGGAGTTCGCCCAGAATTCGTTTTTCCTTTTCGTCCTCTTCGGAGTATTCACGGGCGAGCGTCCGAACCGACTGCGTCAGATCGGCGGAGATATTCTCACTCGAAAACGCTTCGATCAGGGCGCGGACATTTCGGTGCTGTCCCGCGTCGCGGCGCAGACGCAGCTCATCGACCAGGCGCGTGGCGGAAAGCTGACGTATCATTCGGAGTCCGGCGTCCAGCTGCTCGGTGTTTTCCGGTTCGTCTTTGAAATCACCGATGATCTCTTCCAGCTCGGCGGCGGCTTCTTCGAAGAGTTCGGCCTGCGTGTAGAAGAGGTAGATTCGAAGCCGGTCGGAAAGGGAGGAGGGATCGATCGTTTTGCGGATCATGGAGGTCAGAAAGTCGCGCCGGAACGAATGGGGGGAAAAACGCATGTCGATTCCCATGTTGATCCCCTGAGCGCGCACATAACCCGGTGCGATTTCGGTGATTCCCTGGATCAGCGGAGTCCCGTTAAAATAGATTGTTCGGCGGCCGAACGAATCGAACGGCTCGGATGTTTTATAAGCGCCAAGCGAAACGGCGGCCTGAGAATTCGAGCGAAAGATCGGCTGGCGAAATTTAAAAACTTCGGCCGATGCGCCCAGATCATCTTGGGCGATGTCGAGAATGAGGTTCTTCGGAACGTAGGTAAGGCGAAGCTGGTCGTCAATGACCACGATCTTTTCAACGGTCTGCTCGCCGCTTGTTTTTCGGTTGTTCGGATTGACCGCAACACTTTCGATCGGAGCGATTTCCCCTGTCAGTACACGACCGTCCTTCATGGTAACGCGCGAGGAGACCGCGTCTGCCGTTTCGGAAAGGAGCGAGAAAATGAGAACTCCCCAAAAGATAAAACGGGGGGTATGGAGAAAATTTAGGATTTTTTGTATAATCGTCATGTTGTCTACCGGTCGGTTGTTGGATGACGTTTTTGTTCGGACTCGGCATAAGGAACATTATAGGGATAATCGGGACGCAGGTAAAATGGAATTCTCCCGTTTTTTTCAACGCTTGCTTCTCGTCTTTTGGCTTTCCGCGGTTACGATCCCTATTATCGGATTATTTCTCTTCGTTTTATCCTTTCTTTTCGGCGGTGCGGGAGATCTCGCGGCGGGGAGAGTTTTTCTTTGTGCGGCGAAACTTCTTTTGGTTTTGTGGGGAGCGGATATTTGGGTGTTGATCCTTTTTCTGGCCGGCGAAAGACTTCTCAAAAGGAATAATTGAACTTGTCTTCTTTTCCTCGATTGACTAAGATACCGTCCGCGAGTTGTTGCGGGCGGCGGTCCGCGCAATCCGCATCGGTCGGTTGCCTCATCGGGCGCCGAATTCGTATGAACCTGAGCCGCGCAACGGGGATGGCGCGGTTGTTTCTTTAACGCGATTCTAAGGACGGATTATGCGGAAATTTCAAAGTCGCTCTCTGTGGCGTTTGTCTCTTCTGGCGACGCCGCTTTTTTTATTCTCTCTGGTAGTCACGACTTCGCATCTTGAGGCTCAGGGAGGGAAACCGACGGAAAATGCCGTTTCCCGCGTGGCCGATTCGAACCCGATTCATCAGCAGAAAAAGTCGCTCCTTCCCGAAGTGGCCGCCGAGGTGAACGGCGAGAAGATTACAGCCGGCGATCTGGAAGCCGAGACGCTCCGCGTCCACGGAGCCGAGGTTCTGGAACGAATTGAGAACCGTGCTCTGGTGTTGGCCGAGTGCAAAAGACGTCAGGTGACGATTACCCGCGACGAGGTCAACGCCGAGATTGAGCGTCTGGCCAAGTCAAACCATCTGTCGGTCGAACAGTTTACCGACCTGATTAAAGATCAGAACGGGATGCCGCCGAAACAGTACGCCGACGAGGTCATTTGGCCCCGATTGGCGCTTCAGGCTTTGGTCGCTCCGGAAATTGAGGTTTCCGACGAAGAGCTTGAGCGGGAATATCTGAAAAATTACGGTCCTTCGGTTGTGATTCAACAGATCACGGTTAAGACCAAAGAAGAGGCAGACGATATTCACGCGCGGGTCGCCGCCGCACCCGATACGTTCGGCGACGTGGCCAAGAATGAGTCGACCGATATGCTGACCGCATCGAACAAGGGACGCATGCAGCCGATCAGACGCTACACATTCTCGGATTCCAAGCTTGAGGATCTCTTTTTCTCGATGAATCCCGGCGATATTTCCGATGTCGTCGGTCCGTACGGACCGGAAAACGAGTATATCATTTTTAAGTGCGAAAACCGATACGACTCGGTCGTGCCACAAGAGAAAATTGACGAGATTAAAGGCTTCCTCCGTTCGCGCGCGGCCGACGAAAAGCTCAAGACGGTCGCCAACGCTCTTTTCGAAAAGCTGGGGAAAGAGGCCGATGTGGTCAACGTCTTGGGCGATCCGGAACTGATGAAAAAGTATCCGAACACCGCCGCGTTGGTCAGCGGTCAGCCGATTTCGCTCGAAGCGGTCGTCGATAAGAGCCTTGAGCTCTATTCCCGACAGGACTTGGAGGGACTGATTCTTTTCGCGCTTCTTCGACAGGAGCTCAAGAAACTGAATGTGACGATTACCGAACAGGATATCGATACCGAAATCTGGATCAAAGCGGCCGAGACGACCTATCCCCTTCCAGACGGTAAACCGAACGTTGAAGCGTATCTGAAGCGCGAACTTGAAGCGACCCATTTCTCGGAACAGGTCTATCGGACGAACATTGTCTGGCCCGAGGTGGCGATTCGAAAACTTTCGGAACCGCTGGTCAAGGTTACCGACGAGGATATTCAGAAGAGTTACGAAGCCAACTTCGGCGAAAAAGTTCAGTGCCTCGGAATCTTTGTCCAGGATCAGCGTCTGGCTCAGGAGGCCTGGCAGAAGGCTCGAACGCTTCCCGCAAAAGAAAACCGCCCGCTCGAAGAGGTCTTCGGCGATTTGGCGGCGAAATATTCCGCCGAGCCGGGAAGTCGTCAGATGCGCGGCCGGATTGCGCCGATTGTGAAAAACGGCGGAATGCCGACCTTGGAAGAGGAGGCGTTCTCGCTTAAGCCGGGCGATCTTTCGGGGGTGATTCAGGTTGACCGCAACTCGTTCGTTATCCTCTACTGCCAGGAGATCATTCCTCCGCAGGAGATTTCGTTCGCCGACGCCAAAGAGACGCTGGAGACAAGTGTTCGTCAGAAGAAAGAGTTTCTTGCCGCACGTCAGTATGTCGCCGATCTGTATAAACGATCGACGATCACCAACTATCTGACGGGACAGAAGAGCGTGCCGCAAACCGTGGGGCAACCCGCGCCCGAATCCTTTCAGGAGAGTCGTCCGGCCGGAACGGACGGAAGCACAAAGTAGGGGAAAGGCGCCTGTCGTGCCGTGAACAAAAAAACCGGGTTGACACCCGGTTTTTTTATGGGGCGACTTTCGCCGCGGCTTTTCGGATCAAATCATCGAGATTCGGTATTTTGCGGAGTGATTCGGCGATTTCGACCGCGGCAAAGATTCGGATTTTTTTGACGTTGTGTTCAAACTGCTCATCGGCCAGGGCGCGAACGACCGGCGAGACATCTTGCAGGGGACGGTATTTCCGTTCATTCGGATAGAAGACCGAAATACGAAACTCGATTTCCTTCGTCTTAGGTGGGGAGTCGACGAGAATGCCGCTGTTCCGGTCGAGGGGAATCTCGGGATCGCTCCGACGGATTTCGTCGATTAAATGTTTCGTGAACTGCCTCAGAACGGGATAGGGGCGGCCGGCCAGAATTGCGTAGATCTCCGGCGCTTCCATCACGCTGATTTGACGCACTCTCTTATAGATGGAACGACGAGCCGAAAATATCCCTCCCAGAAGGTGGAGCGCGTCGTCACAGTCGAGTCGCGTTTCTTTGGGAAGAGCGGGGTTTTGAAGCGATGTTTCACAAAAGCTGCGGAGGATTTGAAGCCAGTTTTCAAAAGGGGTTTCCAACGCGGTATCGACAAGCGATTCCCGTTTGGGGTAGTGGGACCAAAGGATCTCGAAAGCCCGCTGAAACATTACGGTCGCGGCGCGCACGGTATGATGCCAATAGACTTCGCTGAACATTACATACCGGGCGAAGACCATCAGCTCGGCGGCGGTTCTTCCCTTGTCGCTGATGGCAAGACCATCTCCGGTCTGGTTGAGGCAGAGACAGCCGATCAACCGTTCCTGGTCGAAATGATGGCCGTAGGGAACGCCGCAGCCGATACTGTCGCGTAAAAGGTAGTCCATCTTGTCGATATCGATCGGTCCGGAGATGATGGACATAAAGAGCCGGAACGCTTTGCTACGCCTTTCATATTCGGCGTCGGTATCGTCGGAGCGGCGTTTGACCGGAGTCTTTTCGAGCAGGGTCAGCACGTCGTCCGGATCGATCTTCCAGTCGTTTCGGAGAATTGATCCGATTTTTCCCTTGGTGATGAATCGCGCGGCAGTCGATTCGTGATGTCGGATTCCCGGGAGTTCCAGGTCTTCGATCAAGTGGCAGCAGGGCCAGTGTCCGATATCGTGAAGAAGCGCCGCCGCGATCAGAACGGGGACGTCGTCCAGACGTACGGTCTGCGCAAAACGCGGGTCGTTGGCCAGGCGGCGCAGAAAGAGGAGCGACAGACGGTAGACTCCCAGCGAATGTTCAAAGCGGGTGTGGCGGGCGCCGGGATAGACGAGGGAAACCAGACCGAGCTGGGTGATTTCGGCCAGACGCCGAAATTCAGGAGCATCAATAATTTTCCGTACCCGAGGGGTCAGAGGGACATCGAGTTCCGGAGGAATGCGAATCAGTGAAACACGCGAGTCGAGTCCCGCGATTTCGGGAATGGCCAGCGCGTTAAAAAGGGGAGCCGTCACTCGTCGTCTTCATCGTCAAAAGTGTTTTCGTCGGAGTTCAGATCGTCGAAATCTTCGTCGTAGTTTCCTTCTTCGGAATCGTCGTCGGACTCCGTTTCGTCATCGTCGAGAAGTTCGTCGTCTTCCTCGTCGGGGAGTTCCTCAAAATCCGCGTCGAAATCGTCGTCGAAATCGTCATCGTCGAAATCGTCGAATTCATCGTCTTCGCTGCCGCTGACGTCCATCCCGGAAGGATCGTTGTAAGAGGCATTGATGTGATCGGCATGCGTTGAAATTTCAAACTCGGAAGCGTCGTCAAACGATGGATCGGAATCTGGATGGGAAAGCTTTTTTTTCATTTCTGATACCGGAACGAAGTTAAGTGGAACCAGTAAACCCTGGGAGATTATATAATAGCTGGGAGTTTTCGCAAGACCCTGAAACCGACTCTTTTCGGATAGGTTGTTCCGTTCCCTTTCACCGCGCCTTCCGATCGGAAAAACGCTTGCAAACGACGGTTTTTATTATAGAATAAGCAGGTAGGGATACGGGAGCGCGTTTTTCCAGGTTCGCCGTGCTTCCAAGGTCGTGACTTGAGACGTTTTGTGCCGGTCTGTTCTGTCCCGGAACCTGGTTCCGATACGCCCCAGGATTTTACTATGCCGAAACTTTTTGGTTTGTTCAGACACGGTTCCCGTAATAGCCGGCCCCGTCGATTTTGCCTTGAAGAACTTGAAATTAGGGTTCTTCCGGCCGTTTTGGCGGGGGGTGAGGTCTGTTCTCCGGCAGAACTCGTTTCTCAAAGCGTTCCGGAACCCGATTTCCCCCGGATGACGGAGGCGGATTCGACCTCCAAGCTGGACGTCGCACTTGTCATTTCCTATTCCACCTCCGTTGTCTCGCAGACCGACGTGCTCGAGGAGTCGGTAACGGCTGCGCAGACCGACGACATCCTTTACGCCCAGATCTGGATTAAAAATGCCGACGGAAGCTCTCAGGCGGTGGTGGGCGGATATCTTGACCTGACCTACACCGAATCGGTTTTTGAGGCCGGTCTCTGGATTCCCGGCGAACTGTTTTCGAATCTGGCCGACTACGCCGTTCTTGAACAATCGGGCCGGGTGGCGATGGCCGGCGGGATGTCCTCTCCGGGTGAGACGTCGCTGGCCGTCGATTCCTGGGCTCTTTTGGGAACGGTCAGTTTTATGGCGACCGGGGAGGGGGTCGGTTCGATCCAGACCGGAACGCCGACCTATAACGGTGCTGAAAACGAAGCGTTCAACCTGGCGCGGCTCGGCGTCGGTACGCTCGCTTCGTCGGAGATCTCATTCGGAGACGCCTCGGTGACGGTTGCCGGAGGAGCGGAACCATTGGCCGTTCCCTCCATCAGAACCGGTCGGGGAGGGCTCTACGTTTCGCACGGCGCGAATCGTCATGAGATCACCTGGAGCGCCGTTGCCAATGCCTCGTCCTACGAATTGGCTTGGTCGGCCGACGGACTCTCGTGGAACAGCCTGGTGACGACCGATCTTTCAGCGGTCGTTACCGGACTGACTTACGGCCGTTTGGAAAGCTACCGCGTTCGCGCGCTCGGCAGCGGAAGCTACACGAATTCAAATTGGAGCGCGGTCAGGTCGTTTTACGTCTGTCCGGTCGATCTGAACGGCGACGGCGATGTTTCCGGAGGGGACCGGGCCATTCTTTCCTTGAAATGGCTTACCAGCGAAGGGGAAGACAATTTCGCCTACTACGCCGATGTCAACGGAGACGGGGACGTCACGGGGGTTGATCGCGGTTTTCTTTCCGCTAACTGGCTCCTTTCGATAGAATCCGAGCATGACGAATTCGTCTATCCCCCGGCCAGGGCGGCGGCCGTCCTTGACCAGCTGTTTGTTTCTCTTGGGGATGCGGAGCTTGATCTGCTGTGATCGGTAAACGGTTTTTCGCCTTTGGACTTTTCGTTCTTCTGGGCGCCGCGATTCTGTTCGCCGACGAATCGAATGTCGCCAAATCGGAAGTTGCTCCCCTCTGTGACGCCCCCGAGACGCTTAAGCGTCTCGACCCTGTCGAACCGATCTGGGTGACGGCCGATCGAACGGCTCTCGTAATGGTCGGGAAGGTTTCCCTGAGGGAAGGGCTTCTTGAATTTTTTGCGTGTCGAGCCGGGAGTAAGGAATATGAATCGATCGTTGCGATTGATGTTAAACCGTATCTGATTCACGCGGGTCTTCTTGTGATCGGCGCCAAAAAGGGACATCCCTTTCGTTACGACCCGGAATTTATTCCCGCCGAGGGCGAAAAAATCAACATTGTCGTCCGCTGGAAAGGAGACGATGGGGAAGTTCGGGAGCTTCCCGCCGGCGAGTGGGTACGCAACGGTGAAACGGGAGAGACTCTTTCGACCCCATGGGTCTTTACCGGAAGCATTTCGGGAAAGGATCAGAAGGGGAACCCCTATTACATGGCCAACATTACCGGGGAGCTGATCGGCGTTTCCAATTTTGCCGCGACGATTCTCGATCTTCCGATCGAAAGTACTTCGGAAAACGAAAATCTCCTTTTTGAACCGAACACCGAAAAGATTCCCCCGCCGGAGACCGAGGTTACGCTTGTTTTGCGCCGCGCCGATGATAAGGAAGACGAAAAAGAGTGATTGCGAACTGATTTCGAAGATGATATATTAGGGGGACGGGAGGTCGCGCCCGGACTTCCTATGCCGCTTGATGTGACGGTTTGCGCATTTCTGTTCTCACGGCAATCGGATCTTTTCGGCGGCGTGTTCTTTCCCCGAATTCGGTCGTAAGACCGCCAGGCTCCGGACTATCGATTAGAAACAGGAGATTTCAAAGATGAACGTAATGGATCTCTTCTCGCTCAAAGGAAAAACGGCGGTTTTGACCGGCGGCGCCGGGCTTTACGGCCGACAGATTACCGAGGCCCTGTGCGAAGCGGGCGCCGATGTCTGGATCGCCTCGCGCAATCTTGAAGCTCTCAAAAAAGTTGCCGAGCCGCTTGGCGCCCATGCCTTTGAACTCGACCTCGCCTCGGAAGAATCGATTAACCGACTGATTGACACGGTTGCGGAAAAATCGGGTCGGATAGACGTTCTTGTCAATAACGCTGTGACCCGATGCGCCTGTGCGCGATGGGATCAGTCGATGGACATTTTCGACGAGAGTCTGCGGATCAATGTTTCGTCCCTCTTTCACATCACGCGCCGCGCGGTGGAATGGATGAAGAAAAACTCCTCCGGTTCTGTGATCAATATCGGTTCGTATATGGGGCTTGTCGGCGGGAACCCCACCAATTACGAAGGGACCGAAGGAATGGGGACTCCTTCGCCGATTTACTTTTTCGAAAAGGGAGGAATGGCAAACTTTACCCGATGGGCCGCCAGCGAACTCGGTCCGTTCAATATCCGTGTTAACTGCGTTCACCCGGGAGGCCTGGCAAACAATCAGCCCGAGGCGTTCGTTCGGAACTATTGTAAGAACACGCCGTTGGGACGGCTGGCCGGCCGGAACGATCTGAAAGGGGTGATCGTTTTCCTGGCGTCCGAAGCTTCGTCGTATATCACCGGGGCCAACATTCCTGTCGACGGAGGATATACCGCCCGATGATCTTTTCAAAAATGATGTTGGGAACGGTTCAGTTCGGTCTCAACTACGGAATCGCCAATAAAGAAGGTCAGCCTTCCCTCGAAAAGGTCAAGGGGATTCTGCGCGCCGCCGCCGATTTCGGCGTCAACACGCTCGATACCGCCGCGGCCTACGGTACCAGCGAAGAAGTCCTCGGACGGGCTCTGGAAGAATCTGGGCTCTCCGACGCGTTTCAGATCATTACCAAAATCCCGATCTTTCCGGCGGAAACCTCCGAAAAAGACGCCGAACGGCTGATCCGGGAATCGCTTGAACGTTCGATGACGCGGCTTCGCCGCCCAAAGCTTCGGGCGGTGTTGATTCACAATGAACAGAATCTTTCCCATTTTCCCGTATTGGAACGGGTTTGCGCGGAAGGATATGCCGACGGCGCGGGAATCTCGCTCGATTCCTATCGATCGCTTTCCGAAAAACGCGAGATTGTTTGGCGTGCCGGGTATGTTCAGCTCCCTTCGAATTTGCTCGATCGGCGTTTTGATGAGTTCATTGACAGTGCGCCGGAACGGGGAGCTTTTGTCTTTACCCGAAGCGCCTGTCTGCAGGGGCTTCTGCTGATGCCCGCCGATGACGTTCCCCCCCATTTGCGGGAACTTCTCCCCTGGCGTGAAAAGGCGCGGGGGATTGCGGACTCGCTCGGAATTTCGGTCAAGGAACTTTGTTTCCGGTATCTCGTCTCCCTTCCGGGGGTGGCGAGCGTGGTTTTCGGCGTCGACAACAAAGACCAGCTTGCCGAGAATTGTTCCTATGCGGGGAAGGGACCTCTTCCGGACGGCGCGGCCGCCCGGATTCGATCGGAGATTCCGCTTCTTGAAGAGAGCCTCATACGCCCCTTCCTCTGGTCGCGGCGTGCCGAGGAGTTTGAAAAGAAATCGCGGACTTAAGTTTGCGTGGAAATCTTAACATTTTTCACATCTCCGCCGCTCCTTTCGAGCCCGGGGTTTTCCTTTCCGATGATTTTTGGAGAGTAAACTATGGAAAAACTTTATGCCGGTCGGGCGCGGGTCGATGTGACTCCGTCGAAGTTGCCGATTAGGGTGAACGGTCAGTTTGAAGAACGCTGGTTTGGCGAGATCGGCGATCCTCTCTCGGTCCGTGCCTTCGTATTTCGTCAGGGGGACGAAAAAATTATGCTGGCGGTGGTCGACACCTGTATGATGTCGGGAGCCTTTATTGATTCGGCAAAGGCGAAGATTCAGCAGACGACCGGCATTCCCGAAGACCGAATCCTCATTTCCGCGACCCACTGCCATTCGGCGCCGAGCGTCGAGGCGATACTGGGAACCGGAGTTGACGAAGAGTACGCGGCCTTTCTTTCCGGGAAGATTGTCGAGGCCGCCCAAAAAGCTTCCGAAAGCTTTTCGGAGGTTGAAGCCGGTTTCGGCGAGGGCGAAGATCCCAAGAACGTCTTTTGCCGCCGGTTCATTATGAAACCGGGAACCGCCTGGACCGTCAATCCTGAGTTTACCGGTTCGCCCGGGGACATCGCGCAGATGAACCCGTTCGGAATCGAGAAGAACGTCATCTGCCCGACCGATGTCGCAGATCCGGGTGTTCGTATCCTGGCGCTGCGTACTCCCGACGGCGTTCCCTATGCGCTACTGGGGAATTACTCGACCCATTACGCCGAGGAAAAAGCTATTTCGGCCGATTACTTCGGAGTTTTCTGCGATCGGATGGCAAAGGGACTCAACGCGCCGGAGGGGTTCACGGCGATTATGTCGAACGGCACCAGCGGCGACTGCAACAGTATCGATTTTCTCGGAAACCCCAATCGGGAGTTCGGAAAGATCTCGGTCGGCGAATCGGTCGCCAAAGCGGCGCTCGGAGCCTATTCGGAAATCGTTTTTGATTCCGCGCCCCGTCTTGCGATGATTGAAGAGAAACTGACGCTCGGGATTCGACAGCCGACGGCCGATCAGCTTCGCCAGGCCGAGGCGTATCTCGCCGATCGGGGGATCGACTCGATTAAGGGACTGAAAGACTACAACGACGCCTACGCGTGGGAATCGGTCGTACTGAGCAAACTCCCTTCGACGCGTGAGGTGAAGATTCAGACCGTCCGCGTCGGCGATACCGCGATCGTCGCCCTTCCGATGGAAGTCTATACCGCGACCGGCCGCGAGATCCGTTTTATGAGTCCGTTTCCCCACACGATCGTCATTTCTCTGGCGAACGGCTGCAACGGCTATATGCCGACCGAAGAGTCGTTCCGCCTCGGTGGATACACAACATGGCGGGCGCGGACGAGCTGTCTTGAACCGCTTGCCGAACGGAAGGTGCGGAAACTGGTTTACGGCATGCTGAACCGGCTTGCCGCCGAAGGGTGATCAAGACGTTCGGTGAAAGAACGCGTAAAACAAACGTTACTGTATTTAAATACCTAAAATATCCTGAATGAAATGCGAAGGAGACCTCTATGAGTAAACTTGCAATCGACGGCGGCGAAAAAGTCTTTAATGAACCGTTTCCCGGATGGCCCAGCTTTGAAGAGTCGACCATTCAAAAAGCGGCGGACGTTCTCCGTTCCGGAAAAGTCAATTATTGGACCGGGCCGATCGGTATGGAATTTGAAAAAAAATGGGCCGAATGGCTCGGCACGAAGAACGCGATCAGCGTCGGCAACGGTACCGAAGCGCTTCACGTTGCGGTTTCGGCGCTCGGAATCGGACCTGGCGATGAGGTGATCTGCACGAGTTACAGCTTTATCGCTTCGAGTTTCGCGGTTCTCCAGGCGGGCGCGCTTCCGGTCTTCGCCGACGTCGGAACCGACCACGTTCTTTCGCCGGAAGATATCGAGCATAAGATCACCGAACGGACCAAGGCGATCCTTCTGGTTCACCTCTATGGGATCGTTGTCGATATGGATCCGATCATTGCCCTGGCCAAAAAGTACAATCTTAAAATCATCGAAGATTGCGCGCAATGCTTCGGCGGCGTCTACAAGGGGAAGAAAGCGGGGACGATCGGCGACATCGGGTGCTTCAGCTTCTGCCAGAGCAAACATTTTACGACCGGCGGTGAAGGGGGAATGGTCGTTACCGACAACGACGACGTGGCTTGGGAATGCCGTTCGCTTCGCGACCACGGATACGATGTGCGCGAACGTCTGAACCTTCTCGAGATGGAGGGAAAACTGATGTATATCCATCGTCGGGTCGGGTATAATTTCCGAATGACGGAAATGCAGTCTCAGATCGGTCTGTGCGAGTTGGAACGGTTCGATACCTGGAACCTGCCGAACCGCCGCCGCAACGGGCGAATGCTGATCGACGCGTTCAAGGATCATCCGCTCGTTCTCTACTGTCCGCCCGACACCGAAGAACGGCAGAACGCGTTCTGGTGGGCGCCCTTCGTTCTCGACACGGACAAACTTGCCGACGGGATCGATATTAAAAAGTTTATCGCCGCGGTTGCCGCCGAAGGCGTTCCGGTCTACTCGGTTCTCTGGCCCGAAATGTACAAAGAAAAAGCTTTCGTCGATCGGTTCGGTTTTGGCTCGAAGCGGTATCCGTTCGAGGATCCCGCCGCCCGCCATATCGATTACACCCAGTTCAACTGCAAGCAGGCGAACTGGATGACCGACCGCACGATTTCGTTCTTTACCCATCCGGTTTATGAGCCGCGGCACATTCAGGCCTGCATCGACGCGTTCAAGAAAGTGGCCGACGCCTATATGAAATAACGCCAAGAGAGAGGTTTCCATGAGTAAGATTAAGTATGGGCTGATCGGGTTCGGCGGGATTGCCGAAAATCGGATCGCCAAAGAAGGGTTCGCGTGTGATAAAGCCCGTTTTGGCACTCCGCCAGCCGAGTACGAGCTTCTCGGCGCCTGCGACGTGAATCCCGCGCGCCGCACGGCGGCCGAAGCGCTCGGACTCCGCTGGTATTCCGACGCCGACGCCGTTCTGGCCGATCCGCAGATCGACGCGGTTTATATCGCGACAAACAACACCACCCACGCTCCCCTGGCCGAAAAGGCGCTCAGAGCCGGGAAACACGTCCTTTTGGAAAAACCGTTGGCCCCGACCGTCGCCGACGCGGAATCGATTTCGAAGCTCGCGGTCGAAAAGGGACTTTCGCTCGGCGTCGACCATATGATGGTCCACAACAAGCTGAACCGTTATGCCCGCGATGTTGTCGCGCAGGGAAAGCTCGGAGCTGTCAACGATTCCTGCTTCCACATGGAGTTCGCCTACGGGTTCACTCCGGAAGAGGCCGCGGCATGGCGGTGCGCCAATGTTTCCGAACTCGGCGGACCGATCGGCGATGTCGCCAGCCACTGCTTCTATATGGCCGAATTCATCTTCGGCAGGAAGATCGACGCGCTGGCGGCGGTCTACTATCCCAAGACGCTCGGCATTGAGGCCGAAGACGGCGCCTACATCCGCTTTAAAATGAACGGAGAGCTTGCCGGTTCGGTTCGCGTGGCGTTCAGTGAACTTCGGGGCGGTTTGGGCGGAACGCTCTCGAATCTCGGTTATGAGATTTACGGCAGCGAGGCCGTACTTCGGAGTTTCGGTTCGATGTTTCAGCTTTCCGGTTATTCCGATGAGCCGGTACCGATGCGTCTTGAACTCGATCGATTCTCCTCGCAGGAGACGGTTACTCTCAGCGACGCGCCGACGCCGAATATCTATCAGGAGATGATTCGCATCCACGCTCTTTCGATTGTCGAGAAGAAACCGCTCGACGGTTCGGATGGTCTTCGGAATGTGCGGCTTTGCTATGCCGCGCATCAGTCGGCCCGTTCCGGCGGAAAATGGATCGAAATAAACTAGCCGTTTTCAAGGGGAAAGTGTCCTTCGGATCTCTTTCCCCTTTTCTTCCGTTCTTTTTCGGATGCGGAGACTTTCGGAGACGGTTTTCCCGTGAAAAGTTTTTCCTCCCTTTTTTCACGTCTGCTTTCCGCAACGCGGCGCGTTGTCGATTTGTTCTGCCCTCCCTTGTGCGTTGTCTGCGGTTCTTTCCCCGAATGGGCCGCCGACGGTTCCGATGCCGATTCGCCCGAATCGGATCATTTTCTCCTCTGTGAAAGGTGTCTCAGATCGATCGTTGAGGAAGAGCACCTTCAATGTCGCCGCTGCGCGGGATCCCTTTCGTACTCCTGTTCCGAGACGATCGGATGCGGGAACTGCAAAAACGAGAAATTCTTTTTCGATTCCGCCGTGGCGCTCGGGGAATATCGCCCCCCTCTTTCTCATCAGATTCTTTCGATGAAGCATGAAAAGAGCGGCGTGTCGGCCGAGACGTTTGCGGGGGTTCTCTGCCGAGAGCGGAAGAATCGTCTCTTATCGATGGGCGCCGATCTGGCGATCCCGGTGCCGATGCATCCTTTGCGCTACTTGGTGCGCGGCGTCAATTCGGCGGAGCAGATCGCGCGCGTTATCGCCGCTCGAATCGGTGTCGTTTGCCGAACCGATATCGTTCACCGTAGCCGCTGGACGGTTCGTCAGGCGACCCTTTCGGGAAATCTGCGGCGGACGAATCTTCTGGGAGCTTTTAAAGTTGTCCCCCGGCGTCGAAAAGAGATCGAGGGGAAAACGATTCTTCTGGTCGACGACGTGATGACGACCGGATCGACCTGCAACGAGATTTCACGCGTTCTGCGTCAGGAAGGGGCCGCTGCGGTCCACGCCGTCGTACTGGCCCGCGCCGAGGTTTTATCGGGTGTCCCTATCCCGAAGAAGTTCGGCCAGTCCTTCAAATAGCACCCAAAAAACGCGTGCTTTTGCGGGGGCGCAGCGCTGGGTCAGAGGGACTTGATGTAGGCGATGTTCTGTCTCATACTCTCCTCCCAACCGAGTTCGCCGACGACGGAGCCTTCCACGATTTGCGGACCGAAAAAGCCAATTTCTCTGTAGGTGTCCAGGACCTTCTGATAATCGATTTGTCCTTTTCCGAGGATATTATCGTCTTTGATGTGGCATCCTCTGATCAATCCTTTGAGTTTTCGAATATCGTTGCAGATCCATTCGGTATCGCCGAAGAGATTAACCATATTTCCCGGATCGTAGAAGACGCGCACCGCCGGCGAATCGACCGCGTCGACGACCCGATGGTGCCCTTCGGCGGTCCAGGGGGCCTCAATCGTCAGAGCCACGCCGGCGTCCTCGGCTTTTGGAGCCAAAACCTTGTAGCGTCGGATGATTTCATCCCAGTCGTCGTCGGTTTGGGGATCTCCGGCGCCGAAATAGGAAATCAGCACGTATTTCACGTTCATCGCCCTCATCGCGTCGATGCACGCAGAAACCTGCTCAATGGTGTCGTCCTGGGTCCAGAATGGGTGTTCGTTAAATTCGCCCATCGCGAAAGCCTCGATCCGCACGCCGGTCTGCGCCGATTTCTCGAGATATTCGGCCCGCGCTTCGGGTGAACGAAAATCGTTCTCCGCACCGTTGGGGCGAAAGGGAAAACTGACTTGGATCACGTCAAGACCGATCTTTTTCGCTCGCTCGAAATCGCCCAGACCGCTCATCCAGGCGCCGACTTCGTAGACGTTTTTTTCCTTCCCCGAAAGGATTGGCAGCAGCGACGCGGCGCCGAGGGTCAGTATGGACGATTTGATCATTTCCCGTCGGGTGATTCTCATGATTTTCTCCGTTTGGGCATATTGTGTAACACTATTTTCTATTTTCCGCGAACCGCGTCGTACCATTCCAGCTGCATCCGAGGAGAGTATTGGAATCCGCGAACCTGGCAGGAGTGGCGGATCCATTCTTCTTTGCGGCGCATCTCTTCGAGAGTGACCGCCTGCGGCATCAGAAAAACCCGATGGGGGTCAAAGGAACCGAGCTCGGCAAGGTAACGGTCAATGCGGTTAAGGTCCGCCGGGGTATCGACCACAAATTTCAGCTGGCTGAAATATCTCTTCAAAAGGGAACGCACCACATCGGGACGGTATCGGAGTCTCTCGTGCCGATCGCGAAGGAACGGATCTGTCGGAGCGGAATTGTCCATTTTGGGGCTGATCGACATCAGTGCGCAGCGTACCGGAAGGTCGCACGTCCCGTTTGTTTCGATCGTAACGGTAAAATCTCGTTCGGCGAGAAGTTTCGTCAGGCGAACCGTTTCGGGGAACGCCATCGGCTCCCCCCCGGTCAGAACGACGTGGGGGAGACCGTACAAAACGGCGATTCCGACGATCTCTTCCGGCGAGAGGTCGAGCCCCGGCTCGCATTTCCAGGAAGCGTAGGGCGTGTCGCAAAATCGGCAGAAGAGATTACACCCCCCCAATCGAATAAATGTCGAGGGGGTGCCGGTCCAGAGACCCTCCCCCTGCCGCGAAGCGAAATATTCGACGACCCTCATCGAGTGACTTGCCGCTCTTTCTGCTCCCATTCCTGTCGGGCCAGGCCGGCGGCGCCGATATAACCGGCGTATCCGCCGAGAAGCGCGAAGTCGACCCGAAGCCGTTCCGCCAGATGGAGAAAAATGCGTGACTTCAGCTCCGCCGTGGTCTTTTCAAGGAAAAGGCGTCCCGTCTTGTGCTCGTTTCCGCCGAAGGTCATCGCCCCGCCGATCAAGAAACAGGACGGGTCGATGGTGTGGGTAAGCGAGACCATCCCGACAGCCAGATAGTAGGCCGTCTCCTCAACGATTTTGATGGCGAGTTCATCGCCGGCTTCCGCCGCATCAAAGACGAGTTTCGGAACCATGTCGCGTCGGGCGGCGTTGCGAACCGGCTCGGTAAGAGAAGTTTTCAGCTCGGCGTTGACCATTTCGATCGTTCGGTTGGCCACTCCCGTGGCGCTGGCGTAGGCCTCGAAATGCCCCCGCTGGCCGCATTTGCACCAACGGGCGTTTTTGGAAATATCGATCAGGTTGTGCGCGGCTTCGCCTCCGTGGCTGTGGCAGCCGTCCCACGGTCTTCCCTCTAAGATGATGCCGCAGCCGATTCCGGTTCCGAGCGTCAGGACGACCAGTCCCTGTTCTCCCTTGCCGGCGCCGACCCAGTATTCGGCGAACGCGGCGGCGGTCGCGTCGTTGGCGAACGTCACGCCGAACCCGCATGCTGCGGCCAGCTTATCTCTGATCGGGAAAAAGTCCCAGCCGGGTAGGTTTGACGGGCGGACAAGCATCCCCGCCGGAATATCCATCGTTCCGGGGGATCCGAGCCCGACCCGGGCGATATCTTTCGGAGTGAGACCGGCCTCTTCTATTGCCTGGTGAATACCCTCGGCCATTCGCCGGACGGCGTCTTCCGGTCCCTTTTCGACATAGGTCGGGATCGTGATATACTTGAGGGTTTTGCCGTGATTGTCCATCACGCCGATCTTAATATTGGTTCCGCCCAGATCAACGCCAACGAAATAGGGATAGTCCTTTGAAGTCATGATCAATCCTTTCTCAGTAAAGAGGGGGCTTTTGCGACAAATCTGCCAGCTATGATACCACATCTTTCCGATTTTCCATAGCTTTTAAGGCGGTTTTTTCGAAAAATGGGGCTTTTGTTCCGGCCGGAAAGACGCTTTTCGTTAAGACTCGTTAATTCCCGTATTATTCCTTTTTATCGAAATCGAAATTTTTCGGCAATTTCCCGCTTTCTGTGTGCCGGGGACGCCGAATCGCAACTTTTCTCATTGTCACAGCCCCCGGCTTTGCTATAATGACCCAGTGTTGTAGGTGGGGCGCGTCTTTGACGTACTCCTTCCTTTCCTCAAATTCGTCTTGATATCGCAAAGGAGATTTCCGATGAAACTGACGATTCCGAAAGATTACGTTCCGATGCTGGTCCCCGAGATGATGGAGCAGGCGATCTCTCTCCTCAAAGAAGAATTTCAGGAGAGTCTGGCCGACGCCTTGAATCTCCGCCGTGTGACGGCTCCTCTTTTTGTTCTCTCCGGAACAGGTATCAATGACGACTTGAACGGCGTCGAACGAGCGGTTTCGTTTCCCATCAAAGATCTCGGTGACGTTCGGGCCGAAGTGGTTCATTCCCTGGCCAAGTGGAAGCGGATGAAGCTGGGCGCCTACAAGATGAAACCCGGCTACGGGCTTTATACCGATATGAACGCCATTCGGGCCGACGAGGAGCTCGACAACCTCCATTCGCTTTACGTCGATCAGTGGGATTGGGAACGGACGATCTCCCCCGAAGACCGTAATCTCGACTTCCTTCACGGAGTGGTGGAATCAATTTACGACTGTGTCCGCTCGCTGGAGCAAACGGTATATTGCTATTACCCTCACATCACTCCGATTCTTCCAGAGAAAGTGACGTTCATCCATTCCGAAGACCTTTTGCAGAGCTACCCCGATCTTACTCCGCTGGAACGGGAGACGGAAGCGACCCGCAAGTACGGCGCGGTTTTTCTGATCGGAATCGGCGGCCGCTTGGCCGACGGGAAGAAACACGACGGCCGGGCTCCGGACTACGACGATTGGAGTACGCCGACCAAACCGGGATGCTGCGGGCTGAACGGCGACCTTCTCCTCTGGAACCCGGTTCTTGAACGGAGTTTTGAAATATCTTCGATGGGGATTCGGGTCGATAAAACCGCCCTTTTGCGTCAGCTCGAACTCGAAGGGTGTCCGGAACGAGCCGATCTGCTGTTTCATCGAAAGCTTTTAAACGACGAGATGCCTCTTTCGATCGGAGGAGGAATCGGGCAGTCGCGTCTTTGCATGTTTATGCTCCGTGCCGCGCATATCGGAGAGGTGCAGGTCTCGATCTGGCCGGAAGAAATGGTCGCGCAGGCGGCCGAAGCGGGGATCATTCTTCGCTGAGTGCGGTCAGTTGCAAATAAAAAAAGAGTACCGAAAGGTACTCTTTTTTTATTTGGTTCAGAATTGAATCGAACCGCGTTCGGGCGGCTCGGGCTGCGGTGAGAGCTGCCCGATCAGTTTGAGATCTTCTTCACTCCACTTGGCGGGGAGTGCAACGTCGAAGACGACAAAGAGATCTCCCTTCTTTTCACCTTTTTTGACGGACGCGATTCCGTGCTCTTTAATACGGAGTTTCGTGCCGGTGGTCGACCCGGCGGGTATTGTAACCGTTACGGTTCCCGTTGGGGTGGGAAGATCGACTTTCCCGCCGAGTACGGCCTCTTTAAGGGTGATCGGAATATGGAGATAGAGGTTTTTCCCTTCACGGGCATAGTATTTGTGAGGTTCGACTTGAACTTCGAGAATCAGGTCGCCGGCCGCCCCTCCCATCGGACTTTCCTCGCCCTTGCCGCGGAGACGGATTTTTTTACCGGTGTCGATTCCCGCGGGAATTTTGACGTCGAGCGTTTCACGCCGTCCGGAGGGCATTTGGTAGGTGAGAGGAACCGTTCCGCCGAAAGCGGCGATTTTAAAAGGAACGCGGATTGTACTGGTGACGTTCTGACCCGGCATCGCCGAACGACTCCGACGCTGAGCGCCGCGGCTCGAGAACGGTCCCGTGCCGTCACCGAACGGGCCCGCGCCGCGGCTGCCGAACATCTGTCCGAGAATCTCGTTGATATCGATTCCGGCTCCGCCCCCTGAAGAACTCCACGTGTAGGACGACCCCGAGCCGAACGGACCGGCTCCGGCGCCGGCGCCGGGACCGCCGCCGTACTGCTTATACCCGGAACCGAACTGATCGTAGAGTTTTCGTTTTTCAGGATCTTTCAGAGTTTCGTACGCCTCCTGGAGTTCCTGAAACTTCTTTTTTGCCCCTTCGGGATCGTCGGGATTGAGATCGGGATGGTACTTTCGCGCCAGATTCCGATAGGCCTTATCGATATCTGCCTGAGAGGCGGCCTTGCTGACTCCCATCACCTTGTAATAGTCGGCCATAAAATATTCCCTGTCTTAGTGTCCGCCACACCCGGCGCACCCCGCTCCGGCGGGGAAATTGGGGTTCTCGATGGCGAACCCTTTGGCGGTGGGAGTGTCGACGAACGATATTTCTGTTCCGTCGAGAAAGAGATCAAACTCTTTTTTCACCACGACTTCAATCCCGTCATAGCCGTACTTCATATCGGCCGCGGGGTCGTACTCCTGATCGAAGCCCAGGGAGTACTGCATTCCGCTGCACCCGCCGCCGACGATGACTACGCGGATTCGGCTTTCCGGACCCAGGGACTGGGCTTCCTTTACTTTTTTGATTTCGTCAATCGCTGATTTCGTTAAGATGACAGCCATCGCTACCCCTTTCCGGTTTCATATCATGTCGTGTAATCGGCGTTCAGATGAACGTATTCCGTCGTCAGATCGGACGTCCAGAAACGCGCCGACGCGTCCCCCTCTTCAAAGTGGATTTCAAAAACGGTTTCACGGTTTGAGCGGATCGACTCGGAAACCGCCTCTTTATCGAAATCCAACGGGGTTCCGTCGCGATAGAGGGAGTATCCGTTGATTTTCAGCGAAACGTAAGCGGGATTAAAATCGACTCCCGCGCGACCCGCCGCCGAAACGATTCGACCCCAGTTCGGATCGGCGCCGCAGATTGCCGTTTTGACCAGCACATCGTTGGCGATCGTCTTGGCGATTGCCTTGGCGTCGGCCTGGGAGGCGCAGCCCAGAACGTTGACGGTGATCAGATGGGAAACTCCCTCGCCGTCGTTGGGGATCATTCGGGCCAGTTCGGCGCAGATATCGGTCAGCGCGTCGGCAAACGGGAAAAAATCCGCCTCGGGAAGGGGACCCGGGTTCGCCATGCCATTGGCCATTAAAAGGACGGTGTCGCTCGTCGAAGTATGTCCTTCGACGCTGATGCAGTTAAACGTGCGGTCGGCGGCCCGGCGGAGAAGATCCTGCGCCTGTTCCGGCAGGAGCGCCGCGTCGGTTAAGATGGCGCAGAGCATCGTGGCCATATTCGGCCCGATCATCGCCGCTCCCTTGCACATTCCGGTAAGGGTGATCTCGTTTCCGTTCGAAAGGGTGAGCTTTCGTGAGGCGACCTTTTCAACGGTGTCGGTGGTCATGATCGCGTGGGCGGCGTTATGAAACGCTTCTTTCGTGGCGGCAAGCGCCTTGCCCGCCGCTTCAATCCCCTTCTTGATGCGGTCCATCGGGAGCTGAACGCCGATCACACCGGTCGACCTGACCAGCGCTGCTTCATCTTCGGCTCCGACCGTATCGGCGGCCCATTCGGCCATCTGGTGCGCGTTATTGAAACCGTCTTCCCCGGTGCAAGCGTTGGCGACTCCGGAGTTGACGACGATCGCACGGAAATTATTGCCGGGAGTCCGAACGCGGTCAAGCTGAACCGGAGCGCCGCAGACCAAGTTGCGGGTGTAAATTCCCGCGGCGGTCGCGGGAAAGTCCGAGACAATCAGCGCGAGGTCGAGTTTGGTGGTGTTTGGTTTAACGTCGCAATGAACTCCGGCAAACTTAAACCCTTTCGGAAAATACAGATCCATCACATATTCCTTATAAACGGTGAACGAACAACTCTCTCGGGCGTTTCGGCGCTCAGAACAGGGAATTTTCGATATGAATTTAAGCGGGTTTCCGCGGAAAGACCACTCCCCTCATTTTACCGCTCCGGGCCAAAAGTTCAAGGTGAATCGGACGGCTTTCTTTCTTCGATTTCCCTTTCGGAAGAGTTTTTCCCGTAGTTTCCAGCATTGAGTCCTTTGCCCGACGTGTCAGGGGCGAAAAACGTCCGTTTGCTCCATCCAGGGGGAAAACGATCCCGTTTCGGAACGGTTTTGCCGA
>CACXFR010000188.1 GCA_902766935.1 uncultured Planctomycetota bacterium | reverse complement strand
GCCCAGACCAAAGAGGCGCTTTCCCGCGCCGACGCGCAAAACGGAGAGTTGACCCGCTCGTTGGCGGCGAAAGACGCTCAGGTCAAATCGACGGCCGACGATCTGAGCGCCGTTCGCGACAGTCTTGCCCGCGCGGGAGAAGAGAACCGGAATCTGACGCAGACTCTTGCCGAAACCACGGCTCAGGCGAAGCAGACCGCCGAAAAGCTTGACGATATGACTTCGCGGCTGGACGATCTGGACGAGAAATACCAGCTTCTGCGCCGCACAGTTCGCGGGAACGGCCACGGTCTTCTGATTATGCGCTATACGGCGGTCGGCGAACCCGATTTCGCCGCGCAGCTCTATCCGATGCAGAAGATTCAGACCGGTTCGTCCCGTGACTTTAACCAGCGGGTCGCTTCGGTTCTCGACGGTCTGAGTCGAATGAATATCACCTTTGACGAGTTCTACATTCAGGGGATGAATCCCGGTTCGTCGCAGCTGCGCGAACTCGAATCGGGACTCAGAAGCAGATTCCCCGGAATACGGATCAGCACGATTACCGAAGAGTGATTTCCCGGGGCTTTCTTTTCACCTTCTTTTTTTCCCGGCGAGACTCCGCTATTTGCCGCAGGAGGGAAGGGGAGAGACTCTTTCGCCGATTCTGCTTAAGAAAGAGCGTCCAGGTCGGCGCGGAACATCTCTTCGACGATATCGCGGAAAGTCCGTTTCGGTTTCCAACCGAGTATTTTGCGCGCTTTCGACGCGTCGCCGCAGAGCAATTCGACTTCGGTCGGCCGAAAGAACTTCGGATCGATCTCAACCAGGACTTTTCCGCCGGCGCGGTCGATCCCTTTCTCGTCAATTCCGTTTCCCTCCCAGACCAGGTCGAACCCGGCCAGGCGGAACGCGGTCTCGATCAGCTCACGTACCGAGTGGGTCTCGCCCGTCGCCAGGACAAAGTCGTCCGCCTTTTCGGCGTTTAAAATCAGACGCATCCCTTCCACATAGTCGGCGGCATGTCCCCAGTCGCGGCAGGCGTCGAGATTTCCGACCGCGACCTTTTCGGCGAGACCGCATTTGATTCGTGCGGCGGCGCGCGTGATCTTTCGTGTGATAAACGTCTCGCCGCGCAGGGGAGACTCGTGATTGAAGAGAATGCCGTTCGAGGCGAACATCCCGTACGCCTCGCGGTAGTTGATCACGGTCCAGTAGGCGAAAAGCTTTGCCGACGCGTAGGGGGAACGGGGATAGAACGGGGTCGTTTCGGACTGCGGCGTCTGACGAACCTTTCCGAACAGTTCGGAGGTGGACGCCTGATAGAAACGGGTCTTTTCGGTAAAACCGAGGGTGCGGATCGCGTCCAACATCCGCAAAGGGCCGAGCCCGTCGACGTCGGCGGTGTATTCGGGAGTGTCGAACGAAACCCGCACATGCGACTGTGCCGCAAGATTATAGACTTCGTCCGGCTCGGTCTTTTCCAGGATTCGGTGCAGACCGCCGCTGTCGGTCATATCCCCCGACAAGATGGTGAAGGGGATTTCCCCCGTCTGAGCGCGGGCCAGGAGTGAGTCGATTCGCGCGGTATTCGGGAGAGAGGCGCGGCGGACCACGCCGTAAACGCGATAACCCAGCTCGAGCAGATGGCGCGCAAGGTAGGTTCCGTCCTGGCCGGTGACGCCGGTGATCAGCGCGGTTTTACTCATAAGAGGTAGTTTTCTCCCGTTCCGTATTTTTCGATGACGTAGTCGATGTCTTTGTCGCCCCGTCCGCTGCAGTTGACCAGGATCGCGCCGTTGCGATGCTGCTTCGCCCACCGCATGGCGTAGGCGATGGCGTGCGAACTTTCGATGGCGGGAA
This sequence comes from uncultured Planctomycetota bacterium, assembly GCA_902766935.1. Taxonomy (GTDB): domain Bacteria; phylum Planctomycetota; class Planctomycetia; order Pirellulales; family Thermoguttaceae; genus RUG695. Next base: position 4,895 of record CACXFR010000188.1, on the reverse strand, counting down.
TAATCCCCTCGTAGCGGGAAAGGTTAAAGAACGCGGCGATCGCCTCCTCGTCGGACGCGGTGACGTAGTTGACGCGTTTTTCCTTTGCCCAGAACGCGTGTTCCGGCCCGACGCCGGGATAATCCAAACCGCTGGCGTTTGAGTAGACCGGGGCGGGATTCCCCTCGGCGTCTTGGAGGAGAAGACTTTCAAAACCGTGAAGAACGCCTTTCTTTCCGTAGGTGATCGTCGCTGCGTGGTCGCCGAGATTCGTGCCGCGGCCGAGCGGCTCGACCCCGTAGATATCGACGGGATCGGCCAAAAAACCCGAAAACATTCCAGCGGAATTGCTTCCTCCGCCGACGCAGGCGCAAATCGCGTCGGGAAGAAGTCCCGTCATCTCAAGAAACTGTTCGCGCGCTTCGATCCCGATACACATCTGAAAATCGCGCACCATCATCGGGAACGGGTGGGGACCGACGACCGAACCGATGCAGTAGATGCTCTCTTTGTAAGATTTCAGGTAAGAATCGAAGGCCGAATCCACGGCTTCCTTGAGCGTTTTGAGCCCGAACGAAACCGGAACCACCTTGGCGCCGAGAACTTTCATCCGCGCGACGTTCGGCGCCTGTTTGACAATGTCGACTTCCCCCATGTGGATTTCACATTCCAGTCCGAAATAGGCGGCGGCGGTCGCCAGCGCCACGCCGTGCTGGCCGGCGCCCGTTTCGGCGATGAGGCGTTTCTTTCCCATAAAGTGGGCCAGAAGCCCCTCTCCCATACAGTGATTCAGTTTATGCGCCCCGGTATGGTTCAGGTCTTCCCGTTTGAGGTAAATCTGACAGGCGCCGATTTTCCGCGAAAGACGGTTGCAATGGTAAACGGGGGTCGGCCGTCCCTGAAACTCTTTGCGAATGCGGCGGAGTTCGTTGATGAATTGAGACGAGCGGCAGATTGTCTGATAGGCGTAGTCGATCTCTTCGAACGCCTTTTTGAGATCGTCGGGGAGGTAGGTTCCGCCGTATTCGCCGAACCGTCCCTCATGGTTTGGGTAGTTGTGAAAATATGTTTTGTAGTCCATATCGGAATGTCTTTCTTTACGTTCTTATGAAATACAAAATCGGATGTTGCCCGGCAAAAAGTGTCTTTTCCGCGTTCGACACAATCCTATCGCTATTGTATCGGCGAGGGGTTCCCCGTCAAGTGATCGCCGCCGCACAGCTGTTCGCGGATCCGGTTAAAGGAGACGCGCATCATTTCTTCCCGGCCGTGAGCGCGGCAGATGTCGGAAGGATCAAGGATCCGGCAATGTTGATCGATGATGTTTTTTTGAAGTTTCCAACCGGCTTCTTCGTCAAGCTGCTTCCACCAGACATGCCCCCCCATGGTCGGAGAGGGAACCGTTTCGACGTCCTGAATGACTTCGATCGAAAGAGGGGGAATCTCGCTTTCCTTCGCTTTCCGGTCGAGCTGGTCGCGGACCTTTTCAAACGCGCAGCTCATCTCCTGGCGGTGTCCGCTGGCGCGTCGGATCCCTTTCAGGTCGATAATCCGGCAATGACCGTCCAGACGGTGCTGCTGAAGCTGCCAGCCCCGGCACGAGTCGAGCGTAATGTAATCGTAAAGGAGATATCCTCCGGTTGTCGGGAAGTCGATCTGCGAACTTTCCTGGGGGACGATGATTCCCTCGTATTCGAGCGGAAGATTTTCGACCAGACCGTCGTAGAGACGCTGAAAATAATTCGAGCTCAGGTGAGATTTGGTTCCTTCGACGACCACTTCGAGGAATTCCTCGGGAGACTGAGTGTAGAGGTAGCCGGTCCCGAGCGGGTAATGACGCTGCGACAGTTTGTAGGCGCCCATCGCGTAGTCGTCGGGATTGATGAGATTGAAGAAGGTTTCGTCCGAGACGCCGATCGCTGCGGCCACGGCGGGATCGTCGTTGTCAATCGCCGCACCGGCGGCGATGATTTGCCGAACGGTGATTCCCTGGCGCGCGCAGAGCGCCGCGGTTTTAATGACGATCCGCCCTCCGAGCGAATGGCCGACCAGAACGAGCCGCTTTTGGTCGTCGGCAGAGAGTTCCTCGACCAGTTTGGCCAGCTCGTTGACAAACTTGTCGGCAATCGGCACAGAGTCGTTCCAGTAGACTCCGATCTTCAGCTTGTTGGCGATCGGGGGCGTCTCCCATTCGACCAGCTCGATCCGTTGGGCGTTCGGAAAGATCTGCCGCAGTTTTTCGAGCGGAAGCGCGTGGCTTTCGTTCTCGAGAACCATTCCGTGAACGAACCAGACGATCGGGGGGAGTTCCCCCCAGGCTCCGGTCAGGAAAAGGAAAGAGAGCAAAACGACGATGATTCCCAATCGAGGCGGTTTCATGCGTCCGGCAATCCTGTTTTCGCGAATGTCTTTTATTGGTCGACGAGGGCGTTCCAGTCTTGCGGAAGATCGATTTTATAGGAAAACACGCCGTTGTTCTTCTCCCAGCTCAACGCGACCGTCCCGCCCGGAACCGGATGAGTTCCGGCCGCCCGATCCAGGTTCGGGAAATCCTGAAACGCGACGCGGACCGTTTTCGACGAAAGATCGATCTCGGCGATTCCGACGACGTCGCGGAGGAGAACGTGGCAGATGTGCGAGGCGAACCCGTGGTTGCAGCTGGCGTAGGCGCCGTCGTTTTCCCAGAGGGTTCCGGTTCGGTCGGCCATGTACTCGTTATAGGCGACCGATTCTTCGAGAAGCTGGGCGCCCCGTCCGGCACGCGAAAGGAGTTCGAGACGAATGACGTTTCCGACGAAGGAGTTCGCTTTGTGAATCTCCGGATATTTCCCTTCTTCGACGCGATGAGGTCCGAACTCGTTCAGGAGGGTATTCCAGAGATCGGGGTGCGACTCGGGAGTCGCCGTGCCGAAGAAGAAGGCGAAATACTGGCAGACTTCCGAACGGTTTCGGGTGATTTCGAGGGAGCCGTCCTCCTTGCGGAGCGCGTTGTCAACGAAAAACTCTCCGTCGAACGACTGTCGGTTGACCGTGCCGCGGATTTTCTCCGCCTTTTCGGTCCAGTCGACGCGGTCGTACAGCTTTCCGGCCGCTTCAAGCGCCGCCGCGTAGAGCATATTGCTCGGATAATTGACGTCCTGTACGAAGCTGTTGGCTTTGGACCATTCAACGAAGACCCAGCTCTTGAGTTTTTCGAGAAGGCCGTCCGAATTCTCAAACTGCGTAAAGAACGCCATCAGCTTTTCGATTTTCGCTTTCAGACCGGAAACGATCGCCCGGTCTCCCCCGCGGCGGGCGTATTCGGCCAGTTCGACCACGAACCAGAGGGACCAGTTTGGAATGTAGACGCCGTCGTAGTGGTCGGACGGATAGCACATCGGGAGCATTCCGTCGGGAAGCGCTTTGAACGAGTCGGGAAGCATGTAGTTTTCGAAGAAGGCGTCTTCGACGTCGGTCACGCCGTTCAGGTCAAAGGCCGTGCGCGCGGTGAAGAAGCTGTCGCAAAGCCAGCCGGCCCGTTCGCGGTGCGGGCAGTCGGTGAATACGTCGACCGAGTTTTCGCGGAACGTCAGGACGCCCGCCCTGAAGAGTTTTTCAAGCCGCGGGTCGGAACAGGCGAACGAGGCCTTTCGAATTTCGGGATAGGCGTATTCCCGCAGATAGAACCCTTTGAGCCTGAACGAACCTTTCAGACAGTGAATCTTTGCGTAACGGCCGACCTGGGGCTCAATCGCCTCAATATTCTTTTCGTCCCCCCGGAGGGTCCATTTGATCGCGCTGCAGGTTGACAGACGGGAGAAGAGGAGATCTCCGCTCTCTTCCATCAGGATTTCGTCGAAGGTGAGAACGATTTCGGTTCCCTCTTCGACTTCGTCGAGTTCGAATCCGAAGAAGCCGCAGAGGTTCGCGCCGAAATCGACGAGCTGCGCGTCCGATTCGGTGAACGTCGATCCTTCCGCGAGCGGTTCGACGCCGTCGAGATAGGAGGTCCCGAGAGCCTGAACCTCGTCGGAAAGGATCAAGTCCAAATCGTCTATTTTGTATCCTTTGAGCTTCGGACCGATATTGGTCAAACTCCGGTCGCGCCAAGGTTTTTCGACGGCTCGGCCTGAAAGTTTTCCGCGCCGGAGCCAGGCCGTCGGTTTGAGAACGGCAAATTCGGGATACGGAACGCGTCGGGGAAGATAACCGACGGGCGCCTGTTCGGCCAGTGTCACGGCGCCGTAGGGACGGCGGAAATCGTAAACTTCAATGAACGGCCGCTGAAAACTGAACCGCTGAACCTTCTGAACGCGCCGCCCCGTCTGATCGACCGCCGAAAAGATGACCGGCATATCGGCCGATTCGGCCGCGGCGGTGGCCGCAAGGATATTTCCCGCGCGGTCGACGACCTCGGCTTGCAAAAACGAGGGCTGATCGAGAAGGTAGAAACTGTTGCTGTTATATCCGGAGATTTCGATTTGAACGGTGTTACGGCCCTTGCGGAGTTTCGGCGAGATATCCCACTCGTCGACCCGGAACCACCCGTGTGGGCCGCGGGCCGGACCGTAGCCGGCGAATTCGTTGTTGACGCGGATCCGAAGAATCGTCGAACCGGTCAGACGCAGAATGACGCCGGCGGGATCGCTGACGTCAATATCGGCCGAAAAGACGAGCGAGACGTTCATCTCTTCTTCCCGCCCGGCGGCCCAGACCGGCTTGGCCGCTTTGAAACGGGGTGCCGTCTGTGCCTCTTCGGAGAGGAGCGCTTCTTGGGAAATCATCGCGGCCAGCGGGGTGAGGGCGGTCATTCCGAGGAAATGACGGCGGGAAAACTCGATCTTTTTCATAATAAACTCCGTAAAAGGTTTTCTCAAATTGCGACGACGGACAACCACTCGATGATACCGATTTCGGAAATGGTTTTCAAGCGCCCG
>CACXFR010000187.1 GCA_902766935.1 uncultured Planctomycetota bacterium | reverse complement strand
GTCTTATTGACGCGCGCGGCGAGCGTTCGGACCGACCAGCGGTCGGAATTCATCGGCTTCTCGTTGAGAAGAACGTGAATGATCGTGTCGATATCGGACTGGGTGATCAGAACCGGACGGCCCGAACGGGGCGCGTCTTTCATAATTCCCGGGATTCCGTAAAGGACGAAACGCTTCTTCCATCGGGCGACCTTTTGGATGGAAACGCCGAGAATCCCGGCGATCTCTTTGTTCCGTTTTTTCCGGTCGGCAAGGAGGATGATCTTTGCCCGGAGAATCTGCCGCGATTCGGAATGTTTGCTGCGCGCGGTTTTTTTCAGCGCGTTTCTCTCTTTGTCGGAAAGGGTGATGGCCTGTATCTGCATGCTGGGTGTCTTCTCCGTAATCAGAAAACCGGAAGCGCCGCCGCGTCTGGGAGATTCGCGGGGAAATTCAGAACCGCGCCGTATAGCGGCTCTGCACCGATTCCGGCGAAAAACCGCCGACTACTTCCGATGACGCTGTCGATCCGGCCCGGGCGCGGCCCCGCTTCGGGAACGGATGAAAATTTTCCTCAGCGGAATGTCCGGCCGATTAAAACGCGCGGGCGGACCGGCGGGGAAAACCGACGTATCGTATGGTACTATACACGCCGAATCGGTCGTCGGCAACGTAAAAAAAGCGACAAAATTACAAAAAACAATTTCATAATTTCGACATAAGCGCCAGGCGGGGAAACTTGGCCCGATTTCGGAACAGACAATCGTCATAAACGGAAGGAATTTTTTGAACGGGACGGGGCGCTTTACGCCTCTTCGGACGAGTTGTCCCAGACGACCGCCCCGGAACTTTTGTTTTCGCGGCGGTACTGCTGCGGAGTCATCCCCTTTTCCTTCTTAAACAGGTAGCAGAAATAACGGTCGTTCGCGAAGCCGGAGAGCTCGGCGATCCGTTGGTTCGACAGGCTCGAGGTGACCAAAAGCCAGGACGCGTGGCGGAGTTTCGTCATGAGGATTTCCCGCTCGGGGGTGTGCCCGAGCGTTTCCTTAAAATAGCGTTCCAGGGTTCGGCTGGTCAGGTTGACCTCGTGGAGTACGTCGGTCACGCGGATCCCCGTGGTGGCGAACTTGCGGATAAAGTGGAGGGCGCGGTTGACGTCGGGGTTCTTCAGGGCGAAGGCGTCGGTCGACTCGCGCGCGACGACCCGGACGGGAAGAAGCGCCTTCTCGTAACCGGCGCAGTCGACGCCGTTCATCTTCATGTCGAGAAGGCGCGCCCCCTCGTAGCCGACCTCGTAGGCGTTCTGATCGATGCTCGAAAGGGTCGGCGAAAGAATGTCGCACAAGAGCGTGTCGTTGTTGATTCCCAGAACGGCGATCTCTTCGGGGATTCGGTATCCCAGGTTGTTGCAGCCGTTGATCAGGTGTACCGCCTGATGATCATTCGCGGTGAAAATGGCGATCGGTTTGGGGAGCTTTTCGAGCCACGCGCGAAGCGCCGGGTCGTACTTTTCGTTCCAGATGGGATACCAGGTCGGGTCTTTCCGCGCCGTTTTTTCGATGAACAGGTAGGGGGAGAACCCCCGCGCGATCGCCTCCTCTTTGAAGTGCCGCTCCCGTTCGACGATCCAGCGCGTCTGACCGATCGAAAAGAAGGCGACGTTCTCGAAGCAGTGTTCTTCGAAATGGTCGAGCGCCATTCGGACGATCGCCCGCTCGTCGCAGTAGACTTCGGTCTTGACCACGCTGTAAAGCTCGACCACCGGGCACTTGATCCGCCGCTTAATGACGTCGTGGGTTCTCCTGTCGGACGTTCGGGCGATCACGCCGTCGCCGTGCCAGTTCGTCAGCGTCTCCGGCATCTCGGTGATCCCGCGCGGCACGACGATGAAATCCCACTCGTTCCGTTCGTGCGCGTAGCGCGACGCGCCGGTCAAAAGGTCGCGTCCGTAACTGGTCGAGGTCTCGATCAGAAAGAGAACCTGCTTCTTGCGAAACTTCGATTTGGCTGTTTTCGAGTCCGTCGGGACGAGTTTTCCGGACTTCTTCGGCATAGCGGCGGGAGGAAGGCGGCGCGCGGCGACGAAAAAAGCCCTCGGCCGAGGGCTTTTTTCGTCGAAAGGCGCGTCAGTTGAGTTTGAAGTTGAAGACGTCCAGAACCAGGCGGATAAACCGCTGGACGAGCGTCTGCGGCGCGACTTTGACTTTTGCCTTTCCGGTCATTCCGACTTTGATAAGCTCGTCGTCGTTTTCAAGGTCGACGCGGACCCGGAACGAGGGGGACTGCGGAACTTCGAGCCCTCCCGCTTCGGAGGTCGTCGGGACGGCGCCCCCGCCCTTGGTCGAGAGCTGGATCGGAACGTTTTCCATCTTGTGGTGTTCGATATCGATCGCCTGATCGACCCGGCTGGTGAGGGTTACCCCCGGAAGCTCTTCGAGTTTGACCTTTACCGTCTGGTCTTTCTGGATGAAGTTGATCTTCGACTGGTCGACGACCAGCACCGCCTCGAGCTGTTTCGGGTCGCCGATCGAACAGAACTGAACCCCCGGCTCCAAGAAGACGCCTAGGTTTTCGGGACGGAGGGGAGTTCCGTGCCAGGGAGGGAGGTTCGACGAAAAGGCGTCCCCCTTTTCGGGCTGTTCGATCCGCCATTCGGGAGAGACGACCACGCCGTCGACCGGGGCGGTCAGCGTCAGCTGCGCCCATTCCTTTTCGCGCGCGGCGATCATCATGGAGAGCGCTTTCATCCGTTCGGAGAGTTCCTGACGCTGGGCGGCCGCCCGCGAGTCTTCGAGCAGATTGGCGTAGGTCTCGTACTGCATCTGCGTCTCGCGGTATTCCCCCCGCAGACGGATCAGTTCCTGTTCGAGGATGGGGTTGCGCAGTTCGCCGAGCTTGTCCCCCTTTTTGACGAACTGTCCTTCGTTGACGTCGACCGAGACGAGCTCGCCCCCGGTTTTCGGAATGAGGACGTTCCCGGCCAGCGTCGCTTCGCTCCGAAGATCAATGACGCAGGGCGCGTAGACCGAGTAGGGGAGCGGCACGAAGATCAAAAACGCGACGATCAGCAGAAGACCGGTCAGCGAGAGGTAGAAGTTCAGTTTTTTCACGCGGTAGATCCTTCCCGGAACCCAGAAAAATTTTCCGATCTTCCAAAGCGGCATCCCGACCAGACCGAAGAGGGACATCGCCCCGATCATCTGGCCGACGATTTTTAAGCCGTAGGAATCGAAGAATTTGTAAACGAAGAAAAGGATCGACACCATGACGACCCAGCGGTACATCACCGCGCCGATCGTGTAGAGGGCGAAGAGTATCTGGTTCCGCTGCGGAAGGAACGGGTTTTCCTGTTCTTCCATCCCCAGGAACCAGTGCGACGATTTCGAGGCGAGGATCTGCGTCGCTTTCTGACGCAGGTTCGGGATCTCCAAAATGTCGGAAAGAATGTAGTATCCGTCGTAACGCAGAAGCGGGTTGATGTTGAAGATGATCGTCGAGACCGACGAAATGAACATGATGTTGAGCGCCAGGTAGTGAACCAGGCCTTCGTTGGTGTTCCACCAGACGAAGGTCGCGATCGAGGCGAGTACGCACTCGACGAACATTCCCGCCAGGCCGATCGCCGCGCGGTGCCACTTGTTCGGCAGCATCCACGAGTCGGAAACGTTGCAGTAAAGGCACGGGGTGAGAACGAGGATCATGATCCCGATCTCGTGACATTCCCCCCCGAAGTATTTGCACGAAAGCCCGTGTCCGAATTCGTGTATGACTTTGGTGCACCCCAGGGTGATCGTCAGAAGGAAGATGTTTTTCAGCCCGAAGAACTGATGGAAGTTCGGCAGTTTCGAGCGGAAGGTGTCGAACTCCATAACGACGAGCGACAGCGCCGAAAACATCAAAAGGAAACAGAAAAAGAGGGTGACCGGATGGAAGCACCAGCGGACCCACGGGAGCATCGCGTCCAGAATTCTGTTCGGGTCGAACCCCTTGAAGCGGATGCAGAGGATATTCGAGCAGGCCTGGAGGATCTCCTGGCGGCGGCGTTTGTTCCGCCGTTTGAGGAGTTCGTGCCCCTGGTTCGGCACCGCCGCGACGATCAGGTTGCTCTGGTGGAGCTGGCCGATAAAGCTCTGAAGTTCGTCCAGGGTGATCTTCTGCGGCGGGAATTCCGCCTCGAAGTTGTCCTTAATGACTTCGAGACTGCGCGTACCGTCCAACTGGTTCAGAATGTAGTACTCTTCATCCTGAAACCGGAAGTATTTCAGCCCGATCGGGTCTTTGACGATCCAGTACGATCGGCCGAGATACTGTTCCCTTTTGGCGGTCAGGTCGGCTCGGGCGTAAAACCCGAGGATTCGCTCGGAACTGGAGACCAGACTGTCAGCAAGTGTTACCATAGAATGTTATCTGCGCCGGTGAGTGGGTGACTATTCCTGCGGATTGCCGAACGTCGCGGGGTCGACCGCCTTGTCTTTGTGCACGATCAGGTTGACGCGCATCCCGGGGATCAGAACCCAGCTGTCGCCGACTTTGACGTTGTTGACCGCGGCGTAGGCGACGAAGCGATTCATCATCAGAACCGGCCGGGCGTAGGTGATGACCCCTTCCATCTTCTGCGGTTCGGCGACTCCCGCCTTGGTGGCGTAGACCGTGACGGCCTTCCCCTGAATCATCGCGGGGGAAACCTGTTCGCTGTCGAAGTTGGCGGTGATGTTGATTTTGTCGAGACGGAGAACGTGAAGGACGTTGTCCCCTTCGCGGAGCCATTCCCCCTTGTTCTTGAAGATGTCGTCGACCTGTCCGCTCAGCGGCGCGCGGATCAGACGCTCTTCGAGATCGGCGTCGGCGATGGCGATCGCCGCCTCTTTGACGTCGACCGCCAGGGCGGCGATTTCAAGGTCGTATTTCGCTTTGTCTTCGGATTTCATGCCGCGGTACCATTCGAACCGCTTCTGCCAGACTTCGTCTTCCGAGACGGAGTTCGGCACCCGCTTGTTGGCGTTGACGGCGCGTTTGTATTCCATCAGGGCGACGTTTTTGCTCGCTTCGGCGACTTCGACCTCGAGCTGTTTGCCGGCCTCTTTTTTGGCGACTTCCAGTTCCCGCTCGGCGGCGGTGCGGCGGGCGTGGGCGGCCTGGTTAAACTGAACGCCTAAAATTTCCCCCTCTTCGACCTGCATCCCGCGGTGCATCGGAATCATGACGGGGTTCCCGTCTTCGTCGGTCATCGGGTTGCCGTTTTCGTCGTATTTCTGCCGGCCCAGAAGGATCAGTTTCCCCTGGGTGTTGGCGCTGACGGTCGCCTCGTAGCCTTCCCCTTTCGGGATTTCGGTCAGCGCACTTTTGGCCAGCACGTCGTTTTCACCGAGTTCGACCCCTTCGGGAAGAGGGAGCGTTTCGAGTTCGGGCATCGGCACGCGGTCGCGGGGCACGTTGACCTGAATGTTGAGCCGCTGCGGCGGACGCGCGCCGGGCGGGGGAAGGGGACGGTCCGAAAAAGTGACGGAGCGGCCGCCGCCGTCGGGGGCGCGCCCCGAACGGTCGAGCCGTCCGATATCGAGGTTCATCCCGTCGTTCGCCTCAGGTGCGGGATTCTCTGCGGGCGCCGCGGGCTGTACCTGTTCCTCTTCGGCCGGAGCCGGCTGCTCCTGGTCGGGGGCTTGGGGGAAAAGGGACATCTCGGGCAGATCGCCCCGCGCCGGGGCGAAGGAGAACGTCAGCGCAAAAAGGAAGAGCCCGGCCGCGGCCGAAAAGAGCGCCGGAATCCGCTTTGATTTCAATGCAAAACTCATTCTGTTTGACTCCTCAATGATCGATCGGTTCCCGGGGAACCGCATTTTTTTGTTCTCTTGTTTTTCGGGTCACTTGAACCAGAAGAAGACCGTCCGCTGCAGATAGGCGATCGCTTCGTTAAAGAGGACGTAACCCAGCGCGCGTTTGCCGCAGTAGATCTTGGCGCGGACCGCCGCGCCGGCACGTTTCGATTCGGGAAGAGAGTCGGGCTGGTCGATATGAGCTTTCATTTCGACGACGGTCCCTTCGTCCCCCTTGTTCCCCGCGCGGTCGTGTATCTCGTAGATCTTTCCCTTGAAATTTTTCGTCGAGTCGACCGTCATGACGAAGGTGACGTCAAGCTGGGCGTTCGGGTCTTCGGCCTGAAGCTTTTTGAGGTATTCCGAAATATGCCCCATCTTTTTTTCGGGCATATCGAGCTCAAGGATCAGATTCCCTTCGGGCTGGGCGACTTCCAGGAGGCACTGCCCCTTCTGAACCGGACGGCTCCGAAGACGGTCGGTCAGGTCGAACGTCATGACCGTTCCGGCGATCGGCGAACGGACTTCCATGTCTTTGTAGCGTTCCCAGAGGATTTCCTCCTGAACTTTCAGCGCGTTCTGGCGGACTTCCAGGCGGGAGATCTCGCCCTGGATCTGGACGTCGTCCCCTTCGCGCCCCTTTTCGCCCGTCGTTTTGTACGCCATTTCGGTGGCCGAGGCGATCTGCTTGGTGACTTCGGCCAGATCCCCCTCCACCTTTTTGGTTTCGGCTTCCAGTTCGTTGTTCGTCATCCGAAGGAGGACTTCCCCCTCGGCGACTTCCTGGCCGTGATGCACGAGGACCTCGTCGACCTTGCCGTCCTCCCGCGCGAAGACGTTCCGCCGAACCTCCGGCTCGAGCGTTCCGTCGCAGTGCATGTTGAGGTTCCACGGCACAAAGATGAGCGCCAGGATCAGAAGCAGAAGCGCGATGGCGACCGAGATCGTCTTGGGAAGCATCCGCGCCGTGACCAGGACCTTCGACTTGCCGATCGCCTGCCAGAGGGGCATCAGAAAGACGCTGTTGTGGTCCAGAGCGTTGCCGACCGCGCTCTGCGCGTGTTCGACGACGACGTCCATACGCTTTTTCATCCGGTCGGGAACGCGGTTGTCTTCGATCTGCTCGATGATGATCGCGCCGAAGGGGGGCTCTTTCGGGGTTTTGTCCTGCTCGGTCTCTTCGCTGTCCCCCTCGTTGACGTTTTTGCGCCGGAGCGGGAAGACCGCAATCATTTTGGTGTGCGACTCGTCGACGTAGTCCTCGACCGCCTCTTCGACCTGCGGGGCGAGGTCGGTGGTGTCGCCCATGTAGAAGATCGGCTCGTCGGCGGCGACCACGGCGGTGGCGAGTTTCCCCAGCAGGGTGACCGCGTTCGAACGCTTGTCGACCATATCCTGGCCGCTGACCGCCTCGATCCTGCACTTGCCCCCCCGCTTGATGGCGATGCTGACGCGGTCGCACTCGATCAGGCGGCGGCTCTCGTTGGCGACGACGTATTCGGTCTCGCGCATATCGAGAGTCTTGTGAATGTTCCGCGTGAAGTCTTCGAGCTGGGTCCAGAGGGACTGACGGTCGCCGAAATTGCGCAGCTGGCGGCTCTTGTAAAACTCGCCGGCGATATCGGTCACCTGGGTGACGAAACGGAGATACCCCTTTTGGATCGACGGGGCGGCGTCGGGACGCTGAAAGATTTCGACCAGCCCGAACGCTTCAAGCTCGGTGCGGATTTTTCCGAAGAGGACGAGGAAGTCGGTCGGGTTCCCCGGACTGTCTTCGGTCTCGCCGCCGGAGTGCGGCAGGGCGATCGATTCGTTCTCGTCGGAACGGAGGAATTGATACAGAAGACGGCTGTGTTTTTTATTCGCTTCTTCGTCTTCGTGCAGATGGGTCTTCTGAATGTTGATCTGGTACGAGAGGGCAATCTGTCCGGCGGGGTTGACCGTCCAGATGGCACCCCCTTCGGCGGCCAGCGCGACCACGACGCGCTGGAGGAACTCCTTGTGGAATTCTTCCGGAGGAATGTCGGTTTTCGAGATTTTGGAAATCTCGCCGACCAGCGCGCGGATCTGCTGTTTTGTCTGCTCGACAAGGCTCGGATCGATTCTCTGATTTGGTGAACTCATTGACGATTTTAAAATTACGGTGTTGCGTGAATTCCTTCCGGCGGATCGGAAGGATTATCCGAAAGTACGAACCTGCCGCGCGGCTTTCCCGAAAAAGAGAAAGCCCGGCGGAGATCCCGGTGAAAAAAACGGATAGAAAGCCGTCAATTTCGCGGCCGGTTGCCGGCCGCGAAAGGGGAAAAGCTCTCTTCAGGTCAAATGACCCTAATTATCTATTATAGCGGCAAGAGCGATAATGACTAGGTTTCAGGCCGATTTTTTCGGAAAAAACGCAGCGGCGCGGGCGAAGCCCGGTGCCGGGGGAGATCTATTTGCGGCGGCGGGGCGGGTCGTCGTCGAAGTAGTCGTCCATAAACGAACCTTTTCCGGGACGGCCGGTCGGGCGGATCGTCTCGTCGTCCGGCGCGCGCGAAGCCTCGCCGTAATCGTCGGCGGAACGCCAGAGGCGTTCTTTCCGCCGCGGGGGCGGGTCGGCGGGGCCGGCGTATCCCCCCTGGTTCCGGCGGATTTTCTTCATCAGATTCTCGAGCTGCTGTTCCGACTTCTCGCCGAAATAGAGCCGGCGCGCCTCCGGGTGGGAAAGGACCGAGACCGGATCGCCGCTGCAGAGAACCTGTCCGTCGTAAATGACGTAGCAGTAGTGGGCGATCTCCATCGTCGCGTCGATCTGGTGGTCGGTGATCAGAATGGCGATCCCTTCGGCCGAAAGCTCGCCGATCACTTTCTGAATTTCGGTCACCGTGTTCGGGTCGACGTTGGCGAACGGTTCGTCGAGCATCAGAATCTGGGGTTCGGAAAGGAGGGCGCGGGCGATTTCCAGACGGCGGCGTTCCCCACCCGAGAGTCCTCCGGTCCCCCCCGCGCCGACGATCGTCTTGCGGACGTGCCAGAGATTGAACTTTTTCAGGAGTTCCTCGCACCTCTTTCTCCGTTTCGACCGGGGGTATTTCAGCAGCTCCATCGCCATATAGAGGTTCTTTTCGGTCGAAAGGGAACCGAAGACCGACCGGTCCTGCGGCAGGTATCCCATCCGTCCGTCCCGTGCGCGGCGGTACATCGGCCACGATGAGACGTCGCTGTCTCCCAGATAGACCTTTCCGGCGTTGGCGGCGATCAGCCCGCACGTCATACGGAAACTGGTCGTCTTTCCCGCGCCGTTCGGTCCCAGAAGCCCGACCACTTCCCCCCGGCGGACTTCGAAACCGACTCCGTTGACGACCGTACGCTTCCCGTAGATCTTGACCAGTCCTTCGGTGGTCAAGATCGGCGGCGAGTTGAGGCGGCCGGGAGAGCTCCGCCGCCCGAACCGCATGCCGAAAATTTTTTCTGCCATAAATTCCCTCAAAAATCCGTTTTTCGCCGGAGAGCCGACGGGGGAGATGACGGCTCAGAACCAGCTGCAGGTGAACCCGCCGTCGACGTAGAGCGCCGAGCCGGTGATATAGCTCCCCGCCTTGCGCGAGAGGAGCAGAAGCGCCGCGCCGATCAGTTCGGACGGGTCGCCGTAGCGGCGCATCGGGGTTCCGTTCATAATGTTCTCGACCCGTTTGGCGTCCAATATCTTCCGATTCTGTTCGGCGGGGAAGAAGCCGGGGCAGATCGCGTTGCAGCGGATCCCCTGCGTGGCGAACTCCTGCGCGATATTCTGGGTCAGGTTGACGACCCCCGCCTTACTGGCGGCGTAGGCGAAGACGCGCGAGAGAGGTTTGTCCGAATTGACGCTCCCGATATTCAGGATCGAGCCGCCTCCCGTCTTGAGCATCCCTTCGATGAAGACCTGGCACGAGAGCATCGTCCCTTTCAGGTTGACCGCCATAATCGCGTCCCAGCGGTCGGCATCGACTTCAAGAAACGGGGTTCCCGCGTTGATCCCGGCGCAGTTGACCAGGATGTCGACCTTTCCGCCCCAGGCGACCGCCTTGTCGCGCAGTTCGGCGAGCGACTCTTTAGACGTTACGTTGACGATGGCGTAAATTGCCTCAATCCCCTCGGATTCGAGCTTCTTGACCGCCTCGACGCACGCCTCTTCCCGGACGTCGGCGACGACGATCTTCGCTCCCGCTTTCCCCAGGCCGGTCGAAAGGCAGAGCCCGAGCGCTCCCGCCCCTCCGATCACGACGGCCGTCTGGCCTTTCATTCCGAAAAGATCGTCCAGATATTCCTGACTTGTCATTGGTTCAAACCTCTCTTTCGTTAATCCAGTCGGTGTGAAAGGGGCCTTCTCCCGGTTTGTCGACCCGGCGGTAGGTGTGCGCGCCGAAATAGTCGCGCTGCGCCTGCAGAAGGTTTGCCGGCAGACAGGCGCTGCGGTACGAGTCGAAATAGGTGAGCGCGGTCGTCATTCCGGGACAGGGGATCCCGAGTTCGACCGCGGTTCTGATCACTTCGCGCCACCCCTCCTGCGCCGATTCGACCGCGTCCTTGAAATAGGGGGCCAGAAGGAGGTTTTCGAGGTTCGGGTCGGCGTCGAACGCTTCCTTGATCCGTTCGAGGAAGACCGCGCGGATGATGCACCCGCCGCGCCAGAGCATGGCAATCGGCCCGTAGTTCAGGCTCCAGCCGTATTCGGCGGCGGCGGCACGCATCTGAACGAATCCCTGCGCGTACGAGCAGATCTTCGAGGCGTAGAGCGCACGGCGGACCTGTTCGATGAACTTTTCTTTGTCGCCGGCCCACGATTTTTTCGGGCCGGAGAGAATTTTCGAGGCCGCCAGGCGCTGTTCTTTCATCGCCGAAATGCAGCGGGCGTAGACTGCTTCGGTCACCAGCGTACTCGGGACTCCCAGATCGAGCGCCAGCTGGCTCATCCATTTCCCCGTTCCCTTGGCGCCGGCGGTGTCGAGGATCAGGTCGACCAGGTCTTTTCCGGTCTCTTTGTCTTTAACGGTGAAAATGTCGCGGGTGATCTGAATGAGGTAGCTGTCGAGTTCCCCCTTG
>CACXFR010000186.1 GCA_902766935.1 uncultured Planctomycetota bacterium | reverse complement strand
TATGTGGTAGGTGATTCGTTCCGATGACTTCTTTCCGATACCGGGGAGCTTTTCAAGCTCCTTCATCATCCTCACGACCGATTCGGTAATTTCGCTCATAACGGAGAGGTCTTTCGGTGATACTTTTGACGGGCGCATGCCCCTTTTTCGGCGGAAGACGAACCTTCCGCCCACGCTCCGGACAACCCGATTCTATCGTTTCCCGTCCTTTTTTTCAAGTGATGAGACTTGTTCTTTCTGTCTTTCGCATTTTGTGTATTTTATCATTAAAGGAGGTTTTCACCGCACAAAATGGTTCGAAGAATATCGCATTTGATAATATGTATAAAATAAGCTGGGTTTAACAGTCGTTCCGATTCTTCCAATTAATCCGATTTTGAGAAAAAAACGCTTTTTAGCGGTTATAACGGTTTTTTTCTAATGTTCTTATTGGGAAGGAACGATTTTAAGATATGACGGACAAAGCTGTTTTCAGGCTTTGCGCGGCGTTGTATCCGCTTCGGAAAGGGCGGAAAAGACGGCCGGCGGGCGCGGCGGAGGTCCGAAAGAATTCAAAACCGCAGACAGCGGTAGGCGAATTCGGGTTGAAAGTAGGAAGTTTTTAGGATAAAGGAGTGTCGTTTTGAAACCGACTAGAAAAACCGAATTAGGAATGGCGGCCCTCGCGCTTGGACTTATCGTCGCGCTCGTACCGCAGACGGAAAGGATTTCCATTCTTTCGGCGCAGGAACCGGTCGCGGCCGCCGCGGAGGCGCAGACGCCCGATTCTCTCAGGCAGAATCAGGCACTCCTCTTGAAAGCTCGTTTGGCGCTGATGGGAAAAGACGTTCCCTCGGCCGATCGGTATGTCGAGGAGGCCGACGCGATGAATTGCGCCTACGGCCGCGGATGCGACCGCCCCGATTACGTCCGGGCGCTGATCGACGAGTTTAAACGCGCCGACAGCCGGGCGAAGGCGGAAGGGATGAGCGAGTCGGTTCGGCAGGATCTGGCGCGAAGCTACCTGAACCAGGCCGACGCGCTGCGCCGATGCCGTTCGTTCAACGAAGCCGAAGCGCTGGTGACCGCGGCGGTCAACCTGGGAGTCGCAACCGATACCGACGCGATTCAAAAGAAGATGGATCCCGATTCGATCCGGGAACGGATCGCGAAAGACCGCGTGACCGCCGAGTCGATCCGGAAAGCTTCCGCCGCCCCCGAACCGGCGATGACCGGAATGTCGGCGGTTGCACAGCGCCGCGTCGAACAGATCGAAAAGGCGACCAATGAGGCTCGCGCCCTCTTTAACAGCGGGAAGGTCGACGAAGCGGAAGAGCTCGCCCGCAACCTGATCGCGATGGAGATTCCCGAAAACGCGTTTTCCGCCGATTCCCCGAACCGTCTTCTGGCCGATATCGCCGCCTCGCGCAGCGACGCCGGCGCGATCGCCTCGACTTCGTTCGAAGGGAGCGCGACCGCGACGAGCGGAATCCGGCAGGTGGAAGGGTTCGAGCTGAATCCCGGCGCCGAGAATCAGAGCCACGGTTATCTCTACGCTCAGGAAGCCGCCAACGCCCTGCGCGCCGGAAACCGCGAAGCCGCGCTGACGAATTACCGCGACGCGCTCCGCTACGAGAGTGAACTCGACGCTGCCACGGTCAAGGAGATCACCGACGCCATCGCCGAACTGACCGATCCGCTCGGTCAGGCCGAAGAGAAAGCCGTCTCGCAGACCGGCATCAACTTCAACCAGCCGCCGCAGAACATTCAGGCCGAAATCGCCGCGTATATCGTTAAGACCTATCAGGTCCGCAATACCGATCCGGACGAAGCGATCGCCATGCTCGATCAGCTGAAATCGGAGATCGAAGGGGCGAATATCAACGACGCGATCAAGAACAATTTCCTCTACTCGGTCGGGATGGCGGCCGCCGACACGAAGAAGTTCGCCGACGTTCACGGCCCGTTGATCGCGCTGGACAACCAGAACCGTGAAGTCGACGAAGAGCGCCGGCAGGAAATGGAAGAACGGATTCAGATCGAAAACCGCCTTGCCGAAGACATCGAAAAGGTCAACCGCCTTATTGAAGACGGCAAATACGACGAGGCGATGATTCTCGCCAAGAAGTGCAAGGATTACTCGCACGGCAGCACCGTCGCGATCCAGACGGTCGAATGGGTGCGGCTCAAGAAGCAGGCCGCCTTTAACGACGAACTCAAACGCGGCCGCGCCGACGGAATCCTCAACGCGTTCAACGACGTCGAAGACGCCTCGGTCATTACAGTGACCGACGAGAACCCGCTCTCCCTGAGCAAACGGTGGGACGTGGTGAAGAACCGCAAAGGGTTCGAAACGGTGAGCGACCGCTCGGAAGCCGACCTCGAGATCCTCTCGAAACTCGACACGCGGATCACGCTGCCGTTCGACCAGCCGATGCCGCTGGCCAGCGTCCTCGACTATATCCGCGACACGATGCAGATCAATATCATTCTCGACGAAGCCGCGCTGAGTCAGGCCGATATTACCTCGGACACTCCGGTCGAGACGAAGCTGCCGAATATCACGCTGAAGAACTATCTCAAGCATATCCTGGCTCCGTATGACCTGACCTACGTGGTCGGGGACGAAGTCCTGAAAATCACCGACAAGTCGCAGCGCGGCGGCGAGATCTATACCCGCGTCTACTACGTCGGCGATCTGACGATGAATATTCCGAATTTCAACCAGGTGAACAACCCGATGGATATGCAGTCATCGTTCGACCGCGCCTATAACAACGCGCGCCGGATGTCCGGATCGAAATCGGTCGTCGACATGATCCCCGGAATGCCGCAGTCGGGCGCTCTTGCCGGCTCGACAATGGTCTCGCCGAATATTCTGGCGCAGATCCAGGCTTCGGGCGGAAACGTGCCGTTTACCGGCGGCGCCGGGGGCGGGAACGACCCGGACGAACTGGTCAGCCTGATCACCGCGGTGGTCGATCCGGATTCGTGGGACGTTGTCGGCGAACCTCAGTATTTCTCGCTCAACAGCAGTCTGATCGTTCGTCAGAACGAAGAGAACCATAAGGATATCAAAGACCTGCTCGAAAAACTCCGCTCGATGATGGATATGCAGATCGCCATTGAGGTCCGCTACATTTCGATCAGCGACGAGTACTACGAACAGATCGGCGTGAACTTCGGCGCCACGTTCAAAACGAACGCTCCGTCCCGCGACGACGGCGACGGCCTGGTTCCGGACGGAAAGGGGATCTACGGGATCACGACCGCCGCGACCGGTACCGGCAAACCGTTCACCGAATCGCTCAATATTGATTTCTCGCAGAACAGCTACGGGATGGCGGTTCCTCAGTTCGGGAACTACGACCCCTCGGTCGGCGCGCAGCTCGGCTTCGCGATCCTCAGCGACATCGACACCTACTTCTTCATGAGCGCCTCGGAGGCGGACCGCCGCACCAACGTGATGCAGGCGCCGAAGGTGATG
>CACXFR010000185.1 GCA_902766935.1 uncultured Planctomycetota bacterium | reverse complement strand
GGGGTTTCCCGGACCTCGTCGACCGTTTCCATCCGGCAGACGCGGACGGGCGTCTTTTTCACGACCTTTTCGGTGACCGGTTTGTACGTCGTGATCGGAATCTTGTTGACGATTTTTTCTTCAACCATCCGGGTGACCGGAACCTGCTCGGTTCGAACGACCTGTTCTTTGACGATCTTGTTGACCGTGACCGGAACTTCCTCGACGACGCTCTCTTCGACCATCCGGGTGACCGGAACGGTTTCGGTTATCAGACGCGGCTTGTAGACGCGCTGCTCGGTATATTCGGGCGCGGAATTCAGATCGGTCCAGTAGAGACCGGGAAGGCGGTTGCGGGTACGGCCCGTCGCCGGATCGTAGTATTCACCCCCGCGCTGCCAGGTCAGACGGGTGTATTGCTTCCCCGGCTTTTCGACGTATTGGGTTTCATACTCGCCGCAGTCGCGCGTACGCGTTTCGCAGGTGGTGACCGGACGGCTGACCAGCCGGGTCCGCTGCTGCATGATCGTCTCCTGCACCGGGCGGTCGACCGTCTCGACGATCTGCTTTTCCTGGTACTCGGTGACCGGTTTGCAGACCGTCTTGACCTCTTCCCGCTCGCTCGTTTCGCTCACGTAGCGGACGACGTCGTAACTCGTCTCTTTTTCGATCGTTTCCCAGACAGGCTTCGAGACGCGAACCGTCTCGCGGTGAATGGTCGTCTCGGGGACCCGTTTGCAGACGGTGCGGGTGCGATAACGCGTTTCTTCGTCCCAGACCGTCTCGTAGGTCGTGATTTCCTCTTCCCTCATTTCGGTCTCGGTTACCATCTTGTACGCGGGGCGCTGAACCGTGCAGTTGTTAACCACCGGGCGCGCGGCGACGACGGGTGCGGAGATCATCACCGGTTCGACCGCAGCGAAAGTCGGGATCGGCTCAGGCGCCGCGTAGGTGTACGGCTCGATGACCGGCGCCGGGTCGGGGCGTCCGCAGCAGGAGGAGACGCTCGACGCCGTTCCGACGGCCAGCATCGCGGCCGCAAGGACGACAAAGATGACGATCCAATTTGTTTTGGTTATCATTCTCATAGGTTGAAACTCCCGAAGGATAGACCCGAACCTTGGAAGACCTCCATATCATCCGTAAATTCGCTTTTTTCGAATAAATCCTCACACTCCATTTTATCCGAGCAACCGTCAGAAACCAAAGAAAAAATCTGAGGAAGAGCAATTTTCCCAAGATTTTCATGTTAATTTCGGCAAACTTTAACGATTATCCCCCGAAAAACCCCTTTCGGAGGGGGTTCCTTTACTCCTCATTACGCGGAACTTGAGGAAATTTGCGAAAAATCTTGTTTTTCGCTCAAGTTTCTTCCTTTTTAAGCCGCTACAACCGGACCGTGCCTTCGGCTCCGAAAAGGAAAAACCGTTTTTTACGGATTTTTTTCCGATGCCTGATTGTCAAGGCAAAAAGATCGTGGTAGAATAGAATCACCTTGAGAGGAGTGCATGCCCGCGGATCACATCCGGGGGAGTCGTTACATGTGCCCGATGGGTGCTGGGTCTATCAGCGTAGTACTGTATAGCGTCGATGACACCTCGGTGCTCGGCGATCACATCGCTACTGTTGCACGCGCCCCCTTGCCTTGCGGGCTCCCAAAATTGTTTGTTGGGCATGTATCTCCCTCTCAAGGTTTTTTTATGCCTCTTCACGCTTTTGCATGGAGGGGCGTTTGTTTTACCCGTTTCCGTGTTTCCCCAGCGATGACCGAGCGTGATACACTCCCCGGCGTGATCTTCGATATTGACGGCGTTCTGATGGACAGCAATCCCGCCCACCTCGAAAGCTGGCGGATTCTCGGGAAAGAGGACGGCTTCGACTTTACTCCGCGGCTCTTTCAGGAGACGTTCGGACAGCGTTCCGACGCGATCCTGGCCAACCACTGGGGGCGTCCCCTGACCGACGGCGAAGTTCAGAAAATGGCCGAGCGGAAAGAGACGATCTACCGCGAGATGGCCGAGGAGAATTTTCCGGCGATGCCGGGGGCGGTCGACTTCGTGCGCGGACTGGCGCGGCGCGGATTTCCCCTTTCGGTCGGTTCGTCGGGTCCGGCGGTCAACGTCGATTTCGTCGTCGCGCGGCTCGGGATCCTCCCCTGTCTGAAAGGGGTCGTTTCGGGAACCGACGTTCCGCAGGCGAAACCCGCCCCCGACATTTTTCTGGCCTGCGCCCGAAAGATGGGTCTTCCCCCGAATCGGTGTGTCGCGATCGACGATTCGGCCAGCGGCGTGGCGGCCGCGCGCGCGGCGGGGATGAAGATCGTCGGCTTCTTTTCCGGCGGGCATGAGCCGGAAGAGTACGACGGGGTCGATCTTTTGGTCGACTCGTTCGATGATCTTTCGGCCGAGCGGATATTAGCTCTCTTTTAAACCGCATTCCTTTTCAATGCGGCGGATTATAATATAATCGGGCGTTAGAGTCGGCGTTCCGACGAAATCCATTCCGAAAACCTCAGGAGTTTTTGAAGTGACAAAGAAAAAAAACGCGTCTGAATCGACCCAGGCCGAAGAACGTATGATGACCGGCGCCGAAATCCTGGTCCGGGCGTTAATCCATAACGGGATCGACATCATTTTCGCCTATCCCGGCGGAGCGTCCATCCCGCTTCATCAGGCGATGAGCCGTTACCGCGACCAGCTCCGCGTGGTCCTCCCCCGGCATGAGCAGGGGGGCGGGTTCGCCGCACAGGGGTATGCCCGGAGTACCGGCAAACTCGGCGTCTGCATGACGACCAGCGGGCCGGGCGCGACCAATCTGATCACCAGCATCGACGATGCGAAACTCGACTCGGTTCCGCTCCTTATCATAACCGGTCAGGTCGGCACCGGCGTCATCGGTTCGGACGGATTCCAGGAGACCCCGATGACCGAGGTCTGCCGGAGCATCACCAAACACCACTATCTGCTGACCGATGTCAACGATGTCACACGAATCGTCAATGAGGCGATTCTGGTCGCCACCACGGGGCGTCCCGGCCCGGTTCTGATCGATATTCCGAAGGATGTCCAGGTCGGCCAGTGCTATCCCGATTTTAACGCCAAGCCGGATCTGCCCGGATACGATCCCCTTCCGCCGAAGGTGAAAGCCGACGAGGTGAGCAGTGTCGCCGAGGCGATCCGAAGGGCGAGGCGCCCGGTGATATTCGCCGGCGGCGGAGTGATGATGTCCGGCGCGTCGGCCGAGCTTCTCAAGCTGGCCGAACAGACCGACATTCCCGTGGCAACCTCGATGCCCGCCCTGGCGGCCTTTCCGCGAGATCATCGTCTGTCGATCGGGATGCTCGGAATGCACGGGACGGTCTACGCCAACTGCGCGGTGCGCGAAAGCGACCTGCTGCTGGCGATCGGCACCCGGTTCAGCGACCGCGTGGTCGGCAACGTGTCGCAGTTCGCCAAGGGAGCGCACATCATTCACGTCGACATCGACCCCTCCGAATTCGGAAAGGTGAAAAAGGTTCATCAGGCGGTTTTCGCCGACGCCGGACTTTTCCTCAAGGCACTCAATAAAAAACTCGCCTCGTATCAGCACGCCGATCTTTCCCCCTGGCACGAAAAGATCGCCGAGTGGGAAAAGAAATATCCGGTCTGTTTCCGCGACGATGCGGACCACATCCTGGTGCAATACGCGATTTCGGAGCTGAGCAAAGCGACCCAAGACCGCGAGACGTATATCGCCACCGGGGTCGGCCAGCATCAGCTCTGGACTACCCTCTTCTACCATTTCAGCCGCCCCCGCACCTGGCTTTCGAGCTGCGGGCTCGGAACGATGGGGTTCGGTCTGCCCGCGGCGATCGGCGCCAAAGTGGCGCATCCCGACGCGCTGGTCGTCGCCATCGAGGGGGACGGCTCGCTCCAGATGAACATTCAGGAGATGGCGACCTGCATTACCGAGAATATTCCGGTCAAACTGATGGTGATGAACAACCAGTTCCTCGGCAACGTGATGCAGTGGGAAGACGTCTTCTACAAGTCGAACCGCGGAAACACCTATCTGGGCCGCGTGACCGATCCCGAAGCGACGGGGGGAGGGGACGGCATCTCGCCGAAACACCGCTATCCCGACTATCCGATGATCGCGCGCGGCTACGGCTGGCAGGCCGCGTCGGTCACCCGCCGCGACGAGTTCGCCGGCGCGCTCGACGCCATGCTCAATTCGAAGGGGCCTTTCCTTCTTGAGGTGAACTCACCGTACGGCGAGCATGTCCTTCCGTTCATTCCCGGCGGCTGCACCGTGGCCGACGTGATCTACAAGAATTTCAACGAAGAGAAATAGCTTCCCTTTGATTTGATGCCGACGCCCGCGCCCGACAAAGGTTTTCCGATGAGACAGACGTTCCTGCTGCGGATTTTCCTTTTCCTTCTCGGTGCGGGCCTCTTTTTTGTCCCGGCGCGCGGCGACGAGTCCGTCCCCATCGCGGGCGCGGCGAACTGGGCCGAGGGGGCGGAGCTTTTCCGCCAGGGGGATCTCGAAGCCGCCTACCGCCTTTTCGACGCGGCGCAAAAAGAGAATCCGTCGTTTCCCCCCGCCGGCGTGGCGGTCGCCCTTCTGGCGAAACAACAGGGGAATCTTTCCGACACACACGCCTATCTGAACCGCGCGGTTCGCGAAGCGTCCGGTGATCCCGAACCGTGGTACCGTCTGGCCGAAATCGCCGCCGACGAGAACCGCCTCGCCGAACTGGGGCTTCTCCGCGAAAAGGCGGACGCGCTTCTGGCGGCGTTTGCCGAAAGCGAGGCCGGGAAAGATTCTCCCCGGCTTTCCTTTCTCCGCGGCGAGTCGATTTCGACCGCGTCCCGGGCTCTGGAATGCGCGGGGGATTTCGCCGCGGCCGAGTCGAAGATGCGCGAGTATATCGACCTGAACCCCGAAGGGGCCGAAGGGTATCTGAGCCTGGGGTACCTTCTGCTGCGGCAGGAGAAAAACGACGAGGCGCTGAAAGCGCTTTCCCGCGCCAAAGAGCTGAATCCCTCTCTTTTCGCCGGATGGCTGACAGCTGCGGCCCTTCTGGAAGAGAAGGGGGACGCCGAAGGGGCGGTGCGGCTTCTCGACGAGCATTATGGCGACGAGGCGCTTTCCCTTTCCGAACTTTCCCGCGTCGCCCGGATGCTCTAC
The DNA here is from genome assembly GCA_902766935.1 of uncultured Planctomycetota bacterium. Lineage (GTDB taxonomy): Bacteria > Planctomycetota > Planctomycetia > Pirellulales > Thermoguttaceae > RUG695. Next base: position 31,241 of record CACXFR010000185.1, on the reverse strand, counting down.
CGCCGCGGCCGTCTCGACGAGGCGCGCACGACGGCCGCGCGAATGCCGCAGGAGAGTTTGGATCGGCTCAAGTGGGACGCGCTTCTGGCCTACACCGAAGGGGACTTCGAGGACGCCGCGTCCGGTTACCGCCGGGCGCTCCGCTTGGCGCCGAACGATTTCGACGTGATCAACGGACTGGCGCTCGCGCTGGCCGAAGAGGAGACGACCGCCCTTCTGACCGAAGCGTTTGAAAAGGCCGACCGCCTCCGGCGCCGCAATCCCCGTTCGGACGAGGCCGCCGCGACGCTCGCCTGGGTCGAATTTCGCCGCGGGAACGTCGACCGCGCCGAAGATATCCTTCTGCCGATTCTCGACCGCGGCGGGCTGACCCCGACCAGCGCCTACTATCTTGCGTGTATCGCGTTGGCGCGCGGCGAGGACGATCTGGCCCGCCAGCTTCTGACCAGCGCCTTGGCCGAGCCGTCTTTCTTTCCGAAACGCCGCGACGCCGAAAACCTCCTCAAAAGACTTACCGGCGGGTCGGCGGAAGAATCCGCACCGGAAAAGACGCCGGAAGATTAATGTGCCTTTTTAGATATACAAAGACCGCCGCCGCGCAGGAATACGCCGCGGCGGTCTTTACGTGACGCGGTCCCTACTGCAGGAGATCCAGCGGCTTGGCGCGCCCGATCTTCACGGCGGGAACGGCGGCGGACGCCGCCGCCAGGAAGATCAAAAACGCCAGACCCGCCAAAAGTCCTTTCGCCGGAAGAATCAGCGGCGGGTCGGCGGTTCCGAACATCGACTGACCGAGTTTCAGGGCGCCCGCGGCCGCGACGATTCCGAACAGGAGCGAAGCGGCCGCGCCGCAGAGCGCCAGGAGAACCGCCTCGGCCAAAATCATCCGCGTCACTTTTCCCCGTTCGACTCCGACGGCGCGGAGGATTCCGAAGGAGCGCCGCCGCGCGCGGACCGAGTTGACGCTGACCGCGACCAGGGCGATCGACATGAGCGCCAGGGTCACCAGCGGCATCGTGCTCAACCCCCAGATGACCCCGTCGGCGCGCTTTGAAATCGAGTCGGAAAGGGATTGCCGGGTGGTGAGCTTGGCGTACGCCGCGTTACCCCCTCCCGGCGCCGAAAGCTCCCGCCGCCGACCGCGCGGCGGGTCGGCGTCCGGTTCCCTCTCCTTTTCGGCGGCGGTTTCGGCCAGGTTCTTTCGGGCGATTCGGTCGAGTTCCGCCTCCACCTCCCTGACGTCGGTTCCCTTTTTGAGATTAAACCAGAAGTAACCGGTGTCGGTCAGGCGGTAGTCGCCGCGGACGAGTCGGTCCGAGGCGAAGACGATTCCGCCCGAACGGCCGTAGTTTCGGCGTACGCCGCTCGTTTTCGACAGCCACTGCCATCCGTTGAACGCCACGACGCCGACGATCGGGTACTCGAGAATCCGCGCGTTCTGTTTCGGATCGCAGAGTCTGAGCGTGTCGCCGAGCTTAAACCCGTAGTCGACCGTGAGCGCGTCGTTCACCACGACGCCGCGGCCCGACTCCATCGCGGCGAAGGCCTTGTCGGGATCCCCCTGCAGAAATTTGAGACGGACGAGGGGGGCGGGACCGGCGAAGGCGCGCTCGACGTTCATCCCAAAGAGAACGACGTTGGCGAACTCGCCCCCCCGGCCGCTGGGAACCGGCTCGGGAGCGAACGCGGCCTGTTCGACGGCGACCGGTTCGAAGGCGCCCGGCTCGATCCAGGGGGCGGCGCGCAGCTGTTCGACGTTTTCCTCGGTCAGACCGACCGGCAGAAACGCGGCGAACGCGTCGGGCATCTGCGTGTTCGGCAGAAACGGACCGAGCATCGAATAACCCCAGACCTGCATCATCGTAAAAAGGCCGCCGCCGACCGCGAGCATCGCCGCGGCGGCGGTGGTCCTTTTGATGTGCGCCGAAAGTTCGTTGGCCGAGACGGTGCGGTCGAACCGCAGAAGGGACGCCAGAATCGGAAGGAGAATCTTTTCGGAAAGGCGGACCAGCGAGGGGATCAGGCAGAGGACTCCGAGCGCCAGCGCCAGGACTCCGATTCCCGAATGGAGCGCGGCGCGCCGCGCCGTGTTTGTGTGAACGCCGTAAATGAGGAAAAGATCGGCGCCGATCAGGATCGCCGCCGCCGCGGGAAGACCGAAGCGGATCAGGCGGCGCGCCGCGGGGCGAATGCGGCGCGCCGGAATTTCCCGCGCGGCCGAAACGGCTTCGAGCGGGCGGACGCGGCAGGCGCTTACCATCGGCACGACCGCCGCGAAGACCGAACAGGCGACCGCGCAGAAGAACGAAAAAACGACCGCGCTTCCGTTCAGTTCAAACGCTTTCCCGCTTGAAATACAGAGAATCAGCCATCCGGTCAGAAGCCCCCCGAGCCAGCCGGGAAGGGCCAGAAGGAACGATTCGAAGAGGAGCGAAAGGGCGATATGCCGCCGTTGGACGCCGACCGCGCGCAGAAGGCCGATTTCGCGCCGGCGCCCTTCCACGCCGATCGAAAGCGCCGCCTGCACGATCATGAGCGAGGCGAGAATCGCCAGAACGGTTCCGGTGACCGACTGCAGACGGAACGCCGACGAGGCGCTGAGTCTTTCGATCTCTTCCCGCCGGACGTCGGCGTTCGTTTTCAAGCGCGCCCCCGGCGCTTCCTTTTCCAGGCGTTCCTTCCAGCGCGCCGCGAATTCCGCTTCCTTCCCGGCGGAAACGAGGGTGATCGCCGCGCCGTTGATTTCGGAAGGGGTCCCCGCGATCTGATCGGCGGCGCCCGACGGAACGAAGAAGCCGGTAAGGCGCCGGTCGTCCAGAATCCCGACCACTTTCAGCTGATATTCGTCGGTCTTGGTCAGCACCAGAAGCCGGTCGCCGACCGCGGCGTTATACTTCTTCGCCGCCTGTTCTCCCAAGACGGCTTCCCGGGCGTCGGGACGGGCGGGATCGAACCAGCGTCCCTCTTCCAGTTCCGCGGGAGGCTCGTCGGCGTCGGTTCCGAAGAACGCGTCGCCCAGCGCCGCCGGGGTTCCCATCCGCTGCCGGTACGCCGCCAGACCGCGGCGGTGCAGCGAAGGGTCGATCCCTTCGGGTACGGTCTCCGCGGCCGCGGCGGGATCCGCCGCCGGCGGTTCCCCGATGGGGGTGTCCGATTCGTTCTTTTCGCCGTAGACGAAAGCGCGCAGATTTCGATTGCGGTCGACGGAACGAACCTGCGGATCCTGTTCAAGTTCGGCGATCAGTTCTTCGGGGATGACGACTTTCCGGCTTCCTGGACGTCCTCCGCCCCCCCGCGCTGCCGGATCGGTTCGGCCGGGCATTTCCTGCCGTTCCTCTTCCTTCGGTTCGAACGCTTCGTCGTAGAGGGTTTCCTCCTCGACGCGCGAAAGGGTTCCGCTCCCGTCGACGTCGGCGGCGCGGAGCCGTTTGCGCATGTGGGGAGGAATCCCTTCCGGAAGACGGTCCAGAACGACGGTTCCGTCGGCGCCGCGCGCCGGGGCGAGCGGGTCGAACCGTTTGCGGGCGGCTCCTTCGGGTTTCTCGCCGCGTCCGGGGCCGGGCGAAGACTCCGCACCGCCGCCGGGCGGCGTTCCCCGCTTGGCGAGCGGGCCGCCGAACCCGCCCCCGGGGCCGCGTCCGGTTCCGCCGGAGGGGAGGTCCGCCCCCAGAACGAGATCGTAACGGCCGAGCGGGCGGTTGTCGGTATGAACGACTTCGGTAAAAAGATTGTGATATCCGCCGATCACCCAGACCACCAGACAGGACGCGGCCGAAACGGCGAGGAGAATCAGCGCCAGTTCTCTCCGGTGCCGGGCGAGGCGCGAGATAACCAGGAGTCGGAAAAGTCTGTTCATTCCGCGTCCTCCCTTGCCGCCGGTTCGGCGTTTCCCTCGACCGCCCTCTGATACGCGGCGGCCAGATGATGCGCGTCGCTGAATTCCGAAGTCGGCCGGTCGGCGATCAGACGGCCGTCTTTCAGGATCAGAAGCCGTTTCGACCAGACGGCGACGGCCGGTTCGTGGGTGACAAGAAGGATGGTCCGCTTCTCGGCGCGGCAGAGCCGGTCGAGGATCTCGCAGATCCGCTGACTGCTGAGCGAGTCGAGGTTTCCGGTCGGTTCGTCGGCCAGGAGGATCGCCGGGTTGAGCGAAAGGGCGCGCGCCAGGGTGACCCGCTGCTGCTCTCCCCCGCTGAGAGTGTCGGGGCGCTGGTCGAGCTGTTCGGCGATGCCGAGTTCCCCGGCGAGTTCGAGCGCGCGTTTTTCGGCGTCTTTGCGGCTTTTCCCTTCGGCCAGGAGCGGAACCGTAATGTTCTCTTCGGCGGTGAGATGGGGGATCAGATTGAACCGCTGAAACACAAGGCCGATTCGGCGCCGACGGAACCGCGTCAGCGCGTTGTCGGACATCGCGGCGGGGTCGAGCCCTTCGATGGTCACCCGTCCCGCGGTCGGACGGGTCAGTCCCGCGATCAGGTGAAGGAGGGTGCTCTTTCCCGAACCGCTCGCCCCCATCACGGCGATAAACTCGCCGGGATTGACTTCAAGGTCGACGCCGTCCAGCGCTTTGGTCTTCCCGGAATAATACTTTTTCAGCTCAACGGTTCGGATTACCGGTTCTGTCATTTTTAAACTCCTCCGTCCTGCGGAAGACCCGGCAGGCGGGCCTTCCGCCGTTTTTGTTTCAGAGAGATCGGGGTTCATGCCCCTTTATCGTCGAGGCGGCCCGCCATATTTCCAGGTCGACCGATTCGCTGACCGTCCGAACCGAACCGTCGGCCATTCCGGCGTTCACCACGCCGCGGTGGCAGCTCCCCGTCCCGTAGTAAAGGAGCTCTTTGCCGCGGTACCAGATTCCGATCCGCTTGGCGTTCGGCGGGGCGTAGGCCGAAAATCCGCTCGCGTAGACCCGGCCGCAGAGCCAGGGGCATCCACGGTTTCCGCTGAACGAAGTTTCGGTCTCGAGCTTTTCGTCGGTGAATTTTTCCCAGTCGAAATTTTCTTTCTCGCTGTATTGCGAAAGGGTTTCTCCCGAAAGGTTTCCGACGACCGAGTAGCGGCAGACCTCCCTTTCCGGCGCGGTCGTCTGCGACGCGGCCGGCGCTAGGAGCGCTTCGGAAATGACAAGCGTGTTGCTGGTTCCGTCGGTGATCGAATCGAACGACCGGGGAACCAGTCCGAACAGGCCGTCGCTTTTTTTGTCGTCGAGACAGTAGCCCTCGCCGACGCCCGAACCGCAGCAGAACATATAGTTCGTTCCGGCGTCGTCGACGTATCCCTGCGAGGCGTCGCGCGGATGTTTTTGGATCTGCCGGATCCGCGGCGCGGTTTCGCTCGGACAGCCGAGGATCTCGCACGGAAAAAGAAGCTGGGGATAGATTTCGGCGTTCGGCGCCGTCCCCCCCGAAAAGAGACGGTATTTGTAGTCGGCGATATCGATCCCGGCCATAAACGCGCCCCATTCGATATACGGAAGGATCCGGGAATGGACAGAATATTCCGTTTTCACGTCCCTGACCGTTTTCGCGGTTCCGGTCGAGTCGTGATCGCACCACGAGGTGAAGAGGGGAAGCCCCCCCGTCGCGTCATGATAAGTGTGGAGCGCCAGTGTCCACTGCTTGATGTTGTTGGTGCATTTCATCCGGCGCGCGGCTTCCCGCGCCGCCTGTACCGCCGGGAGGAGAAGCCCGATCAGAACCCCGATGACGGCGATCACCACCAACAGTTCGACCAGGGTGAATCCCGGCTTTGATTTCGGTTTAATCATATTGTTTTTCCGTGACGTTTCGATCTTGAAAAGTGAAAAGACGCGGGACGAAACGTCAGAGGAGAAGAACAATACACAATTTTTCTTCGAAAGGCGCGCGGCAAAGAGAGCGCGGCTTTTCGGCTCTTTTGCGAAGACGCAAAACGCGCGATCCGTACAGGGCGGAAAGAGAACGAACCAGCCGGCGGCACCATTCCTCGACCGCCGTTATTCCCATGCCGACCGCCGCCGCGAAGGGGGGCGCCGGAATCAGGATCGAAGCGAGGAACGAAACGAGCGAAAAGAGGAAGATGAACTCGACCGAAAGGGGAATTTCGGCGGGGCGCGGCATAAAGGTCTGCGTCGGGCGGGAGGGGGGAACCGACAGGGGAGCGGCCCGTTCGACCAGCGAATCGACGGGATTTTTCCCGGCGGAAAACCCGTCGATCGAAAGCTCGGCCTCCGCCACGGCGAATTCATCCAAAAAGCCCAGCGCTTCGGAAACGCCGGGATCGTCTTCCGCGGCGAGACTCGTAAAACATTCGCGCGGGACGGCGTCGGAGCGTGGGTTCCGGTCGGCAAGCCGCCGCGCCTGCTTTTCGACCGCGGCGCGGTAGAACGCTTCGTTGAAACGGGAACCCAGAATTCGGGCGGTCTGCCGCAGGTAATCTTCCGCCCCCCGTTCGCAGGTCGGCTCCGCCGCGGACGAAACGACCCGGACGGGGAAGGAATTCCGCATGCCGAAACAGAGCGCGGCCGCCGCAAGCGCCGGAATCAACGTCCAAAGCCGCCGCGCCGGGAATCTTTTTAAAACGGGACTGTTCTGAGTCAAATCCATACGGAACCTTCTCCCTTCTTTTATTCTACCCTCTGCGTTCCGCGGGTCAATCGTTTGAAACGCTCCGCGGCGCGCGGAACGGCGCGAAAACGGGAATCTTTTCCCGGCGTATCGGTTTTTCCGGCGTTTTTCCGGGAAATAGACCGAGATTGTAAGGATCGGGGATGTCTCGCTTGAACTTTGTTAAAAAAATCAATAGAATGAACCTGTGATCGGTTCGGTCCGTTTCAGGCGAAGCGGGAAAGCCGCCCCGTTTGAACTATCTCGTTAGAACAGGAAAGGGTCTCCATGCGAATACGATTTTTGGGCGCGAACGGAAACGTTACGGGTTCGAGGCACTTTGTCGAAGTCGGGGATTTCCGTTTTCTGGTCGACTGCGGAATGACGCAGGGGCACGATCTTCTCAGCCGGAACTGGGAGCCCTGTCCCGAACCGGCGAAAGAGATCGACGCGGTTTTTTTAACGCACGCCCACCTGGATCACTGCGGACTCCTGCCGAAACTTTTTCTGGACGGATTCCGCGGGAGGATTTACGGAACTTCCGCCACGCTTGACCTGGCGAAGCTGATCATGCGCGATTCGGCGCACATTCAGGAAGAAGACGCGCTCTTCAAGCAGAAGCGTCATGCGAAAGAGAAGCGCGTTTCGCCCCATCCGGTCCGCCCCCTTTACACGCAGGACGACGTCGAAAAGACGGTCGCTCTCTTCTCGCCGGTTGATTACGACAAAGAGACCGCGATCACTCCGAACGTGACGATCACGCTGCGCGAGGCCGGGCATGTGCTCGGATCAAGTTTTATCGAGGTGGTTGCCGACGACGCCGGGACGAAAAAACGCCTTCTCTTTTCCGGCGACCTGGGGCGGCCGAACCGTCCGATTCTGCGCGACCCCGCGTATTTCACCGAACCGAACGCGCCGGTCGACGCGCTCTTTATCGAATCGACGTACGGCGACCGGAGTTCCGAGCCGATCGACGAGGTCAACGACCAGCTGGCCGTCGCGATCCGCCGGGTGTCCGAGCGGCGCGGCTTGGTTTTAATGCCGGTCTTCGCCGTCGAACGCGCTCAGGAGATGATCTACCGATTCGGCACGCTTCAGGCCGAGGGACGGATGCCGAAAGACATTCCGATCTGGCTCGACAGTCCGATGGCGGTCGAAGCTTCGAAGATCTTTATGCGGCACCGGGAATGTCTCGACGACGACGCGCTGCGTCGTCTCGAAAAGCGTTCGGAAGTGACCAACTTCCATTTCCTCACCACGAAGGAACAGTCGATGACGCTCAACGACATCGAGGGGCCGGGAGTGATCCTCTCGAGCGCGGGGATGTGTAACGCCGGCCGCATCAAACACCATCTGGCGAACCATATCGGCTATAAGCGGAATATGGTTCTCTTCTGCGGCTACCAGGCCGCGGGAACGTTGGGACGGCAGATCGTCGAGGGGAACAAGCGGGTTCGCATCAACGGGCAGTTCTTCGCGGTCAAAGCCGAAATCGCCTCCGTTCGCGGCATTTCGGGACACGCCGACCAGCAGGAGCTTCTGAAATGGGTCGGTTCAATTCCGACTCCGCCGAAAAACATTTTTGTCGTTCACGGCGAGACCCGTTCGTCCGAAACGTTCCGAAACCTTCTGAAGAGCCGGCTGAGCGAAAGCGAGATCATCCGCCCGGAATACGGCGACGAGGTGACGATCTGACAATTCGCCGCGCCGAAAGAAAAAGCCTGCAAGCGTTTCCCGCCGGGACGCGCTTGCAGGCTTTTTTCGCGGCCGGAACCGCGCGGTTTTCTCAGTCGAAGATGTAGCGGTTCAGGACGTTTTCGAAGAGTTCCTGCCGGCCGCTGACGTTCGGTTCGATCTCGCCCTTTTCGGCGATGTAGTTGAAGAGGGATTTGAAGTCTTCCTTACCGGCTTCGATCTTCGCGCCGATGCCGCTGTCCCAGGAAGCGTAGCGCTTGTTGATCATCTCTTTCAGTTCACCGGAGGCGCGGAGTTTCGCCGCGATTTTGAGCCCCTTGGCGAACGCGTCCATTCCGCCGATGTGCGCGTAGAAGAGGTCGATCGGCTCGAAGCTCTCGCGGCGGACCTTGGCGTCGAAGTTCAGACCGCCGGTTTTAAAGCCGCCGTATTTCAAGATGATATACATCATTTTGGTCGTCATATAGACATCGGTCGGGAACTGGTCGGTATCCCACCCCAGGAGCATGTCCCCGGCGTTGGCGTCGACCGAGCCCAGGAACCCCTGGCTTCCGGCGAAGTCGAGCTCGTGTTCGACCGCGTGGCCGGCGAGGGTGGCGTGGTTCGTCTCGATGTTCATTTTGACGTCGTCGGCCAGTCCGTAGGTGCGCAGGAAATTGACGCACGCGGCGACGTCGAAGTCGTACTGGTGCTTCGTCGGTTCCTTCGGTTTCGGTTCGAAATAGAACTGTCCCTTAAAGCCGATTTCTTTGGCGTAGTCGACCGCCATATGCATAAAGGCGGCCAGATGGTCGAGTTCCCGTTTCATATCGGTGTTCAGGAACGACTGGTATCCCTCGCGCCCGCCCCAGAACGTATAGCCGCGACCGCCGAGCTCCAGCGTCACTTCGAGCATCTTTTTGACCTGGGCGGCGGCGTAGGCGAACGCGTCGGCGTTGGAGCTGGTCGCCGCACCGTGCATGTAGCGGGGGTTGCCGAAGAGGTTGGCGGTTCCCCAGAGGAGATTGATCCCGGTGCGGTCCTGCTCCTCCTTAAAGACTTTGACCACGGCGTCCAGATTGGCGCACGTCTCTTTGAAGGTGGCGCCTTCGGGAGCGACGTCGCGGTCATGGAAGCAGTAGAAGGGGAACGACATCTTTTCGAGGAATTCGAAGAAGACGCGGACCCGGTTCTGCGCGTTGGCGATCGAATCGCTTCCGTCGTCCCACGGTCGGAGCATCGTGGCCGAACCGAACGGGTCGGTCCCGTTCATCCGCATCGTGTGCCAGAACGCGCAGGCGAAATTCAAATGATCGCGCATCGATTTTCCTTCGACCAGCTCGTTTTCGTTGTAGTAGCGGAACGCCAGGGGATTCGTCGACTCGGGCCCCTCGTATTTGATTTTGGAAACTTCGGGAAACGCACTCATCATAAAACTCCTTGAAATGGTAAAGGGTGGAAAGCCGCGGCGGGGGCTTTCGTTGACATTTCTCATTATACCGGCGCGCCGGGCGAAAATCAACGGTCTCGGGAAATCGTAATGACAAGATTGCCGGAAGATTTTTCCGCCGCGCCGCCGGGAATGTTGAATCGAAAGAAGAGGGGGCCGGTGACGTCGGGGGTGATGCGGACGGCGCCGTTTTTGAGCGGAACGGCCCCCTTCCAGGGATTGACCGTGCGCGCGCCCGACGGGGGAACCGCCGCGGCGGCCTGACCCAGCGGCGCGCCGGCGAAGTAGCGGAGCGAAATCCCGCCCGCCTCGCAGGGGAGAGCGCGGGCCAGCTCTTTTTCATAGACCTTGAATCTTCCCTCTGCGCGCAGAACGTAGGTCTTTCCGGCTTCGAGGCGGATTCCCGTCGACTGCCATCCGGATTCTTTTGGCGAAAGGGTCAGCTCGACCGGATCGGTCAGCGGACGCGGGGGAAGGTCGTCCCGCGCAAAGGAGGAGAAATCGGCGGCGTAGTCGATCGACGCAATCCACTCGTACCAGTCTCGGTTCAGCCGGGCGTCGTCCTTTCCCAGAAGCTCCGTGAAGAGACGGTTCGCGTCGCGCCGCGTCATCAGGTACGGCATCGCGCCGATCGCGCGGCCGAAGCGCGGCGAATGAAAAAGAAGCGTGACCAGGCTCCAGCTCCAGGCGTACGAGTCGTTGTCGAGAAAGTCGCCGGCCTCGAAATCGAGGACGTCGTCGAGCGTTTTGCGATTCTTTCCCCGTCCGGCCTTTTTGATCCGGTCGATCCGCCCGAATCCGGGAACCTCGTCGGGAGAGGCGGGGTAGATCCCGAGCGTGAGATTTTTCCCGTCCCATCGATGGAGCGCCAGGTAGTCGGCGATCCCCTCGGAATACCAGCGGGGATTCAGATCGCCGAACGTCCAGTTCATAAAGGCGTGGGTCAGTTCGTGCAGAAGGAGAAATCGATTGTAATACGCCTGTTTCTGGTCGTGGATCCAGACGCGCGACTCGAGCGCGTAGCCGTGCTCAAAATCGGGGGCGCGTTTGAGCGCGCCGAAAATCTCGAACGGCTCGCGGTCGCTGATCAGAAACGCCTCGACGCGCCAGTTCCTGTAATCCTCGGGGGAAAGGCCGAAGAAGAGCGCCAGCTGCGAAACCGCCTCGTCGAGAACGACGGGGATGGAGTCGACGTCTTTCGACTCGGCCAGGTCGGTGTAGAACTCGACATGCTTTCCGCGAATCAGGCGGATCCCGAGCCGGCTCATCTGCGCGTATTCCAGCTCGTCGAACCCCTTCCACTCCGCGCGGCGGCGTGCGGCTTCGGCCAGGACTTCGCCGCGGTCGATCCCTTCGGGGAGGGAAAGAACGGTTTCCCGCGGTTCTTCCTCCTGCGCCGACGCGAATCCGCCCGCCGCGGGAGGGAGAAGAAGAAGCGTCAGAAATGCCGCGAGCCGAAACCAGGTCATCGGGAAGATCACCTCACCCTGCAGAGGAAAGTGAGAACGCCGTAGTCCCCCGGTTCGAGCGGGTCGATCACTTCCAGCCGGAGAACGAGCGAGCCGGTTTCGTTGTTCTTCACCAGGAAGTCGGCTTTTTTCGACGAAACCGCCGAATCGTCGACGTATTGCAGCCGCGCCGAAAGGGAGTCGAGTATCGTGACGTTTCCGATCACTTCGGTTCCGACGTTCTCGTAGCGGAGGACGAATTCGATCACCTCTCCCGGCTTGGCTTCCTGTTTCGACGCCGATTTGAAGAGGCGCAGCTGGGAGGTTTTCGTGTCGTTTTTGATCGAGTAGATCGTCGCCGCCCCCTGAAGAGTGACGTTTCCCTGAGCGGCGAGTTTGTCGATATGGACCGCGACCCCCTGCGTCTTTCCCCACGCGGCGGCGGCCGCCGCTCCCTGGGCCAGTTCGAGGCGGGTTTGGTCCGAGACGGTCTCTTCGCGGAGCATGCCGTTGGCCGAGGCGGTCAGAACCTTCTGGGTCTCTTCGATCAGCCCCTCTTCGGAAACGATCTCTCCGCCCGGCTGATTGGCGCGGATGTCGGAAATCTGCACTTCGCCCCGAGTCGAGGAGGTTCGTTCTTCCTGCGAACGGAAGTCGACCCCTTCGGCGTTCCGCTCTTCGGTCGGAACCAGATCGGCGTCCATCGAACCGAGACGCGTGTTCTGCGACTGCGAACGGGGCCCGACAATCTGGCGGACCGTCGCGAAGCGCGGCATGTAGATGATGAACCGGTTCGAAGGTTCGACTTTGATCTGACCGCCGACCGTGTCGAAGTGTGCGATCGTCTCGTCCGCTTCCAGGTTGTGTACGTCCCAGTTCGGCAGAGCGAACGCCTCGCCCCCGGCGTCGCCGCCGACGACGATATACTCGTCGTCGGGCAGGTCTTTCGGCACGTCGTCCCCGATCCGAAGTCCTCCGATGCTCCGCCAGCGTTCGGCAAGTTCCGGATCGATCGTCAGAGGAGATTCGACCGCGTCGGCGGTGGTGATCACTCCGCCGCCGCTGCGCGGCCCCGATTCGTTTTCGGGCTCCTGAGCGCGGACGATCAGATTGCGGTCGTCGGAAAAGGAAAAGTTTTCGGACCCGCCTTCGGCCGTCAGGCGTTCGGAGGCGCCGAACGGCTGAAAACGAGTCCTTTCTTCAAAAAAAGGTTTGAAGACGCTTGTGAAGAAATTTGAATCTTCCTTTCCTTTCGGATTTGCTTCGGCGGTCTCCGTCTTCGAGACGGTCTGAGGCGTTTTTTCTCCCGCTTTCGGTTCCGGGGCCGCGGTAAAAGAATGGAAGAACCCCGAAATGCCGCCCGACTCCTCCTTTTTCGGTTTTTCCGTCTCTTGCGGCAGGAGGGCGGGCGCGCCGCCGGAGGGCGCTTCTTTTACTCTGCCGGCCGGCGCCGGCGGAACGTCCGGGCGGGGGCGGTCGGGAAGCCGCGGATCGACGGCGGCGGTTTTATAGACGCGCCCTTCGGGATCGGCTCTGTTTTGAAGCCTCGCCCGTTCTTCGGCGATCCGCTTGTCGTACGTCTCGGCGCGGATTTCTTCCATCGTCTTCGCGCCGTTGGGCGGGGTCATCGTCCAGTGGGGCGGGGGAGTCGTCGAGACCTGGTTCCGTCCGAGTCCGAAATAGCCGAGCGGATTGCTCGTCTGCTTCTGCCAATCCCCCGAAAGGACGTCGCGGTAATACTCCTCTTCCTCTTTCGTCTTCGGGGCGTTTTCGGCGAACGGATCGTTCGGTCCGGGGACGTATCCCTTCGATTGACACGATACGCAAAACGGGAGCGCGGCCGCCGCGAGAAGGAAACAGACCGTCGCGGAGAACCGGCCGGGGAATGGTGATTTTAACATCGTCTCACTCATCGTCATAATTATTTACGGTAACGTTAATTCGGTTTGGGTCGGGTCGGAAAGGTCGGTCGGTTCGGCCGGGATCGGATAGCCGAGCATATATCCGCGCGGCTTGTCCGAAGGGGCGGGAAAGGTGACGGCGGGATACCCGAAACAGAATCCGCTCAAATCGGTCTTTGTGTCGGGAATCCGGCTTCCGAGACGGAGGATCGCCATCACGCGCCCGCGCGATTTGGCCAGGGCGACCGGATTGATCGACGAAGGCGCCTCGGAGGAGATTTCCCCCTGATCGACCGTTGAGTCGACCGGAATCGCGTTGTGCGGCGGTTCCAGATAGACGACGCGGGTGACCAGGTTTCCGTCCAGTGCCATGCGTATATCTTCCTCGGTCAGTTCGATCGGGATCGGAAAATCGGTTTCGTAGCCGCGAGGCGGCGTCAGCGTGCTCAAAAGTTCGACGGTCGGATAGAGCTCGCGCCCTTCGGCGTAGGGGAGACGGGTGAACTTAAAGCGGTAGACTTCCCCCTGCAGAAGTCCGAAGAGGTTCGACCCGGCGGGATTGGCCGTAAACCCGCCTTCGGAGGCGATTTCGACCATAACCCCTTCGGGAGCCTTGATCTGAACCGGCTGCGGCGTAAGGTTTTTCGGACTGACGTCGAATCCCGCCCGTCGGGCGCGCACGTCGGTCTCTTCAAGGAGAACATGACGGTCGTCGTTTCCCGCGGCGCGCTGTGTGACAGACGTTCCCGGCGCAAGAAAGAGCCCGCAGAAAAGGAGAACGACCCCTGGCGGGAACGTTTTTCTTAAAAATGTCTTAACTGAATTGCCTATTTTATCCATATTGCTCTCCGTGAGCCGGTTTACGATGTCGCGGAGGGAGAATAGCAAAAAAAGAGGATTGATGGGAGAGGAATTTTTCCCTTTTCAATACTTTCGGGAATCGGGAAGGGATGAAAAAAGCGCCTTTCCCCGTCGGAAAGGCGCGGAAGCGTCCCGGGCAGCACTAGCGGATCCGCCCGCCGGGGCCGGTACCCGGGATGCGCCCCGCTTCGATGATCTGGGCGATCGCCGTACGGTGCGTCTCTTCAGGCGACTCGGTCGTGGCCGACTTGTTCGGATAGATTTCGTAAAGGGCGCGGTAGCGGGTCGGGGTCAGGTTCGGCATGACCACGTTGGCGCCGCTCTGAAGGCCGGTGACCCGTCCGTGAAGTCTGTCGTTGGTCGCGATCGCCGTGGTCGAGGGGATGTTCGAGTCGGGGAGGAGAAGGCGCGTCAGGGCGATCACCTTGAACGCCGTCAGGTTGTCGGCCGGAACCGGGTCGTCGGAGACCGGGTAGTCGAATCCGACCTCCGCCGTCAGACGGCGCCGTTCGTCGGTCGGGGCGCCGGGGTTTTTCGCCAGGACTTCCGCCGCGCGTCCCAGCGGGGTTTCGGGGTGTGCCAGATAGGGGCCGTTGCCGATCATATCGAGATCAAGCTCGCGGAACATCAGCAGGTCGCGCGCCAAGTCGGCGTACGTCTGTCCGGGAATTCCGATCATGACGCCGCTGCCGATCTCGTAGCCGAGCCCGCGCAGAACCCGAAGCGCGCCGATCCGCCCTTCAAAGCCGAGATCGTCTTTTCCGACCGGGGGATGAATCACCCTGAAGAGGTCTTTGTTGCACGTTTCGAACCGGATCAGATAGCGGTCGGCCCCCGCCTCGCGCCAGAGGCGCCAGTCCGCCTCGGTCCGTTCCCCCAGACTGAGGGTGACCGCCAGGGCGTATTCTTTTTTGATCCTGCGGATCAGGTCGGCGACGAATTCCCCTTCCAGACCGAAGTCTTCCCCCGCCTGCATTACCAGGGTGCCGTAACCGAACTCCGAGGCGAGACGCGCCCCCTGCATCACCTCGTCGGCGGTGAGCCGGTACCGCTCGACGGTGCTATGCCCGGCGCGCACCCCGCAGTAGAGGCAGTTCCGCCGACAGATATTCGAAAGCTCGACCAGACCGCGCAGATGAACTGCGTCGCCGACGTGATCCCGGCGGACGGCGTCGGCTTTTCGGAAGAGCTCGGTGAGACGGTCGGGGTCGTCTTCGCGAAGCCATTTCACAATTTCTTTTTCGTTCATTGATTTTCTCCGGACCGCTCGGCGCGGAAAGAGTAACGGGAAGGCGTTTTTAAAACAGAGTATTCACCTGGGGTTAGTCGGGTTTACCCCATTCCATAATGGCATATCGGGAAAACTTGTCAAGAGCGGGGTTACTTCCGCTTTTCCTCGGCGGGCTCTTTGGCGACCTCGTAGAAGAAACGGCTTTCGGGGGCGACGTCCCCGTTGGTGTAGAGGTCGTCGGGGGTCATCGTTTCGGGAACGTTGTCGAGCCACTTGAACGCGATCCGCCGAAGACTCTTTTCCGATTTCGGAAGACGGACCGCCTTAAACGGAACGATCAGAAGAAGTTCGTTCCCTTCGACGCGGTAATCGATCCTTCCGGTTTCTTTCCATTTCCAGACGTCGCGCTTTTTTCCGCCGGCGTACCTCTCGAGCGAGGCCGTCGCGCCGTCGTAGGCGCGGCCGATCAGCCAGTCGCCGCCGATCCAGCCCGACTCGCCGAGATCGGTGTTCAGAAGGAGCGCGAGTCCGTCGGGAATTTCGGGAGTGATCGGGTCTTTTGTCCTGAGGTAGAAGTAGAGGTTCGCGCCGTCGCGCGCCGCCCGCGCCTCAACGATGTCGTTCCGCCCGGTGCGGTTGACGTAGCGGGTTCCGCCGTTTCCGTCGAAGTCGCGGGGAATCGTCTCACCGACGTGGTCGGCGAAGACCGGTTCGACGTTCCGCCACTGCGCGAAACCGCCGTCCGGGTCGATCGTGACCGGTTCGGACGCCGCCGGGAGGGGAAGCGCCCCTTTGAAGCGGCGGATCCCGCTGATCATCTGCAGGTAGTAGCTGTCGCCGTGCCCCCCCTTCATCATTTCGACGTCGCGGCTGTATTCCTGATCGAACTGGTCGACGAAGACGTATTTCCCCTCCTGAATCCATCGGCCGGCGATCCATTCGTTCCAGCCGGTGACCATGATATACGTCGGATCGAGTTCCAGGGCGCGGGACCACTGCTGCGAGAAGTTGAGCCCCAGCTCGGGCCGCGGGACCGTCTCGCCGTCCCCCTGGCGGAAGCTCCGTCCACGGGCCCGACCGGAACTCATCTGAACGACGGTTCCCTCTTTGCGGGAGAGGTTTTGTGCGACAGAGACGCTGACCTGTTCCGGCACGTCTTCCGCGACGTGCCAGCTGTAGGGCTGGGGATAAGTCGCTTCCCAATGCCAGGCGTCGCGGGTGTTTTTAATCTCGAACGGCCACCAGGCTTCGCGCAGCGTGAGCGCTTTGCGCAGTTTCGGGTCTTTGATCTCTTTCGGACTTCCGATCAGAAGCGGCTTCCCGTCGATGCGGAAGAGAAGGTCGTCGTACCTGCCGATGCCGTATATCTGCTTCCAGAGGACTTCGGCGGTCTCGGCGGCGGAGGTGTGCACCATAAAGGTCACCTGCGGAACCGTCTCGCCCGCGGCGCGCAGTTCGGCGAGCGTGTCGCAGAGGGGGAGAAACGCTTCGGGATAGGTGACCTTGTTGGTCGCGTCGAAAATCAGAAAATCGACCCCCGCGTCGGCCAAAAGCTGAATGTGCCGGCGGAGAACCCACGGGTCGTCGCTGCGGTAGTAGCCGAAGAGCGGTTCGGCCCAGTAGTGGTAGATCCCGTTCCCCCCCCAGAGCGGGGAGCCGGGATTCGAGGCGGCGCCGGGGTCTTTCTCCAGAATTTCGGAGATATTATATGGGTGGTCGGTTCCCGGCGCCTGAGGAATCGGCGTGCACGGCATCGCCCAGAGGAAGTAGAAAATGCCGATGCGTTTCCCCTTGCGCGGAAGACCGGCCTCGTCGGCGGCGACGGTGACGCGCCCGAGCCGGTCGAAGGCGATCCAGGGAACGCCGGCCGACTGCGCGGCCGCCGTCTGCGCGAGGGCCGCGAAAAGAAGAACCGCCGCCAGCCGACCGAAAGCGGCGCGGGGCGGAAGAGGATTCGGTGCTGATTTCATACGGAACGGACGCCCGCGCTTTTAGGCGATCTCTTTAAAGGCCAGGATGGTGATATCGTCCGACTGTTTGGCTCCGTTTGCGAAGGTTCTGACTTCGGTCATCATCGACTCGACCAGCGCCTCCGTCGAGCTGTCCGGCGCGAGTCCGAGGTACTTTTTGAGGTTTTCTTCGCCGAAGTATTCTCCGGCGGGATTGGCGGCGTCGGTGACGCCGTCGGAATAGATGAAGAAAACGCTTCCCGGCGGAAGGGGAATCGTGTAATTCTCGTAGTCGACGTCGTCCATAATCGCCAGCGGGAATTTTCCGTTAGCGATATCGATTCTCTGAACCGTGCCGTCGGCGTGGCGGATAAACGGCGGATTGTGGCCGGCGCAGCAGACGGTGATCTCGTGTTTCTTCGTGTCGTACACGCCGCAGAGCGCGGTGATAAAAAGACCCGCGTCGTTGCCGGAGCAGAGCTGGGGGTTGACCCAGTTGAGGGCGTGGGCGGGATTGCCGTCCCGCTGAATGGCCGAACGGATCAGGGTTTTTCCCATCGCCATAAAGAGGGAGGCCGGTACCCCTTTTCCCGAAACGTCGCCGAGCCCGAAGTAGATCCGCCCGTCGTCCAGAACCTGGTAGTCATACAGGTCGCCGCCGATCTCCTGAGCGGGGGTCATCTGGGCGAAGATGTCGAGCCGGGCTTCGCGCGCCGACTCGAAATTTTTCGGTACCATCCCCTGCTGAATCGAGTGGGCGATCTGGAGCTGGGAGTGCATGTTCGCCTCTTTCGCCGCGCTTTTGGCGATGTCGTCGACGTAGCGTTTTAAGTCGCCGCGCATCGAGTCGAACGCGCTGAAGAGCTGGGGGATCTCCCCTTTCCCCTTGATGATCGGAAGGGGGGCGTCGAAATCACCGTGCGCCACGTTCCGCGCCGCTCCGCTCAGAACCGAGAGGGGACGCGCCACGCTTCGGGCGATGAGAAACGAGGGAAGAAGGAGAAGCAGCACGCCGACCAATCCCGTGATCACGATCATATTGGTTATTCGGCGGACCGGACTAAAAACCTCTTTTTCCAGAACGAAACACCCGAGTTTCCAGGAGATCTTCGGCAGGGTCGCGAAATAGAAGAAGGTCTTTTCGCCGTCGTAGGGATTGGTGAACCGTATTTCGCCCGATTTCCCACCCTTGAGGAGATCGAACAGGTTCGAATACTTTTCTTTCTTCTGATTTTTGGTTTGGGCCGCCGATTCGAAGTCGGCGATCGCGTCGGAGATGTTGACCAGATCCGGTTCTCTTTCCGACTCGGTTTCGGAACGGAAGATGATCTGGTCGGGGGTGATCAGAACCGGTTCCCCCGTTTTTCCGATGTCGAACGTGTCGATCAGCTGATCGAGCCATTCGAGCGAAACGTCGGCGGTCAGAACCGCTTCGATATGGTCGGGCCGGTCGTAGACCGGAACCGAATAGGTGATCATCAGAACGTTGATCTGGGGATCGTAGTACGGGGACGTCCAGATCGGCTCCCCCAGGATGATCGGTTTGTTATACCATTCCGACGAGTAGTCGGCGTCGAGATCCGTTCGGTCGACGATTTCGAACGAGCCCGGATCCTTCGCCTCGCCTTCCGATTCTTTCTTATCGGGGGTGAGGAGTTCCGACGAATGACGGTAGGCGTAAAGGGCGGTGTATCCCGCTTCTTCGATCTGTTCGGCTTCGGTTTCGGTGAAGATGATCTCCATGGCGAAGATCGACGGGAAGTTGCTCATCGACTGTTCGAGAATCTTTATCGCTTCTTCCCGGGAATGGGGATCCTGGTCGCGAAAGAGGCTCGAGTTTCGGCGGATGACCTCTTCGATATTCGTCAGGCGGATTTCGATTTCGTCGGACGCCGCCTGGGTCATCAGCTTGAACTTTTCCACCTCGTGGTCGCGAAGAATCGTGCCGGTGAGGTTCTGGTTTCCGAAGATGACGATTCCCAGCACGATCGACGACGAAAGGAGGATAATCAGAAGGAGATAGGTAAAAAGGGAGTATCGATGAATCATGGGACGGTCTCGAAGTTGGGGCTGCTCCGCTCGGGTTTTGGGGAAAAACGACGCATAGGGGATCTTTCGATTTCGGGAAAGACCCCGCAACTTAGCCTAATTATACACGGATTTCTGTTTCGGAAAACACCAAAAAAGAGGGACTCTCCCTCCCCTCCGGCGGCCGGGACGGCCGCCGGCTAGCGCGATTCGAGCCTCGTTTTCGGACGGAACTCGATCCGGACCGGACCGAAGAGTCCCGAGGGGGAATCGCCGCGGTAGCGGGTCGGAATCGTCAGGTAATGGTTCGAGAGTGTGTTGCGTACTTCGACTTCGAGCACGTTTTCGCCGGCGCGCACCCTCCCGGAAATATCGAGCCGCCACGGCGGGGTGACGAGCGTTCCCGCCTCGACTCCGTTGATCAGAACGCGCGCGCTGGCGCAGAGGTTCCCCAGATCGAGCGAAAGATCCTCCGCCGCCTCGTCTTCGGTGAGGGTGAACTTCTGCCGATAGAGAATCCCGCCCGAGAAGGCGTCGAGAACTCCCTTTTCGTTCCAGCTGCCGAGCGCGATCTCGCCCGTACCCGTTTCGAGGCGGATCGGTTCGGGAAAGAACGCGCCGCCGCACGCCCCTTCGGCCGCGCCGTGAATCTCGATCCGGCGGGCGGTTCTGACCCCGTCGTCGAATCGGACGCGGTACCGCCGGCTTCCGTCCAGACCGTTCGGAGCGAAAAGGCCTCCCTCTTCGATTTCCGCCGCTTCGAACGGCCGGCCGTCGGCATAGACGGCGATCGGTCCTTTCGCCGAAATGACCGCGCCGGTCAGTCCCGGCGGAGAGAGGAACGTGTAAACGCCTTCCGGCGCCGCGCCGGGATGAACGTCGTAGTCGAGGCGTCCGGGCATTTCGAACCATTTCATCGCAAGCGGGGTGGGCGGCTGGGTTCGTTCCGGGGCGCTTTCGTCGACCAGAACCAGCGCGTAGCGCCCGGCACGGTCGTAGCGCAGAAGGAGCGGATGTTTTTCCGGGGTCGGCCTCAGGCGGGTCTCGGCCTCGAGCGGCTCTCCCGCCAGACGGGCCAGCGCGGGAAACTCCCCTTCGGTCGCGATGCGAATCGGACCGTTCGGGTCGACCGCGGCGTGCACCCAGGTCAGGAGATAATTGATGTTTCCCTCCTGCGCGGGAACGAAAAGCGTCTCGTTCAGTCCCTCTTCGTTTTTTCCCAGCCCGATGAAACGGTCGTCGAGAAGCTCTTTTAAGCCGTGATACCCTTCGTGCCCCGGATTCCCGTCGATCCCTTCCCGCCACGAGAAGGGGTAGAGCGTCCAGTTGTATGATTTGCCGGCCGCGGCGACTGGTTCGAGCGGGTCGATCCCGCCGGGAGCGGCAAGACGCGCGTCGAGTTCAGCGAGATCCTCTTCGGCGAGGTTGTCCGGAAAAGGACCGAGCCGGAGGAATTTCGGGCCGAAGCCGTAAGTGACGCGCTCCGCCCCCGAAAGGGGAATCGAGCCGTCCTTTTCGGTCCACTCGAAGCGGCGCGCCTCGGGACCGAGAAAGCGCTCTTCGACCGGGAGGCGGAAATCGCCGTATCGGTTGTCCAGAGTCGGAATGATTTCCGATTCCCAGAGATCGCCGAACTCTTTCGGGTCGGGAAGGGGAGGCGCCTGACCCGTCAGGATATATTTCCCGCCGTCCGAAACGACTTCGATCGTGCGTTTTCCCGCGACCGGGCTTCGGCCGACCGCGCGCCACTTTCCGCCCGGCTCGCCGGGGGGCGCGATTTCGTCGATCGAATCCAGGTTGGTGCGGACCGACTCGAACCGCGCGGGGGTCTTCCGATCGAAGACGATCACCTGCGCGGTTTCTTCGTTTTCGGGCATAATGATCCGCGTCAGACCGGGGGCGGGATGGCTGAGCCGGAGGATCTCTTTCGCCTCGCCGGTCCACGGACTCCAGAGTTCGGCGCGTCCGACGGCTCGGAACGTGAGGGGAACCCCCCGCTTCGCGCCCATCACGACGAAGACGTCGCAGTCGTCCGTCACGCGGTGCTGGAAGATGAATCGGTCGTCCGGCGATTCGGGAATGACGTCGCGCGGCACTTTCTTTTCGAGGAGCGAAACGAGCGGCGCGCGGAGTTCGGAAAGATCTTCTTTCAGAACCGTCTGGGGATCGGCGAAGATCTTTTTCACCAGGCGGTTCATCTCGGCGTCGTTTCGGCCGGCGCGGTCGCTGCCGCTCGGAATGATGTTCAGCGCGACGACGCTTCCTCCCCCTTCGCGCCACTCGGCCAGGCGCGTGAGGGTGTTCCAGCGGATCGCGCTGATATTCGGCAGGATGAGCGCACTGTACGCCTCGCCGTCAATGACGAGTTTGTCCCCCTCGACCCTGCCGCGGGCGATCGAATCGTCGTCGACGAAGAAGATGTTGTAATGCGCGGCGGAGAGATGGCGCGCCGTTTCGAACGCGTATTGTGCGGCTTCTTCCCCGTGCCGGTCGGCTCCCTGGAATTCCGAGACCGGATAGTAGATCAGAATGTCGGCTTTCTGCCGCCCCCGGCTCATCAGGAAGGAGAGCCGTTCGAAGTAGCGCAGCAGGACGCCGAAATCGCGCCAGTAGGGCATGCGGAAATGGTAGCATGGGGGCGCCCATTCCCACCAGGAGCCGTACGTCGAGTAGTAGAGCCCGTGAAGGTTCAGGAGGTTGGCGCCGTAGATGAAGTTTTCGCACGTGGCGCGGAAGATTCTTTCGGGGGTCGCGCCCCATCCCAGACTGTGATACCCTTCGAGCCAGACGCGCGGACGGTGGTAGAAGTGGGCGATCGACGAGGAGACGCGGTTTTTGATGAAATCGGCGTTCCCGCCGGGGGTGTCGTGCCCGGGGGCGGTGTACCAGCGGATGGCGCTGAAATAGTCGCAGAACTCGGACGGGTTGTAGCCGCGGCTGGAGGGGTCGCAGGCGTAGATCAGGCCGCGGTCGTTGTGCCAGTCGAAGATCGGCTTGAAGTAGCGCTCTTCGGCCAGACGGACGCGCACGTCGAACCAGTCGAGGCGGTACTTGACCGCCTGCTGCCGGGCGGCGGTGCCGTTCCGGTCGCTGAAAAAGACCGGGA
This sequence comes from uncultured Planctomycetota bacterium, assembly GCA_902766935.1. Lineage (GTDB taxonomy): Bacteria > Planctomycetota > Planctomycetia > Pirellulales > Thermoguttaceae > RUG695. The sequence continues at coordinate 9,012 of CACXFR010000185.1, read as the reverse complement.
GCGCCTCGAAGAGGGAATACCCCTTTCTCTTCTGGAACTCTTCGGGCAGGTCGTCGATCCAGAGGAGCGGCCCGGTTCCGATCTGCAGTTCGTCCTGAAAGAAATAGTTCAGCCCGAGCGCCGAACGGGTCGGAGAATGGTCTTCGAACGGCTGAAAAAATTTCTCGATCACCCGCCGGCCGGAATCGGGGTGGAGCGGGTTGAGGGTGTCGGGAACCGCCTCGGCGGCGTAGAGCCAGAGCTGTCCGGCGCTCGGCGCGGTACCGATCAGTTTTCCGTTGACAACGGTAAACCCCTTGACCGGCGCGTGGAGGAGTTCCGTTCCCTTGGCGTAGAGGGGGGCCTCTTCGGATCCCATGGGGTAGAAGACCGCGGCGACGGTCTTCCGTTCGGGGGAGTCGGAGATATTTTCGGAAAAAGCTTCCTTGGCGCGGAGGGAGATCTTCTTTTCGACGACGATGTTCCGGCTCAGCGTCTCGGGATTATCGTAGACGATCCTTGAAAAGAGGTTTCCGGGGGTCTTCTGCCAGTCGAGGGTGTACCCCGAAACGCCGATCCCCATCCCCCGTTCGGCGCAGGCTGCGGCCAGACGGTCGTAGACCGCCCACCACGCGTCGGAAAAGATTTCCGGGTCGGGCGGATAGGTCAGCCAGGGAGCCGCGTCCCGGTGGGCGTAGTTGATCTGCACCCCGGAAATCCCCGCCTGATGGAGTTCGTCGAGCTGGCTGACGAGGCGGTCGCCGTCAAGTTTTTCGCCCGTCCACCACCAGAAGGGGACCTCGCCGTATCCGGCGGGCGGGTTTTTGAACTGTTCCCTCAGCCGATCGACCTGGCCCCGGATCGGCCGGACGGGACCCGCCGAAAGGAGAAAAACGGCCAAAAGGAGGGAAAAAAACTTAAGCGTTCGGCAGAGGGTGGGCATCGCAGGTTCAGTCTGGGGGTTGCGTCGGGGAGGATATCGGCGTTTGGGGGCGAAAAAGTCGGAACCCTACCCCCTTGCCGACAGTCCGATATCGCTTAAAATAGCAATTGTCTATGTGTCTGTAAAGGGGGCGCTTTGTTCTCTTAACTCAGAACGCGTCCGTTCGGTCCCGTTCAGCCGTGCGGCGGATTTTCCCTTTTTCAGACGAAAGAAGGATGCGGGAACATCCCTTTCACCGACGTCAGTTACTTCAACCTCACAACCCAAATTCAGCAGGTTAATCAAAATGGAAAAAACATATATGGCTAAGCCCGGCGCGGTCGAAAAAAAATGGTGGATCGTGGACGGCACGGATAAAGTCGTCGGACGTCTGGCGAGCGATATCGCGATGATTCTGATGGGGAAGCATCGCCCGACCTATACCCCGCACGTTGACTGCGGCGACTACGTCATCGTTACCAACGTCGACAAGGTGAAGTTCACCGGCCGCAAGTGGGAAAACAAACGCTACACGTGGAATACCGGTTATCCCCGTCTGCGGAGCGAATCGGCCAAGGAACGTTTTGCCAAGCATCCGGAAATGATTCTCCGCGAAGCGGTTCGCCGTATGCTCCCGAAAAACAAGCTTGCCGTTCAGATGCTCGAAAAGCTGAAGCTCTACACCAGCGATCAAAATCATACTCATCAGGCTCAAAAGCCCGAACCGATCGAGTTGGCTGTCAAGAAGTAAAGAATCAATCAAGAACAACATACAATAAGGGAATAGAGTCAAATGATTAAACGTGGCAATTACGTTATCGAGGGGAACGGGAAAAACGACAAGCTCGGAACCGGCCGCCGTAAGACGTCCGTCGCGCGCGTTCGCGTCCGTCCCGGCACCGGCAAAATCAGCGTTAACAACCGCGAGTTCGAGGAATTCTTCCGCACCGCCCAGCATCGCAACGCCGTCCTGGCTCCGCTTCTGGCCACCGAAAAGCGCGACGTCGTCGACGTCGTCATTCTGGTTCACGGCGGCGGCACCACCGGTCAGGCCGACGCCTGCAAAATGGGGATCGCCCGCGCGCTGAAAGAATTCGATCCGGAAGTCGAACCGAAGCTTCGCGAGAAGAGCCTCCTGACCCGCGACGCACGCGAAGTCGAGCGCAAAAAGTACGGTTTCCGCAAGGCCCGCCGCGGTACGCAGTTCTCGAAACGTTAATTTTTCGGAGTCGTCTGTTTTTGCGAAAAAAGGGACGCGTCAAGTGTCCCTTTTTTTGTAAAACGCCGTTTGTGTTTCTCACCGTCCCCGCATAATCTACGCATTGAAGCAAGGCCGCGCCATGACAGATTTGGTTCGCAAGCATGAACAGCCGTTTTATAAGACATCGGTACTCGGCAGCTGTTACTCGCTTATCGAAAACGACGGCGTGATTTACTTTCACGCCGTCGTCGCGCCGACGGAAACCGGGGATCTGAAAAAAGCCGTCGAATCGTCGATCGATAAATTCGACGCGCTCCTCAAACGCGAGCGTCTTCAGGGGTGCGTGGTTTCCCAAACGGTGTTTCTCCGAAGTATGGCCGACCGCCATGTGATCGAGCCGCTTCTGGTCGGGTATTACGGCGACTATCTTCCGGTGATCACCTACGTGCCGCAGAGCCCCTGCGAAGAGGCGGAACCTTTCGTCTTTGAACTTTTGGCCATTAAAGGGGAAAAGCGCCGCATCCGGATCATCCGCCGCGGCCCGCACGCGGTTCTCTACGACATCGGCGACGTTTCCTACGGGCGTTTCGGCGACTTCGCCCCGCGGACCGAGGCGGGGCCGGCCTACGATGAGTCGATCGAGACTTTCGAGGAGATGAGGGCCGAAATGCGGCGCAGCGGGTTCGACACGTCGGATCTCTTGCGCACCTGGCTTTATCAGGGGAGCATTACGCGGCCCGAAGGGGCGACGCAGCGTTACAAGGAGCTTAACCGCGCGCGAACCGATTTTTTCAGCGGTGTCCGTTTCCTTCAGAAATTCGTTCCCGAGGGAAAACACGGCGCGGTCTATCCGGCGAGCACCGGAATCGGCGCCGACGGACTTGGGATTCGGATGGCGGCGATCGCGGTGCGCACCGACGCCGAACAGTCCCCCGGGCTGGTGACCGTCCCCCTCGAAAACCCGGAACAGACCCCGGCGTTCGACTACGGCGCGGTCTACAGTCCCCAGAGCCCGAAGTTCTCGCGGGCGATGGCGGTTTCCTCAAAAAACACCTGCCACATCTACGTTTCCGGCACCGCCAGTATCAACGATTCCGAAACGCAGTTTATCGGCGACCCCGCCGCGCAGACGCGCCGTACGATCCGCAACGTCCTCGACCTGATATCGGGGGCGAACCTGGAGCGCCACGGTCTTCACGGCTTTTACGCCACGTTGGACAACCTGGCGATCGCGCGCGTTTACATCAAGCGGGAAGCCGACTATCCCCTGATCCGTTCGATCGCCGACGAGGCGTTCCGCGGCACGCCGATCACCTACACGTTTACCGACATCTGCCGCGACGACCTGTTGGTCGAGGTCGAGGGGCTGGCGGTCTGCAGCAAAGAAGAGAATTAATCCGGCTTTCCGGCCGCTTTTCGTAAAGACGCGGAAAGAGCCCCTTCGGTTTTTTTCCGCGTCTTTTCTTTTCCGCGATTTTCCGATCAGAACGTAAAGCGCGCCTGGCACGCCATCGCGTTGACCGAGGAGGAAACGTCGCCGCCGCCGCGCGGGCTGCCGGCCGGCTCGGCGTAGATCCAGTTGACCCCCCAGCGGACCTGCGGATTCCAATACCAGTTGACCGCCGCCGTGTACTGCTTCATCCGGCCGGCGAAGTCGGCGCGGGGCGCGTCGGCGAGCGTATCCAGATCGGTCCACGACCACTGTCCGACGAGTTCCCAGGCGCCCCACCCTTCGAGGCAGGTGTGGTTTCCGTAGTCGATAAAGCGCATATTCTCGGGAATGTGGATCCCGGCGAAATAGCCGCCGCTCTTGTCGTATTTCTGATAGGCGCCGGGGGTTAAGAGGAGCCGGGCGGTCGCCGCGACGCCATAGGCGTTGTCGTAGCCGTTGTAGCTGCCGATAAAACCTTCGCCGATCACGCCGAGCCGACGCCGCTGCCAGGCGGTTTCGATTCCTGTGACGGAATAGGTGTTGGTTTCGAGCTCGCCGCTGATGAGCGCCGGCATATCCGCGAGCCAGTCGGTCGGGGAGGCCGTCAGCGTCGTCGGACGGTACCGGCCGGTTTCGGCGTCCTTTCCCGGATTGACCCAGCAGAACGCGCCGCCCAGATGGAAAACCTCGTCGAGCGCGCCGTCGGCCGTCTCGCGGTAGACCGGCACCGCCGTCAGGCGGGTGTTGAGGAGAAGACCGACGTTGTCGCAGTTTTCGTTCGCGTGTTTCCCATCGCCGATCGAAAGGGGTTTGCCGGTATAGATGCCGGCGAAGAAGCGGACGTTCTGGTCGGCGCCGTAATGAACCGTGCCGATGCCGAGCCGGCGCCCGAAACTGAACGTGGTGTTGACGGAGTCCTCTTCGACGAACGTGTAGTCGTAGGTGCTCTCCAGGTATCCCATGCCCATCTCGACGTCGTAGTGGCCGACGGTGACGTTTCCCAGGATCGGGAGTTCCTTGGCGGTGAGGGCGACATTTTTGAAAGTGAGCCGTCCGGTAAAACCGAGCGTAACGTTGTAGGCCAGGTTTTCGTATCCGTCCCCTTTTACCCAGACTCGAACGTCCCGGAACCCGTAATCGTTATCGATGTCGCCGTAAATTTCCCGATTGGTCCGGCTTTGGTCGACGGCGACCGATTCGATTTCGAGCATCCCGCCGACGCGCGCCGAGAATTTCTTCCGGGTGTCGGGAACATCCTGCTTTCCGTCGAGTTCCTTCCGAAGCGCGTCGATTTGGGCCTTCAGCCGGTCGAGCGATGCCTGAAGATCGGCCGGATCGGACGCGCCGCGGGTTTCAAGTTCAAAGCCGTCGGGAATCCCCGCTTCGATTTCCTCGGAGACGGGAGCGATCGAAGCGTTTTCGGCGTAAAGGGCGGCGCCCGCCGCGATCATTCCCGCGGCGGCGAAGAGAGCGCAGAGCGGACGCAGCGCGGCCGCCGAAAAGGACCGCACGGAATCGAAGACGCTGAGGAAGGGGGCAAGGCTCATCTTTTGTCCCGGGAGATAATCCCTCATCCGAAGTTGATCTGCCGCGTGTCGTTAAAACCCGTAGAATCGGCAAAGTCTGCCTATTTTTACTTATCGGACTTTCCACCGTTAAAATTCATCGAAAACGGCGCAAAAAAACCGGCCTTTCGGCCGGTTCGGCGAAATGAAAGCCGCCTTTTTTCAGAAAGTGATCCGTCCCTGGAAAGCGAGGGTGTTCAGGGACGAAGCGACCGCTTCCGCACTCCCTGCGCCGCTTTCCGGCTTGGCGTGGATCCAGTTGATCCCCCAGCGGGTCTGCGGATTCCAGTGCCAGTTCAGCCCCAGGGTGAACTGGTTCATTTTGCCGTAGTGCGCCGACACCGGCGCGTCGCGGAGCATATCCAGATCGGTCCAGGCCCACTGCGCGGCGACTTCCCAGACACCCCACCCTTCGAGGCAGGTCCAGTTCTCAAAGTCGACGAACTGCATATTGTTCGGCACGGCGATCCCGCCGAAACAGCCGTTGATCTTATTGTACTTCTGGTAAGCGCCGGGGGTGAGCAAAAGCCGGCCGGTGGTCGAGACCCCGTAGGCGTTGTCGTAACCGTTATAGGATCCGACGTAGCCCTCGCTGACCAGACCGAACTGACCCCGCTGCCACGCCGCTTCGATGTTCGTGACCGAGTAGGAGTTCGAATCGATCTGTCCGGCGAGGAGCGAAGGCATATCGGCGAGCCAGTCCGCCGGGACGGCGCCGAGCGCAGTGCGGCGTATCTGACCGGTTTCGGAATCCTTTCCGGGATTGACCCAGCGGAACCCCGCCCCCAGATGGAGGAGTTCGCAGATATCTCCCGCCGCGTTTACGCGGTAGATCGGAAGCGCCGTGAGGCGGGTGTTCAGGATCGTGCCGGGATTGTCGCAGTCCTCGTTGGAGTGCATACCGTCCCCGATCGAGAGGTTTTTGCCGGTGAACACGCCGGTGAAGAGGCGCATGGTCTTATCTTCGTTGTAGTGGATCGAAGCGACCCCGAGGCGGCGCCCCGCCATAAAGGTTCGGGTGCACGATTCCCAGTCGACGAACGTGTTGTCGTAGACGAACTGCTCGTTGTTCAGACCCGATTCGACCTTGAAATAACCGGTTCGGACCGTTCCGAGGATCGGAAGGTTTTTGACGTTGAGCACGACGTCCCGAAAGGCGAGGCTGCCGGGGAAGGCGAGCATGACCGCGTAATCAATATTGCCGTAACCTTCCCCCCGAACCCACAGCCAAAGGTCCCGAACGGCGAAATCGTTGTTAATGTCGCCGTACGCCGTTTTGTTCTCTTCGTTTTGTGAGATGGTCACGGCGTCCAGGTCGAGAAATCCTCCGGCCTGCGCCCCGAACTTTTTGAGCGTGTCGGGAATGTTCTGCTTTCGGCTCATCTGATCCTGGAGCGAGTCGATCTGCCGCCGCAGCTCGTCGATCGACCTTTGAACGTCGTCGGCGCTCGCCGCCGGGGATTCCTCCGCGGCGGCCGCGAGGAGCACGGCGTCTTCCGAACCCCCTTGATCCGCGGTCGTCAGGTAGGCCGCGATGCTGTCCGACGACGGCACGTCGAGACCATGCGCGGGGGAAACCGCCGCGCCGGAGAGAAGCACTCCCAGACCGAGCAGAACGCCGCCGACCTTCTTTCTGAGAACACGTTTTCGCGAAATCCTTTTCATAAAAACTCTCTTTCCGGATGATAATTCAGCCATCCCAGCAGCGACCGGGCATTTCGCCCGGTCATGAGTCAAACTTTCGGTCCGACAGAACCACTTCGGCGGACGATGCCGATTTCGGACCGGAACCTCTTGCTTGACCCCTATAATCGGTATAACCGGAAAGAGGACGTGAGAGAAAATCCTATAAAAGCGATGGTTTTATTGTTTTTTCCGTACCGTTAGAAGGTAAACCGAACCTGGCAGGCGAGCGTGTTCAGGGACGAAGAGACCGCTTCCGCGCCGCCGAAACCGCTTTCCGGCTTGGCGTAGATCCAGTTGAGTCCCCAGCGGGTCTGCGGATTCCAGTACCAGTTGAGCGCCAATGTGTACTGGTTCATTCTGCCGTAGCGCACCGACGCCGGCACGTCGCGGAGCACATCCAGATCGGTCCACGCCCACTGCGCGGCGACTTCCCAGACGCCTCCCCCTTCGAGACAGGTCCAGTTCTCGCAATCGACGAAACGCATGTTCGCGGGCACGGCGATCCCGGCGAAACAGCCGCCGCTTTTGTTATACTTCTGATAAGCGCCGGGGGTTAAGAGGAACCGGCCGGTCGCCGAGACGCCGTAGGCGTTGTCGTAACCGCTGTAATTCCCGATGTGGCCTTCCCCGATGACGCCGAACCGTGATTTCTGCCACGCCGCCTCGACGTTGGTGACGGTGTAGGAGTTGGTGACGATCGAGCCGGAAAGGAGCGGGGTCATATCCGAAAGCCAGTCGACCGGCGCCGCCCGCAGCGTCGTGGGACGGTCGGCTCCCGTTTTGGAATCGTGTCCCGGATCCACCCAGCGCAGTCCCGCGCCCAGGTGGAGGACTTCCAGCAGTTCGCCGTCCGCTCCTTCCGAGTAGATCGGAACGGCGGTCAGGCGGGTGTTCAGGATCAGGCCGACGTTGTCGTTGTTCTCGTTGGCGTGTTTGCCGTCGCCGATCGCGAGGTTCTGCCCCGTATAGACGCCGGTGAAGAAACGGAGGCTTTTATCCTCGTTGTAATGGATCGACCCGACGCCGAGACGCCGGCCGACCTGGAACGTGCGGTCGCACGATTCCCAGTCGACGAATGTGTTGTCGTAGACGTTTGAGGCGAAGTTCAGGCCCGATTCGACCTTGAAATACCCGATTCGGGCGGTTCCGAATAGGGGAACGTTTTTCGCCGTGAGCATGACGTTTTTGAACGAGAGGGAACCCGTGTATCCCAGACAGACCTCGTAATCAAGGTTGTCGTATCCTTCGCCTTTGACCCAGAGACGAAGGTCGCGCGAGGCGAAATCGTTGTCGATATCGCCGTAGAGAACCCGGTTTTCGTCGGACTGGTCGATTGTCACGCTGTCCCAAGCGAGCATACCCCCCGCTTTGGCGCTGAATTTTTTGGAGGTGTCGGGAACGTCCTGCTTCTTTTTGACCTGAGTCTGGAGCGAGCGAAGTTCCTCCTGGAGTTCGTCTATCGAACGCCGCAGATCGGCGTAGGGGGCCGCCGCGGCGGATTCGGCTTCGAATTCGGCGGTCGATTTCGGAGCCGGTTCGCTCGCTACGTACCGACCCGCCGGAGATCCCGCGGTCGATTCGAGCACAAATCCGGCGGTCGATTCGGGTTCCGGTTCGGCGGCGGCCGGCTCAACGTCGGCGGTCGGCGCGGGGTCGGCGGTCGGCGCGGGGTCGGCAGTCGGAGCTGAAGCCGGGGCCGGCTTGGGTTCGGCAACCGGTTCGGCATCGGCTATTGGTTCGTCCGAAACCGGTGCGTCGGCGCCGTCGATTTCCATGTAGACGGGATCGAGAACCCGCGGCGCTAAAAAGGTGGGCATCGGGGAAATCTCGGGGATCGCCTCCGGATTCGCCGGGGTTCCCGCGGATGCGAGGGCGGCGCAAAGGAGAAGAAAAGAGCCGACGGAAAGAATTTTCGCCGCTTGTCCGCAAAAAGCCGCCGTCGATTTGATGTTTACGGTCATTTTTTTTCTGTCTGGCATTTCAAAGGGGAGATGTTCCGATCGATTCTTTTTTCGGTTCGGACGGACTTTTCCCGCAAAATCGGAAAAGTCCGCCTAATCCCAACAATCGGCAAAATCGTTAAAGGAGTTCAGATAAAAAAGAACGGGAATAAAAAAACCGGCCTTGCGGCCGGTTTTTGAGGTGCCGAAGAAAGGACTCGAACCTTCACCTTCTGTTACGAAGACTAGGACCTGAACCTAGCGCGTCTGCCAGTTCCGCCACTTCG
>CACXFR010000184.1 GCA_902766935.1 uncultured Planctomycetota bacterium | reverse complement strand
CTCGGGTCGTCGGTGGTGTTGACGACCCAGACGGTCTCGCCGACCGGGGCGGGGAGGGGGACGGCCTGTTCGAATCCTCCCGCTGTGACGGCGAGAAGGGCCCGCTCTTCGAGGGTTTCGAGACGGAGTTTGCGATTGGTGAGATGAAGATTCATAACGGCTCCTTGTCAAGAGATTTTAATAACGGCGGGTAAAATCAGTTTTTGCCCGCTTTTTTAAAGACGATGCCCGTTTATAACCGAGGAACCTTAATTTGTCAATCCGCTTCGCGGTTTTGACCGAAATTTGCCGGTTTTTTCCCCGGGCCGGGGCGCTTTCGGTCCGGGGCCGTTTCAAACGGGAGCCGGCGGTCCCGTTATAGTTCTGTGTCCGCGGCCTTTCTGCCCGGGGGTGAGTTTATGCTTCATTTGGAATCCGGCGACCGTCTGCATTTGGACTCGGGGGACCGGTTCCTTGTCGGCGAGCTCGATAATGACGGGGCGGCCGACGGGACCGGAGTCCTCGGTCTCTTCTGGAGCGCGCCGATCGGCGGGTCGGCGCCGGAAAGCGCGGTATGCCCGATCGAGGAACTCGAAATCCCCGAGCCGGAATTCTCCGCCGAAGTCTCGAACGCGGGGGTCGTTCTGCGCGCTTCGGCGCGCGGCGCGGTGCGGCTGGCGGTCTTCGACGCCGACGGCGGGGCGCTTCTCGCCGAGACGGCGATCGCCGACGCCGGCCGTGTCGCGCTGCCGCCGTTCGAAGGGGGGGACGTCCGCCGGCTCCGCGCGGCGGTGTATAACTCGCGCGGCGCCGAACTGGCGCGGACGGTGACCGCCGGCGCGCCGGACGAAGCGGCCCGCTTTTTCGCGGTGAAAGACCCGTTCCCGCCGAAAGTCTTCGCGCCGGAAGAGTCGCTTTCGTTCGCCGCGCGCCTTACCGCCCGCGGCGGCCGGCTCCTGCGGCGCGGCGAGGCCGCCTCGTGCCGGTGCGCCGTGTGGCGGCTGGTCAAAAATTCGCGGGGTATCGGCCGCGTCCGGTGCGGCACGCGGTTCGGCGCGGGGGTCGGCGTGCCGCTCTCGGCGCTGAGCGACGAGCTTTCGGCCGCCGCGCCGTGGCGGCGGGACGGCGTCGGCGGGAATTTCCGCTGGACGCCGGACGCGGCGCTTGCCGAAATGTGCGGCGGGCCGGGCGTCTACGACGTCGTCTTTACCGTCGCGCTCCGGGCGGGCGGCTCGTTCGAGTTCGAATTTTCGATTCTCGTCGGCCGGCGTCGGAACCGCGGAACCCGCCCCTTTTGCCGGGATTAAAATTCTATTCAGCGCCCGTCTAAAAGTCAACTGTATATCTGGGTTAAAACGGCGTTAAAATGACTAAATACGGGACGCTCCGATTTTTATTTAAAAAAATCGTGAAAAGTTCTTTTCCATACTTGACGGAAAATGAAAATTGGCTTTTAATAGTTCTGTTCGAACGGTTGTCAATGTTTCGTTCTTGTTCACCTTTTTCGCGCGCCGCGCGGCGATTTTCCCGGAGCCTCTCCGGCGGTTTTTGAGTTCTCTCTCCGCCGCCGGGCCGCCCGTCCGGGGAAAGGAGCTTCGCAAAATCCGACGCTCCCCGTCTGCGCCGAGCGCGCCGCCGTAACAGTATCGCACCGCAGGAGAGAAATCACGTTTTCAGAAGAATTGTTAAGGAGAATAAGATGACAATGACTATCGCATCTTCCCCGTCCCGCCCGATCGGCGGGGTCAAACCGAACGCCGCCGCGAACCGTCTTTCCCGCGCCGCCGAAAACCGCTCCGGCAGCCGCGCGGTATCTTCGGCGGGGGCGCCCGCCGACCGCGCGCCGGACGAACTGATCGCCACGCCGCGGAACCTTGCCGACTACCTTTCGGCGAACGCCGCCGCCCTCGCCCACGCGGCGGGGGGGAAGGTCGACGCCGACCGCGTGATCCGCCTCTGCGCCCGGCTGATCGAGAACCCGCGGAACGCCGATCTGCGCCGCTGCACGCTGCGGAGTTTCGCCGCCGCGCTTTTCGACTGCCTGGCGATGGGGATCTATCCCGACACGGGGCGGGGCTACTTTATCGCCTCGGGGGACCGCGCGGTCTTTCTGCTCGGCTATCAGGGAATGATCGAGCTGGCGTCGAAGGCGGGGATCTTCGTCAAGGCGTACAACGTCTTTAAGGGGGACAGGTTCAAGTGGGTTGCGGGGGGGAACGAACGGATCGTCCATCTGCCGAATATCGAAATACGGCGGAGCGAAGAGACGTTCCTCTGTTCCTACTGCGTTTCGATCGTCGACGGCCACGCCACGTTCGACGTCATGCTCAAAAACGAGATCGACGCGGTCCGCGACCGCGCGGGAGAGCTGAACACGGTCTGGGCGACCGACTACCTCGAGATGGCGCGCAAGACGGTCGTCCGCCGCGCCGCCAAGTTCTGGCCGATACGGTTCGAGTCGGGCGCGGTCCGCCCGTTCGACTGGGGGTTCGGGGCCGAGGAGAACTGACCTCTTGTTTACGCGCCGCCGCGCCTTTGCGGCGGGCGGCGCGCCGCTTTTCGTAATTTTCCTTTTCGCTTCCGCGTTTCGTTTTTTTTCGGCGCCGCCCGGCGCCGGGGCGCTTTCGATTCGATTCGGGGGGAAGCTCCGTCCCGGCGGACCGAACGGCCGGCGCCTGCGTCACGGCACACGTTACGATACACAACGTACAAAGAAAGGTTTTTTATGGACATTTTCGGAAAATTCGCGAGCCGCGAGGAACTTCTCGGCGCGGTCGAAGAGGCGATCCTTTGCGAGAAGGAGACCGTCGGCGCCGAAGGGGGCGCGCCGCGCGAGGAGGAGCGCTTCTTTCTGAAGAACGACGCGGCGGCCGCCGCCGACGAGATCCGCGCGCGGTACGAGGCGCAGCGGGGGGAGGCCAAAGAGCTCCGCGCGCGGCTGGCCGAGGCCGAGTCGCGCGCCGACCGCCTGGCGAAAGAGAACGCCCGGCTGACGGCGACGAACGAGGAGTTCTCGAACTACAATCCCGAAAAGCAGCGGGACGAGATCAACCGGCTTCTGGAAGAGGTCGGGCGTCTGAAAGCGGACAACCGCGGGCTGAACGAGCAGATCGAGCCGCTCAACCGGCTGATCGCCGACTATAAGCGGAAGGAGGACGAACGGACGATCGACAAGGCGCTGATCGACGAGGCGGCGAAGCTCGGCGTGAGGCCCGAGGCGATGCGCGACGTGATGTTCCGCCGTTCGATGCTCGCCGTCAGCGACCTGGGAACGGTGCAGACGAAGGAGGGGGGGATCGGCGTGGCCGAGTTCATGAAGGCGGAATACGACGCCTCGCCCCTCTGGCATCCGCAGTCGCAGGGGGGCGGGAGCGCGCCGGGCGCGCCGTCGAAGGCCGACGGCGCCGAACTCTACCGCGAGGCGGTTCGGAAGAAGGATTTCGAGGGGATGATCGCCAACGCGCCGGAGTTCAAGGGGGTGACCCTCGGCTGACGGCGCCGGCGCGCGGCGTTTTAACGAACGTGTCTTTCTGGAATTTGCAACTCTATCGAAGAAGGGAAAAAAACTATGTCCGGAATCGCAACTTGGGGACTCGACAACATGGCGCGCGATCTGACGGGGATCCTTTCGACCCTGGTTCAGGACCAGCCGATGTTTCTGAAACGGTTTCCGCTCAAGGCGCCCGCCGCGAGCGTGAAACACGAATGGCTCGAAGACGTGCTCAAACCGAGGTCGACCGCCTTTACCGGCTACGCGGCCGCCGAGGGGAAGTTCACCGTGGCCGACGCCGCGGGGTGGGAGCCGGGCGACATCCTCCGCGTGAAGGGGGACTCGGCGCTCTATCGGGTCGAGACGGTCACGCCGACGTCGATCGCCGTCTCGCTTCTGGCGTCGAACGGGTCGGCGGTCGTCGCCCTTTCGGACCTGACGGCGGCCGAGGGAACGCTGATTTACGACCACCGCCCGGTGCCGCAGGGGTCGAACTCGGGGGAATCGCTCTTTTCGCAGTCGGGAACGGAATACAACTACACCGAGATTATCCGGGGCGACGTCGAGATCACGAACACCGCCCTGGCGGTCAAGACGTACGGGAACGAAAACGCGATGCCGTATCAGCTTCGGCGCGCGATGCTCACGATCATGCGGCAGGCGAACAACATCTGCCTGTTCGGGCATCGGGGGACGTCGTCGCCGTCGTCGCTCGCGCCGGGGCGCGCGGGAGGGCTCTATTTCTTCGGGACCCAGCCCGGTTCGCTCGCGGTCGACGCGCACGGCGCGCCCCTGTCGCTGAAACTGATCAACGACGCGGCGCAGAACGTTCTCGACGCGGGGGGGAACCCCGACACGGTCCTTTGCGGGCCGGGTCAGGCGCGGGTGATCTCGCAGCTGATGCGCGGGCAGATCAGCCTGACGCCGGGCGAGACGCGGCGCGGGTCGTTCGCCAACATGATCGTTTCGGAATCGACGGGGCAGGTGATGGACGTCTTTATCGAACCGAACCTTTCGTCCCTCGATACGGACGTCTGGGTGATCGATTCGAGTTCGCTCGGAATGGTCTATCTGCGCGACCGCCAGCTGCACAGCGAACCGGCGACCGCGCCCGGCTACGACGGGCAGAAGTGGACGATCCTGGGCGAGTTCACGTTCGAGTTCAAGAACGCCAAACAGAAGATCTGCCGCGTCAGGGGTCTGCAGGACTCGGCGTCGGCGCTCGCCTAGCGCGCGGAATTTCAAAGATTGAAATTTAACCCGAGGAAACTTCAGAAATGAAAATTATCAGCGAAATGACCGGTTCGACGGAGAACCGGATCGTCTACGAGGCCGGCGGCCGCCGCCTCGTGCTGACCCGCCCGAGCCGCGTGACGCTCGAACGGATGCGCGAAATTCTCCGGCGCGCCGAAGAGGCCGCGCCGGCGGAACTCGGCGAGGCCGGAGAGGGGCGCGGACCGCGCCCTTCGGCGCCGCGGCGGGGGGCCGTTCCCCGAAAGAAGGGCGCGCCGCGCGCCGGGAGGGGCGAAGCATGACCGCGCCCGAAAAGAACGGAGCCGGCGGCGCGGGCGCGCCGGCCGTGACAGACGAACGGGCGGAGGCGTATTTCGCGCGCCGCCTTTGGTCCGACGCGTGGCGCGCGGCCGGCGGGGCCGACCGCCGCAAGGCGCTCGACGGCGCGGCGGCGCTGCTGGCCGCCGCGTTTCTCTGGGACGACGAGGCGCGGCCCGGCGGCGTCTGGCGGGACGAGGTTCTCGACCTGGTCTGCGAAGAGGCGCTCTGGCTCCTCGAACGCGGGGGGGAGCCGAATCCCGGCGCGCTGGGCGTCAGACGCGCTTCGGCCGGGCCGATCGCCGTGACGTTCGCCGACGGCGGCGCGCCGGGTCCCGCCGCGGGGCTGATTTCCCCCGCGGTCGCCGAACTGGCCGCCGCGTGGGGGCGTCCGGCGTCGGGCGCGGGCCGGATCCGTTCGACCCCGCTCGGCTGACTTTTCCCCTGACAGACGCGGAGAGTTTCGAATGAGATTTTTTTCTTTTGCGGGAACGCGCGGGGCCGCCAATACGCTGATCGGCCTTTTCGGCGCGGAGGCGGTCTTCGAGTTCCGGCGCGAACGGATCTGGCACGCCGAGGACGACTCGGCGCAGGAGGACGCCGCGCGGCAGATCCTGCCGGTTCTGGTTGTCGGCCGCTCGGAGTCGTCGGGCGGCGGCGCGGCGGCGGTTTCGCGCGCCGGGCTGACGCTCCTTCTGCCGGCGGCGAACCTGCGGCACCGGATCGCGCCGCGCTCGACGCGCGTTCTTTTCGAGGGGCGCGTCTGGTCGGTCGAAAGCGCCCGGGCGCACTACGACGGCGCGCGGGTCCACGCGTGGGAACTCGTTCTGACCGAAATCTGACGGAAGGGGAACGTATGTTTAATCCCGACGATCTTCTGAACTACTTTAAGGGGCTGCTGACCGCGCCCGAGCCGGTCGGCGCCGAGCCCGAATCGGTGAACCTGGGGAACGAGCCGTTCTGCCGGGGCGGAAAGCCGCTCCGGTTCGACGTCGCCGCCGCGCCGGGCGAGGCGCTCCCGTTTACCGAGACGCTCGAACGCCGGCTCTGGCGCGTGACGCTGACCGCGACGGGAACGCCGGGGACGGGGCTGGGGCGGGTCTACGCCGCGGCGCGCCGCGCCGCGCGGCTCTGCGCGCCGTTCGACGCCCGG
>CACXFR010000183.1 GCA_902766935.1 uncultured Planctomycetota bacterium | reverse complement strand
GGCGCGATTTCAAAACTGCAATCAGACTCGATTCGATAAAACGCGGGTCGAGTCCCGTTTCCGAGGACTGACCGGTGTTTTCCCGCTCGGGAATGACGCGTATCAGGAATCGGGCAAGAATTTTGGTAAAGGGGAGAAAGAGCAGCGCGTTGGTAATGTTAAAGAGAGAATGAGCCAGTGGGATTCCGAACGGAATCAGCTGGAGTTTCAACACGTGCGCCGTCTGTTCGACCAACGGAATGAAAACAGGACAGAAGATTGAAAGAATCCAGCAGACACCCAAGACATTAAAGATAGCATGAAACGCCGCAGCCCGTTTGGCGCTGGTCGACGAGCCGATCGACGCAATCAGCGCGGTTGAGGTCGTCCCGATATTTTCCCCTAAGATGAATGCCACGGCAGTTGAAAAATCGTCGATCGCGCCAATCATCGACAGCGACATCACAATACCGATGGCGGCGGCCGAAGACTGAATCAGAGCTGTCAGCATACACCCGACCAGAACACACTTAAGAACTCCCAAAAACGAGTCGGCGGAAAACGTCTGAAGAAACGCCGAAAACTCGGGGAGCTCCTTCATAGAAAGGAAGCCCTGTCCCATCAGCTTCAGACCGAAAAAGAGAAGTCCCAACCCCATCAACGCCGTCGCGACATTCTTCACCCGCTCTCTTTTGGAGAAAAGAAGGAAGAAAGCGCTGATCCCCGTCAGCGGGAGCGAATACGCCGAAATATTGAGCGTCAGAATCCAGCTTGTTATCGTCGTGCCGATATTCGCCCCCAGAATAACCCCGACTGCCTGCGAAAGGGAAATGATCTGACTGTTGACAAAGCCGATCGTCATCACGGTTGTCACCGAGCTCGACTGCAAAAGAACCGTAATGAAAATCCCGGTCGCAAACGCGAAAACGCGATGATCGGTGAACAGCGCGATCATGCGGCGAAGGGACGGACCGGCAAGACGCTGGGTCCCCTCCGAAAGGTATTTCATCCCGTAGATGAAGATTCCGATTCCGGCAATAACGGTCAGCCCCATCATCCAGAACTTCGGTCTCCAGACCTCAACGCTGAAACTGTCGTAAACCTGCCGACCCTCATAGTCGAACTCAAGCATAATGCTTGTCGTGTCGGCACGGGTTCCGTTCCAGAGGAGGCGGAGCTCTTCCCCGTCGATCACGGGGGTCACCACATCGGCTTTGGTGTTCTGAACAACACGAATCTGAACCCGATCCGGGTCAATCGGTTCTTCCCGGCTGAACGCGTCTTCATTTTGAAAATGAGCAATCACTTCAGAGAGGGAAATCACCGTGGGAGGGGCGCCCTCCAAAATCTTCTGATCCGGAATCCACTTCTCGATTCGTATGATCTCCTCTTGAGATTCCTCGTCCAAAGGAGTTTGAACGCGTTCGCTCGGATCGGCTGCCGCCGGATCATCGGCCAAAAGAGGAGGAAAGCGGGACGGGAACATTCCCGCGGCAAGAAGAAAAATCAGTAATGCGCAAAACGCGCCCGCCAAACTGATTTTTTTAGGCAAGCCTGACTCTCCCGACTATAGGGGGGAAACAAAAGGCAAGAAAAAAACCTACCGACTCCATTATCCGATTTCGTGTCTGTTTGTCAACCCACCGCGCGCCCGGGCGAGGAGGGGAAATGCAAGTCGGAGAAGGAAAAGAGGGCGTCCGATTCGGTAAAAAATTCTCCCCCGTCGACACTTCGACGAAAAAAAACTCGAAAAAAGGCGCGGGGCAGTCATCCCCGCGCCGTGAATGATTCCGCCCGCGCCCGAATCGGCTCAGCGGTCCGCCTCGGGCGTATAGGAAGCGAGTTTCTTTTCGGCGTAAATCGGCGCGAAGCGGGTCATTCGCTGAATCCCGTTTTCCATCGGAAGCGAAAGCATCTCCTGCCCGATCAGCGGCTTGGCATACCGCAGGAAATCGTCGGTCACGTCGTTCCCTTCGGGGGTGATCCACGCCTTGGGGAAGGTTCGTTCGCTGTTGGCCACCTCTCTGAGGGGAACTTTGTCGTACCGGACGTTGTACACGGCGCCCGGCTCGCGGAGAATCGTCGACATATAGCCGGACTGATCGGTGGCCGCCAGCTCGACCGCCTTCTGTCCGAGCGCGTACGCCTCGTCCAGATCGACGATCGACGCGTACGCCATCGAATGGCGCTGGTCCGTACCCGCCACGTTGCAGCGCGCCGCTCCCTTGGCGGCGAGGCCTTTCCCGTTCAGGTAGTTGACGATCGTCTGGGCCACGGTTATCTTGCTCGCTCCGAAATGAGTGTGCCCGAACGAGTCTTTCACGGCGCCGACGTCGCCGACGTTGAATCCTTCGCTGACGACGACCACCGCTCGTCCCGCCTCTTTGACCTTGGCGTTCACCTGATCGGCCAGCTCTTCGAGCGAGACGGGCGATTCGGCCATATAGATCAGAAGGGGCATTTCGCGGTTCGGATCGGCCAGACGCGCCGCCGCCGGAATAAACCCGATCTTCCGCCCCATCGCCTGCAAAACGAGGACCGGGTCGGCGGGCGACGAGCCCTTGTTCTCCTGGTCGGCATACTGCACGGTGTGCGCCCAGTATTTCGCGGTCGAGCCGTAACCGGGAGTGTGGTCGACCAATTTGAATTCGGAATCCCCGACGTCGTTGTCGATCGTCTTCGGAACGCCGACCGCGCGCAGTTCAAGCCCCTCGGCCTTGGCCAGTTCGGCGATCTTATGCGCGGTGTCCATCGAGTCGTTCCCGCCGTTATAGAGGAAATAGCCGACGTTGTGCGCTTTAAATACCTCGATGACGCGCCGGAAATCTTCTTTCTGATGTGACTTGAGTTTGTAGCGGCACGTCCCGATCGAACCGGCGACCGGCGTATAGCGAAGAAGGGCGATCTCTTCTTCCGACTGAGCCGAAAGGTCGAGGAGCTCCTCTTTCAAAACCCCTTCGATCCCGTGGCAGGCGCCGTAAACTTTTCCGATCGCGCCGTACGAGCGAGCCGCGTCGATCACGCCTCGCAGACTTGAATTGATCACACAGGTCGGCCCGCCGCTCTGCGCAATCACCAGATTCTCGGCCATCGCAAGATTCCTTTGTGTTGAACGGTGAAAAATTCCCCTTGTTAACCGGTACATTCTACCCGTTTTCCTCCGTTTTTCAAGTTCATCCCTCCATTCGATAAAACTTACCCACCTTCTTCTCGACAAAATTTCCACGCCCATTTATACTGGAAGAGGGGGCGTCAAAAACCTCTCCCGAGGGATTTCCTTTCGGTTTTCCGCCGGAATAACCGAAAGTACCTATGACGTCAACGATCACCGAAGATTCGGAGTCTATCAGATGGGAATTCGATGCTACTGCCCCCAGGGACATAAACTGAACGTCAAAGCCGAACAGGCGGGTAAGATCGGCATCTGCCCCAAATGCCGGGTTCGCTTCCAGATTCCGCTTGAGAGTACGCGCCCGTCCCATTCGCATAAATCCGAAAAGGTCACTCCCGCCGAGCCCGAAGCGCCGGCCTCCGTTCCGTCCGCCCCCGCGCCGGCCGAGTCGGAATCCTGGTACATTCTGGGGGGAGACGGCCGTCAGTACGGACCGGTCGGCCGGAGCGTCATCGAAGAGTGGATCGACGAGCACCGCGTCGTCGCCGGAACGATCGTCTGGACCGAAAGCAGACCTCGGACAGAGGCGCGCGAGGTCTTCCCTCAGCTGGGAGCCCCCGCGGCGCCGATCTCGGCGTCCGCCGATGCCGCGCCGCCGCAGAGCGCCCCGGCCGACGAATTGGACGCGCTGCGCCGCGCGGCGCTCGACTCGCAGAAGAGCGTGCTTCAGAAAAGAACCGGACTGAACCGGAAGAAGAAAAACCGGCGCGACCTTTTCATCGTCGTCGTCCTGTCGGTGGTCATCCTCGTCCTTCTGGGAATTCTGATCGCGCTGTTGACCGGGGGTGCGAACAAATCGGAGCCCGTCTCTCCCGCGGCCGAACGGCCCGCCGCTTCGGCTTCAGTCTCGCCGGCGTCCCCGCCGGCGGCGAAGTAACTCTTTGATCGCGAGCGTAAACAAAGACGGCCCGGAGGGGTGTTCCCCTCCGGGCCGTCCCGCTTTTCAGCGCGGCCGTCTATTAATACATTCCCGGATTCGGCGCCGGCGCGGCCGGCTCCTCTTTCGGAATGTCGGCGACGATCGCGTCGCTCGTCAGGAGCATCGCGGCGACGCTGGCGGCGTTCTGAAGCGTGGTGCGCGCGACCTTCGTCGGGTCGATCACGCCCGCCTTGACAAGGTCCTCGTAGGTATCGGTCAGGGCGTTGTATCCGAAGTTCCCTTTCCCTTCCGAAACCTTTTCGGCGACGATCCCGCCGTCTTTACCGGCGTTGGCTGCAATCTGGGTCAGCGGAGCGCGGCAGGCGCGCAGGATGATGTCGTAACCGGCTTTCTCGTCGGCGGTCAGTTCTTCCGCCGCTTTGACGTTGAGCGAAGCGCGCAGAAGCGCCACGCCGCCGCCGGGAAGGACGCCTTCCTCAACCGCCGCGCGCGTCGCGTGGAGCGCGTCGTCAACGCGCGCCTTGATCTGCTTCACTTCGGCTTCGGTCGCGGCGCCAACGTTGATCTTCGCCACGCCCCCCGAAAGTTTCGCGAGACGCTCTTCCATTTTCTCTTTGTCGTAGTCGCTGGTCGAGGCTTCGATCTCGCGGCGGAGCTGCGCAATGCGAGCTTTGATCTCGTCGCTCTTGCCGCCCCCTTCGACGATGGTGGTCGTGTCTTTGTTGATCACGATCCGTTTGGCGGTTCCCAGTTCGTTGAGCTGAAGTGATTCGAGCTGACGGCCGAGGCTTTCAAAGAGGACTTCGCCGCCGGTCAGAATACCGATGTCTTCGAGCATCGCCTTGCGGCGGTCGCCGTAACCGGGCGCCTTGACCGCGCAGACTTTCATCGTACCGCGCAGACGGTTGATCACCAGGGTCGTGAGCGCTTCGCCGTCGATATCTTCGGCGACGATCAGAAGCGGACGGCCGGCGTTGACCACGGCTTCCAGAATCGGGATCAGCTCCTTGATGTTCGAGAGCTTCTTCTCGTAGAGGAGGACGTAGGCGTTTTCAAGGACGCATTCCATCTTCTGGGGGTCGGTCACGAAATAGGGGGAAAGATAACCGCGGTCGAACTGCATCCCCTCGACCCATTCGACTTCGGTCTTGAGGCTCTTTCCTTCGTCGACGGTGATGACGCCGTCTTTCCCGACTTTTTCCATCGCATCGGCCAGAAGATCGCCGATTTCTTTATCGTTGTTCGCCGAAATCGCGCCGACCTGGGCGATATCCGACTTCCCCTTGATCGGGGTCGACATTTTGGCGAGCTGAGCGGTGATGTCGGCCACCGCGGCGTCGATCCCGTTTTTGAGATGAAGCGGGTTGATCCCGGCGACGACAGCTTTCATCCCCTCGTCGAAGATCGCTTCGGCAAGGATCGTCGCCGTGGTGGTACCGTCGCCGACGATGTCGCTCGTCTTCGAGGCGGCTTCACGAACCATCTTGGCGCCCATATTCTCGTAGGTATCTTCCAGATCGACTTCTTTGGCGACCGTAACGCCGTCTTTCGTCACCAGGGGGGAGCCGAAGCTCTTCTGGATGATGACATTGCGGCCTCGCGGACCGAGCGTGACTTTGACCGCCTTGGCCAGTTTCGATACGCCCTTTTTCAACGCTTCGCGGGCATCCTGATCGAACGCAATCATTTTAGCCATAGTTGTTTACACTCCTCACATTTCTACTGGATATTTCGTTGAGTTGGTTTTGCTTATTTGATCACGGCAAGAATGTCGGACTCGCGCATCAGGAGGTATTCTTCGTCGCCGAACTTGAACTCCTCACCGGCGTAGGAGAGGAAGAGAACCCGATCGCCCTCTTTAACCGTGAACGCGCTGCGCGTTCCGTCGTCGAGAAGACGGCCGTCCCCCAGGCTGACCACCACGCCGCGCGCGGGCTTATCTTTCGCCGAATCGGGAAGGTAAATCCCGCCGGCGGTCTTTTCTTCCGATTCGTCGCGGCGGATCACCACGCGGTCGCCCAAAGGCTGAAGTTTCATTCCACAAGAACAGTCACAAGCCGCATCCGACTTTTTTTTCGCCATCTGATCAACTCCTCAAACTTAAATTGACTCATTTGCGGCCGATGACAGTTTTGTCCCGACCGAACAGTATCAACCGTACCTGTCGCAAAATTCGTGCCAAACAGGCTGACTCGTCCTCCGAACGGAGAAAGAGCCCTATTTTACGCGCTTATTATATCCCATTCCGAAAAAAGAGGAAGGGAATCGCCGTTGCCAAAATGGCAGTTCCCCCCCGGCGCGGGGGGCGAAGATAAAATTTTTCCCCGAATCGTCCGATAGAGTGAAGAGGCGGCCTCACGCGCGGGGGCCGCTTTTTCATCCGTCAATCTTCCCCCGGTCCGACCTCAATGAGCATTCCCGCCGACCCCGCCGAACATCTCGGATTCCTCTCCGTCTCGGAAACCTCGTCCCGGGGGTTCCTGGGGGGACTTCTGATCCTGAACCGGAGCGGCCATCCGATCGAATTTCACTGTACCGTTCCGGTTCATGCCAATCGGGCGCAGGAGATTCTCTACGGCGAGACGCTCGGCTCGTTCCTCTGCGCGCAGCAGATCGCCCCCTCCCTCTGCAAACACAAGAAGACGCCCGTCGCCGCGATGATTACCGACGCACCCCTTTTCCTCCCGTTCGCTCCGACCCTCGACGCACCGTTTATCCTTCTCCTTGACCCGATGCCGGCCGGAATTCGAACGGCTCTCCCCGGAACGATTTCGCCCCGTCTCGACGAAATCTGCGCCATCGGGCGGACCGACCCGGCGCTCTGGCAGGAAGTCGAAGATGAGGGGATCCGCTATATGCTCCGCGCCGACGACTCGAAACCGCGCGCCGCGCAGATTCTCCGCCCGTTCCGCAAGCTGATCGATTTAACCGAACCGTTCGATCGAATCTACCTGGCGATCAAAGAATCGCAGAAAGGCGCGTGATGAGCGCATCTTCCGCCGGCGAGCCCGTTTCGATCTTCACATGGAACCGCGCCGCCGACCCGCCGCAGGTCGTCGAGCCGCTGGGAAAGGATTTCGGCCAGGCGCCGCCGGCCGCGGTTCGTTCGATCCGCCATCCCGAAAAGGAGACCGAAAAGAGAGCGATTCGTTCGATCCGAATGGAATCCCCGTCCGACGTCGTCGTCCGGGACTTCTTTTTCGCCCCCCAGTCTCCCCGCGCGGAAGAAAAAGACGTCTCTCCCTTCCCCCGTCGGCCGGGTCCGCGCCGCGCAACGGGCGGATCGGCCGAATCGGTCCCGGAGTTTGAACGTCTCGAAAAGGTCACCCGTCTGAAGGTTCCGGTCGACGCGATCAAAATCGAAGACCGCCTTCACTACATTCTGGCTCCTCCCCTCGAGACTCTTCTCAAGAGCGAATCGCTCGAGCTCCCCTTCGCGCCGTTCGCCTATCAGAAACAGGGAATTTCGTTTTTATACAGCTCCCACTTCGCCATCCTCGCCGACCAGATGGGACTCGGCAAGACGATGCAGGCGATCGTCACGGTCCGACTCCTTCTCAAAAGCGGCGAATGCCGGCGGGTTCTTCTGGTCTGCCCCAAACCGCTCGTGTCGAACTGGAAGCGGGAACTCGCCCTCTGGGCGCCGGAAATCGGAGTGGAGGTGATCGAAGGAAAATCGTCGCGCCGGAAATGGCTTTGG
The DNA here is from genome assembly GCA_902766935.1 of uncultured Planctomycetota bacterium. Taxonomy (GTDB): domain Bacteria; phylum Planctomycetota; class Planctomycetia; order Pirellulales; family Thermoguttaceae; genus RUG695. The sequence goes on along the minus strand of CACXFR010000183.1, from coordinate 12,011 downwards.
GAACTCTCTGACGTTCCGGTTCGGATCGCCAACTACGAGCTGCTCCAGCGGGACCGCGAGTTTTTCGACACACCCGAGTTTCGGAAAGAACGCTCTTTCGATTTGGTCATTCTCGACGAATCACAGCGGATCAAAAACCGGCACAGCACCACGTTCGAGGCCGCCTCGGCCATTCCCCGCGCTCGGAACTGGGCGCTGACCGGAACCCCGATCGAAAACTCCTCGGAAGACCTGGTCAGTATCTTTGAGTTTCTCTCCCCCGGCTACCTCAAAAGCGGCCTGACGCCGCGCCACATGCGCGACATCGTCGGCGAGCATATTCTCCGGCGGCAGAAGAAAGACGTGCTGAAAGACCTCCCCCCGATTCTGATCCGCGACGCGCTGATCGATCTGGACGGGGAGCAGGGGGAAAGCTACCGTCTCGCCGCCGAAGAGGGAGAAATCCGTCTGAACCAGCTCGGCGACTCGATCACGATGACCCACGCTTTCGAACTGGTTCTCCGGCTCAAACAGATCTGCAACTTCGACCCGGTCACCGGCGAAAGCGCCAAGTTCGAACGTCTCGCCGCCGACATCGACGAGGTCGCTCAGAACGGGCAGAAGGCGATCGTTTTCAGCCAGTGGGTCGACACGATCAACCGTCTCCGGCTCCTTCTGAAAGAGTATCACCCGGCGGAATATCACGGAAAGATCCCGGGCGCGAGGCGGGAAGAGGAAATCCTCCGCTTTCGCGACGACCCCGACTGCAGCGTCATCCTGATGAGTTACGGCGCCGGGAGCGTCGGACTGAACCTTCAGTTCGCCGAGTATGTCTTTCTGTTCGACCGCTGGTGGAATCCCGCGGTCGAAGATCAGGCGATCAACCGCGCGCACCGAATCGGCGCCGCCGGACCGGTCACCGTGACCCGTTTCCTCTGTCTGAACACGATCGAAGAGAAAATCGACAAAATTCTCGAAGAGAAACGTCTTCTGGCCGAAACCGTCCTCTCGGGCGCCCGCGGCATCGAGCCGTCCCTCGGCCTGACCCAGGAAGACATCTTCGGCCTTTTCAACATCAAGGTCGCCAAGCGCAGGCCGTAGGCCCGGCCGCTCGACGGAAATCGCGTCCCCTGCCGGTTTGAATTGTCATCTTCGGCGCGGCGGATCCGAGAAACATATCCTGCAAAAAATGCAGGCATCCCGCCCCTTCGAGAGGCGGAATGCCTGCCGGCCGTTCGCGGTCTACGCCCCCATCTTTCGGGAGCGGAGATTTACAGACTCCCCAAATACGCCACGACGGCGTAGCGTCTCGCCTCTTCCGCGTACGATTTCAGCAGTTCCAGACAGCTGTTCAGATCCCGATAGCAGTGCGGGCCTTCCGTTCGCAAAGAAGTGTCCTGAATATACTCGGGGATGTAGATTCCGCTTCTGAGCTTCTGAAAATCCAACGACTCGGCGAATTTCTTCGCTTCGCTCCGGGACATCGTTCTGCCCGTTCCGTGGCTGATCGAATTCAGGACATCTTTGATCGACGGCTTGATACGCAGCAGCGAAATGTCGCCGTTCATCGAACTCGGCAGAACCGTCAGGTCGCCCTCGTTCACCCGAATGACCCCCTTGCGGATAATGACGCTGTCGTCGGAAAGAATTTCGTAGCTGTTATGCACCGTGTCGAGGATCTTCCTGCACTTGCCGAACACCTTTTCCGTAAATTCCCCGATCGCGGCGCGGTTGTTTGCCGCCCATTTGGTGACGCGCTCGTATTCCAGACCGAATTCCTTCGGATTGTCCAGGTAGTTATCCAGGGAATTCGATTCGTGCCTCGATCCCGTATGGATCAGGAAAGAAAGCTTGTCCGTCTCATAGTCGACGATAGCGTCCAGAAAGTGATTTCCGCCGCCCAAATCGCCGAGTTTGTTTCGGTTTTCTTTCAGGATCAGACCGAGCCCGTCCCATTCTTTGTTCCACTGCTCACAGTGGTAAACCTCGGAATTCGGAATGTCCGATTCCAGGAGGAGCATACCGCAGCCGATATCCGACAGCGCGAACTTGCGCCACTCTTCCCCGCGGGGAATATGAACGGCGACACCGGTCGGCAGAGGCGCGGCGCTCGGGCAGGCGTCCGGGAAGAAGACGACTTTGTCCGCCGCGAGATCCGACGGCAGCCAATTGACCACGGTGTACAGATTCTCAGCACTACAGTTAACAAATTCGGTTTCCATGGTAAAAACTCCTCTCGCAATACGGTTAATCTATCGCGCCTTTAAAAAACAGAGCGCCTCCTTTTTTCAATTCGGTTTTTGATTTACGGAAAGAGCGGGCGCGATCGAAGCACAGCGCGCCCACTCGTAAAAACGGCAGGGCAAATTCTAGAATGATTCCGATCATCGTCAAGAGGGGCGGAATATCAAAAACAAAATAAAAAAATTTATCTTTGTGCGTTTAATGAAAAAACGAAAATAAAAAACGCCGCGGGTCGGATTCCGCGGCGCGAAAAGGAGCGGCGTCCCTAGTCGACGTACCCGACGAAAAATTGGCTCAGATCGGGCATCCGCAGTTTTTTCATCGCCTTATTTTCAATCTGACGGATCCGCTCGCGCGAGACCAAAAAGATGCGCCCGACGTCTTCGAGCGTATAACAATGTCCGTCCCCCAGACCATACCGCAGCCGGATGATTTCCCGTTCGCGGTACCCGAGTTTGTGAAGCGCCCGGTTGATCCGATGGCGGCAGTCGTAAAACGCGGCGCTGTCGATCGGACTTTCGGCGTTCGTGTCGGGAATCAGATCGCCGCAGGTGCTGTCTTCGTTATTCCCGACCGGACGGTCGAGACTGACCGAAGCGCGGTCAACCTGCTCGATCTGACGGACGTCCTCGACCGACATTCCGGCGGCGGCGGCGATTTCTTCGAGCGTCGGCTGCCGTCCGGTCTTTTGCTGGATCATCCGTTTCGCCCGACGCACCTTGGCGGTCGTTTCGGCCATGTGAACCGGAACGCGGACCGTTCGGCTCTGATCGGAGAGGGCGCGGGAGATCGCCTGACGGATCCACCAGGTGGCGTAAGTGCAGAACTTATTTCCGCGGCGGTACTCGAACTTTTCGACCGCCCGCATCAGCCCGCCGTTCCCCTCCTGAATCAGGTCGATGAAGGGAAGGCCGCGATTGCGGTACTTCTTCGCGATCGAGACGACCAGACGCAGATTCCCTTCGGAAAGAAGTTTTTTCGATTCGCAGTACGCGTCGTAGGATGTCGAAAGAATGCGGACTCGGTGGCGCAGGCTCGTCGGGGACTCTTGGGTCAGACGCAGAATATGCCGGAACTCCTGGCGCAGTTCGGCGCGCTCATTTTCGGAAAGCGGCGTCCCTTCCCCGCCGGAAAGAACCGCGCGGATCTCGTCGATCCGCCGGCTGAATTTCTTCAGGGTTTCGGCCATCTCTTCGATCAGCCTCATCCGCAGACCGAGCTCGTCAATCAGACGCGCGGCGCGCCGGCTCCGCCGCACGAACCCGTTCCACGCCCGTTTTTTTTCTTCCGCCGAACGGCGGCGCGAGGCCGCGGTTCGGTAATCGCGCCGGTTCTCTTCAAGGATTCTGTCGAGGGTCGAAACGTTGAGCGAAAGCCGCGCGCGCGTCTCCTCTTTCGAACAACCGCTGTCGTTTGTCTTGACGATCTTGTCGGAGAGCTTTTCCGCCGAGACCACGCCGTGAAGAAGCCTCGTGAAATTGTTCAGGACGTAGCCTGACGCCAAAACCGCGCGGCGAAACTTCCGGCGTTCGACATCAATCCGCCGGCTGAGGCGAATTTCGTCCTCACGAGCCAGAAGGGGGATCTCCCCGATCTGGGACAGATAGATTTTAACGGGATCATCGTGCTGCGGGAGATCCTCCGCTCCCCCCTCGAGCGCGGCGAGTACATCCGGGTCGGAATCGTCGGCAGACAGACCGTCCCCCAACGCCGCGGCCCCGTATTCGTTCTCCGAATCGCGGGGGAGCGGACCGTCGGAGACGCCGCGGCGTTCGTCGCGATCCCCGAAGCAATCGTCCTGTTCTTGAAAATTCCCGGAATAAACCAAAACTGTCGTCTCTACTTTCTGACAAACCGAAACAGGCCGGCGTTCCGCTCTCTAAAGGGAAGGCCGAGCCGAAAAAATATTACTGCTTATATTATCGCGATTTCCCGGAATTGGCAACATCACCCGCATGTTCTTTTTGTGAAACCGTCTTTTCACAATTCGGAACGCGCCGAGAAAAAGTTTAGAAGAAAAAGAGGAGCGAAGAACCGCGGAAGGACCGACCTCGGGTCGGCCGAGCGGCCGACCCTCTCGGTGGAATCTCAATCCATGAAACCGACGAGCTTCTGGCTTCGCATCGGCTGCTGGAGCTTTTTAAGCGCCTTCGCCTCAATCTGGCGAATACGCTCGCGCGTGACGCGGAAAATGTGACCGACCTCTTCGAGCGTGTAGCTGTAACCGTCGCCCAGGCCGTAGCGCAGGCGGATGATCTCGCGCTCACGATAACCGAGCGTTTTGAGAGCGACCTGAATCTCGCGCCGAAGCGCCTCCCGAGAGGCGCCGACCGCCGGAGACTCGGCGGCCCCGTCGGGGAGCAGATCGCCGAAATGGCTGTCTTCACTGTTGCCGACCGGGCGGTCAAGACTGATCGGATAGCGGTTCATCGCCTCGATGCGGCGGACTTCCTCGGTCGACATTTCAGCCTTTTGGGCGACTTCTTCGAGCGTCGGTTCCCGACCGGTCTGCTGGGTCAGGTCGCGTTTGACGTTGCGGGTTTTAGTCAGCGTCTCGACCATGTGAACCGGAATACGGATCGTTCGGCTCTGATCGGCGACCGCGCGCGAGATCGCCTGGCGGATCCACCAGGTGGCGTAGGTGCAGAACTTGAACCCACGGCGGTACTCGAACTTATCGACCGCGCGCATCAGACCGGCATTCCCCTCCTGGATCAGGTCGAGGAAACTCAGGCCGCGGTTGCGGTACTTCTTGGCGATCGAAACGACCAGGCGCAGGTTCCCTTCGGAAAGCCCCTGCTTCGCTTCCTGATACTTTTCGAATATCTCACGAAGCGCCTTGACCCGGTTGCGCAGGCTCGTCGGACTTTCCTGAGTGGTGCGCAGAATACTGCGGAACTCTTCGGCCCAATGCGCCCGTTCGTGCTGGGGACGCCCCGCGGACTTATGCTCGGCGATCCAACTCTGGAGCTCGTCGACGCGGGCGCTGTATTTTTCGAGGGTTTCGATCATCCCTTCAATCCGCTGGGTGCGCAGGCCGAGTTCCTCGACCAGACGAACGCCGTGGCGGCGGCGGATTCCGAGATCGTGCCACGCCTTGGCGCGCTCTTTCTTTGAGCGGCGGCGGCTGGTCGCGATGCGGTAGTCGTGTTGATTCTTACGGAGAATGATGTCGAGCGTCGCCAGATTGCATTGAAAACGAGCCTGAATCTCGCGCTTTTCAAAATCGCCGTCGCCCACCTGGATATTGCGGTCGAAGGGAATGCTCCCCGTCGCGATCCGATGAAGCGTCTGCGTGGCGTTTCTTAAAACGTAGTCGCATTCGAGCAGTTTGGTTCGAAACTTACGGCGCATCCGTTCAATCTGCTTGGCGAGCTGAACCTCGCGCTGACGCGTCAGGAGGGGGATTTCCCCCATTTGGGTCAGATACATACGAACCGGATCGAATGATTCGCCGGAACCGCCCTCGAGATCGGAATACTCGTAACTGCCGTCCTCTTCTTCGGCGGAAGCGCTTCCGATATCCTCGTTTTCTTCGTCATCGTCGTCGTCGATGCCCAAAGAAACGCCGTCAATCAGGTCTTCGCTGTCGTTGTCCTCGTCACGAAAACCGAAATCATCATCCTGTTCCTGAAACGCATCAGAATCGAACAAAATCAACACCTCCACTGTTTACAGAGTAAACATAACCTGATCGACCGTGGTTTTCACGCCGCCCCGGCCGCCGCTTCGGATCGCTAACAGCCGACATTCCCCTGCTACTATTAATAATCCGAAGCGAGGTTATTGTCAAAGAAAATCGGCCCGACCATAGCGATTGTAACGGTTTCGCCGAAAAAAACAACAACCTGGCCGCTTTTCCCCCGAAAAAAATGAAATTTCGTCTTTGCTCATCTTGACAAAGCGGCCTGTCTTATCAACAGCGAGGGCGAGGCGGGGCGGTTTCCATTCTCTATACGAAAACCACAGTCGATAGCTCGGCTATCAGTTCTCTTTTCGGAAAATTGACGCGCTCTTTTTCTTTTTTTTTCGGCAGACGGAAAATTCAATACTTGCGGTTTCCGCATCAAGTTCCGTGCGAAAAAAAACTAAACGGAGCGGGTACACGAAAGTTCCGCGCACGGAACGGACGCCGGTATCAGTCCGGCGTCCTCTTTCGAATCGAAAAATGCGTCCCTTGCAAACGCGGACACCTTCGATGACATTTTTACCGCGCCGCACGGTTTCGACTGTAACAGATTTGCCGCGGCTGCAGAAAAAAAGGGACGTCCGATCATCTGATTACGGCGCGGACGCCCGAAAGCCCGGTTTTTTGTCCCGATTTTTTAAAAAAGATCGTCTCGGCGCCGCTGCGGAAACTTCATCCCCCCGGCGAAGGTTTCCCGTCGGACCGGCTCCCCGAGGTGATCTGCCGGGTGAACCGCTCGATGATCAGGCGGAATGCCTCTTCCTGGGCGCTGAATTTGACCTCGGACGTCCTCATCTCGGTTCGAAGCCAATCGACCAGCGTTTCGTTGAAATTACACGCCATCGCGTTTTCGAAAAGATCGACCATTTCGGGCAATTCGACGTCGAGCGACGAGGACCCGTCTTCGAGCCGCGTGATATGAAGGGCTTTGACGACGTTCTGCGTTTCCTGTCCCTCGATCCCTTTGAGCGTCACGACGTCGATCCGCAGCCCGGCGCCGTTGGGAACCTCGAGCCATTCGTCAAGCAACTTGCCGCCGAAAGTGATATCGAGCGTCGAAAGACACTGCTGTTTGTTCCGCGCGTCCGGTTTCGTCTCGATGACGTAGATCGAGTCGATCTTATCGCCGCAGAATTCGGCGAGATCCCGGAGAAAGTCGTCGATCCGAAAGACGAAGAGCGCACTGCTCTGGTTTCCCAGGCGGAGAATCAGGGTCTGTCGGTCTTTCTCCTCGTCGGAATCGATCAGCGCCACGTCGAGCCCCCCCAGATACGACTGAACCCGGTCGACCGACTCGTTCGGCGCGATACGGTTCATTCGGTTCAGGTGATCGAACACGACCTCGTTGATCCGGCGGCTGAAAGTGTCGGTTCGGCGCTTTTTTTCGACGGCCATAAACGGATTACCCTTTGAATAACAGTGATCGGAGGGTCATTTTATTGGATTTCCCCGTTTTCCGCAAGGGGTGACTCCATCGTCTGCCTCAGACAGCGCAGGAGCAGATCGAGGCGGGCGTTGGAGTTTTCGAGCGCCCTCGGGGTAATCAGCGCTCGTCGTTCATGCGGCGGGTTAATGGGCGAGGCGATCCCCGACATCTCGGTCGGACGGAAAAGGACGCCGTCATCCGACTCCAGAAACTGGGGATTGGAAAACCGGGCAAGAGGATGAGCGTCGCCGGGCGCGGCGACGCCGCCCGGATCCAGGAAATACCGCTGGCCGTTCCATTCCAGATAGAGCGACCCGCCGGGATCGGCGGTAAAGTTCCCGGCACGGGAATAAACAAGTTCCGAGGTCCCTTCTCTTCTCAGGATGAAGAAGACGCCGCCGTCCTCGCCGAGCGCCGCGTCAAACGGCCGGCCGGTAAAGAGAATTTCGCCCGGCGTCATATCAAAAACCCCGCCGGTAATCAGACAGCGAAACTCCCCGTCGTCGCGCCGGGCGAAAATGAACGGACGCCGCGCTTTCGCGCCCGGCAGCCGTTCGCAGGCCAGCGCGGAGGGAACCGCCTCCTCGAACATCTCGCGCAGGGCGGCCGTCTGCTGCGTCAGAAGGAAATCCGAAACAGGTTCCAATTTTTCCTTTTCGTCGGTCTCGTCGAAGCGCAGCTCCGGCGCGGTTTCGGCGAGCACTTCGTCGAACGCCCGATCGAACGAACGAGAAAACGAGTCGGAATCGAGCGCTCCCCCGCCGGCGGCGGGCGCTACGGGGTTTGCGGAAGAAGGCGCCGCCGACTTTTCGCCGAAAGGAACCGCGGGTTTTTCGGCGGAAGGCGGCGCCGGCGCCTCGGCGGCGTCCGCGGAAGACTCGGTCGAAATCGCCGTCACTTCTTCGGGAAGCGACATCGGCCGGTCGGCGGGAATAAGCGCCGGATTCGCGGCATAGAGAAACGCCGCCGTAGTCCAGACAACGGCGGATGACAGAACGAGATATCTCATGGCAAACGGACTTTCACAATGACGGCGTCTAACCGCAATTTACACTTCACACTGAAAAACAGGCTCAAAAAAAACGCCCCGCAAAGGGCGTTCTTTTCAGGAAAACTCATTCCGGCCGCACCAAACCGAGCCGCCGGAGTTTGGCCAGCGCCTCGTCCCGCTCGCGGCACCTCTCCAGACCCCGCCAGGCGTCGTCCTGAGCGGCCAGGAAATCTTCCGCAGAGGCGGGAACCTTCCCCGCGGCGGCCAGGCGCTCGATCACACCTTGTTCGAGCCGAGAAAGGGAAATGGCGCCGAAGCGATAATCGAGGAACGCTTCGTACGTGACCGGAAAGAGAGGACGGACGATCTCCCGGGCGATCGTCTCGGCGTAAGAACGGATCTCGATCTGAGCGTTCGACTCCATCCGAAGGGCCAGAAAGTGAAGCAGGTTGTGCAGATCCACCTTCCAGTACGCCTCGGTGTAGGTCGAAAGGGGAAGATCCTTCCGCGCCTGCTCGCGCGCCACTCCCCGCTCGATACGGCGGGAGTAGATATCCCGCGCCGTCTGATGGAACTCGGCTTCTTCGCGGCTGAGGAGTTCCCCCTCTTCCGGGGGGAACGTCCCTTCGCTCCCCTGCCGGTTCGACTTGGCCTGAAGACGCCAGCCATCCGGCCGGGTGCTGTACGCCGAGTCGATCGCGATCGAGTAGCGCGTCGAATACTCGTTGATCGACGCGGTTCGATGACGGACCCACTGCCGCCACGAGTCCATCGGAACGCGGACCAACAGCTTGATCTCGGCCATTTCGAACGGGGTCGTGTGCTGATGGCGCAGAAGATAGCGGATCAGCGTCCGGTCGTCGGAGACGCGCTTGGTCCCCGCGCCGTAACTGACGCGGGCGGCCTGAACCACCGCATCGTCGGATCCCATCCAATCGACCAGGCAGACGAAACCGTCATCGAGGACAGGAAACTTTTTCCAGCGAAGCTGCTCGGCGACTTCGGACATACACGATCACCCTTCGAATTGGTTGCCGACTTTGCGGGCCCGTTCGGGCTTGTCGAGATCAATCCCCAGAGCGATCCCGATCTGAACCAGCAGGTTCCACCCGGCCATCAGCTGGAGGAAGGGATCGTAGCCGACCAGCTGAGGAAGCTTGATCGTCGGGAACGGGGTCTCTTCGTTGGCGACGGCGATCACCGTCAGCCCGGCGCGTCCTTCGATGAATTCCTTGATCTTGCCGTACTCGCTCGGGAACGGATCGATCAGAATGCAGGCGTCCCCGGCGCTCATCACCTCTTCGACCCCGTGAAGGAGATAGGTCCCTTCGAGGTAGTCGCTCTTTTTGCGGGTGATTTCGTTCGTTTTGAGCGTCAGCTCTTCGGCCACGCCGTTGTTTCGGCCGGCGAAATAGAGAAGGTTCGCCTTGGCGAGTTTTTCGATGATCGCCGGATCGTATTCCGTCTGCATCACCTCGGCGGCAAGGTCGGCGGCCTTCTCTTTGTTTTCCGGACACTGGCAGTCGATCAGATTGCAGAGGATCGAACGGTAGACGAGCCCCTGCTCGATGACGCTCTTCGTCGCGGCGACGGCGTCCTCGTTCCCGCACGAAAGAACGAAACACTCGTCGGTCACTTCGGAAAGGGTCGTCCCCTCATGCGCGGTGATCCCGATCCGTTTATGATGGCCCGACTCGCCGAGTTTTTTCATCAGGGCGATCACCTCTTTGGTCTGGCCGCTGTTCGAAGCGCCGGCGACCACCCAGTCGGAGAGATCGTATTCCGCGGCCTGGAAACTTCCGTCGGTCGCGACCGCGATCGGCAGTCCCCGTTTCAGGACGCCGTACATGAAACTTTTCGCCGGGAAGATGCGGCTCGAACCTTCGCCGGTCAGGAAGAGACGCCCCGTCTCCTTCACCGTCTTGGCGGCGGCGGCCGTCCGGCCGAAATCAAAACCGCGGATGACGTCGACGGTCTGAAGCATCTCTTTTACCAGGGCGAACCTGTTGTATTTCGAGTCGGTGAGATTCATAACATACCTTTCAAAAAAATGATTTGACAAACGCGAGTCGGACGGCGGCCCCGCCGATGCCGACTCTGTTACTCTCCGCTTTTAAACCCCCAATCTTTGAGCTGTTCGGGGGTGACCGGCGGCATCGCGCCCGGCTGGGTGCAGACGTAGGCGGCGTAGCGGACGGCGCGCCGATGGATCTCGACCGGGTCGTCCCCGTTGAGGAACCCGTTGACGCAGACCGCCGTAAACGCGTCGCCGGCGCCGACGGTACTCGCCACCTTGACCGGAGTGCTTTCAAGCCGGGAAAGGATGCCGCTGCCGTCAAGCAGAAAACTTCCCTTCGCCCCGCAGGTCAGGATACAGTATTTCAGGGAATAATAATCGATGAGCGAGTCGATAAACGCCCGCGCGCCCGACGAAAGAGTCACGGTTTCCGCCCCTCCTTCGTCGAAAAACGTTTCGGGACGGAACTCCTTGTTCAGGATTCCGGCCAGGATGATCAGCTCGTCATCGTTCAGCTTCAGAACGTTGCAGACCGAAAGGAGCGAACGAAGGGTCCTTTCGGTGTAGAACGGTTCGCGAAGATTCAGATCGAGAACGCGGAGCGCACGGCCCGGCACGCCGTTGATCAGCGAGGAGAACGAGACGCGGTTCTCTTCACCGCGCATGGCCAGGCTCCCGAAACAGATCGCGTCGACCTCCGTCGCGTAGAGAAATGCCGCGCGGGAAGGCTTGATCCCGTCCCACGCCACGTCTTCGATGATCTGGTACGCCGGATGCCCCATTCGGTCGAGCTCGACCTCGACGGTTCCGGTCGGCCGTTCCAGATCAATCCCGATAAAATCGACCGGAATGTTCCGTTTGTTCAGTTCGGCGGTGATCTCGCGTCCCAGCACGTCGTTGCCGACCTGCGAAATCACCATCACGTCGGAACCGAGCACGTGGCTGTGATAGGCAAAATTGCCCGGCGCCCCGCCGAGCTGTTTGCCGGAGGGGAGCATATCCCAAAGGATTTCGCCGAACGCCGCGATCTGATGTGACATGGAAACGCAGTTCTCAATCTGTCTGTGAATTACTCTTTCGGTCCGCGGATTCCGCACGCGGCCTGGGCGCGCAGAAGAACTTCTTTTCCCTTGGCGCGGGCGCGCTGCGCCCCTTCGCGGAGGATGTCGTCGACCAGGTCCGGGTGGCTTTCGAAGTAGGCACGCCGCTCGCGCGCCGGCGCGAAATACGCCTCGGCGGCGTCGGCCAGTTCTTTTTTGATCTGTCCGTAGCCAAACCCGCCCCGGCGGTAAAGCGCGGCCATTTCGGCTTTCTGCTCGTCCGTGGCGAAGAGAGAGTAGAGCTGATAGAGCGGATCGATCTCCGGATCTTTCGGCTCTTCCATCGGACGCGAGTCGGTTTGGATCCGCATGATCTTCTTCCGCTGCGCCTTCAGCTCGGTAAAGCAGTCGATCGTATTGCCGTAGCTCTTTGACATCTTCTCGCCGTCGGTGCCGGGAACCTTCCCTCCGTCTTCCAGGATTTTCCCTTTCGGAAGAACGAAGACCTCGCCGTACAAATGGTTGAAACTCCCGGCCACGTCGCGCGCCACCTCGATATGCTGCATCTGGTCTTCCCCGACGGGAACCAGGTTCGAGTCATACAGGATAATATCGGCGGCCATCAG
>CACXFR010000182.1 GCA_902766935.1 uncultured Planctomycetota bacterium | reverse complement strand
GGTCGAGCGTCTGGCCAGCGAACAGTCGGGGATCGGTTTCGAGCTTCCGGAATGGCTTTCGGCCCTCCAGGACGAGGTGATCCGGATCCAAGACGCGCTGAAGATGTCGAAATCCGAATCCGACGCTCCGGCTGATCAGCAGAACCACCGCGCCGAAGACGCTTTCAATCCGAAGCCGGTCGTCCAACAGATCTTTCTGACCCGAAAGGAACTCGAACGGCAGATCGACTGGTGCCGGAAAAATATCGTTTTCCAGGAAAAATAACCGAAAGAACGCCAAGGGAAGAATGGAATCGCGCTTATTTCACGGACTCAACGGACCGCAGCGGGAGGCGGTCGCGCACGTCGACGGACCGCTCCTGGTTCTGGCCGGGCCCGGGAGCGGCAAGACACGCGTGGTCACCCACCGAATCGCCCACCTTATCGAAGAGGGGATTCCTCCCTACAGCATCGCGGCGCTCACCTTCACCAACAAGGCCGCTGACGAGATGCGGGAGCGTCTCTCCCTTCTGATCCCGGACAAACACGTCTGGATCGGCACGTTCCACAGTTTCTGCCTCTGGATACTGCATCGCTATACAGAAGAGGCGCACCTGACGCCGAACTTCACCATCTACGACACCGAAGCTTCCCGGCGCCTGATCGAAGGGATCGTCGACCGTCGCTCCCTCCCGAGCGGATGCGACGCCGTGAAAATCTTAGCGACGATCAGTTGGGCAAAGAACGCGCTTGTTCTCCCCGAAGATTACCGCGCCAGCGAAACGAGTCTGATCGGCAAGGCCGTCGAAGAAATCTACCCCAAGTACCAGGCCGCCCTTTACCGGGCCGGAGCCGTCGATTTCGACGATCTTCTTTTGCGAACGGCGCTCCTGCTGAAAAACCACGAAGAGATCCGAGCCCGGCTCGATTCCCGATTCCGGTACATTCTCGTCGACGAATACCAAGACACCAACCTGGTGCAATACGCGATCGTCCGCGCTCTTTCGCGCGACTTTCCCAACCTGGCGGTCACCGGCGATCCCGACCAGTCGATCTACGGCTGGCGCGGGGCGAATATCCGCAACATTCTTGAATTCGAAAAAGATTTTCAGCAGGTCAAGGTCGTACGGCTCGAAGAGAATTACCGCAGCACCGGCGCGATCCTCGCGGTCGCCTCGGAGCTGATCCGCCACAACAAACAGCGGAAGGAAAAGGAGCTCTTCACCCTGGGGCGGCGGGGCGAGAAACCGCGGATCCTCAGCTGTTACAATCAGCAGGAGGAAGCCGAGGTGATCGCCGCCGAAATCGCCGACGAGATCGCCGCCGGCGGCCGTTCCCCCGGCGACTACGCGATCTTCTTCCGCATGAACGCCCTTTCGCGAAATCTCGAACGTGCGCTCCGGCAAAAGGGAGTCCCTTTTCTCCTGGTACGGGGACTCGAGTTCTTCAGTCGGAAAGAAGTCAAAGACATTCTGGCGTATTTTCAGTTGATATACAACAACGACGACACCGTCTCGTTCGAGCGGATCGTCAACCTTCCGACGCGCGGGATCGGCAAAACGACGCTCGAGCGGATCCGCGTCTTCGCCGAATCGCGCGGTCTTTCCCTCTTCGCCGCCGCCAAACGCTGCGGCGAAATTCCGGAACTTTCGACCCGGGTTCGGGGGGCGATCGGCCGTTTCACCGAAATGATCGACCGTCTGGCTGCCGCGGCGGTCGACTCGGATATGGAAGTCCTTCTCTCCCTCCTTCTGCAAGAGACGAAATACCTCGCGCTCTTCGACTCGAACAGCGAAGAGGACAAACAGCGTCTGGCAAACGTGCAGGAACTCCTCTCCGACGTGCGGGAGTTCGACAAAATGTTCGACGAAGAGGAGTCGCAGGCCGCGGCTGACGACGTCCCCTTCTGGGACGACCAGACTCAGACGTCGGACCGGCTCGGGCGGTTCCTCGAACAGACGGCGCTGACCAGCGACGTCGACGCGCTCGACAAGTCGGACCGGGTCAGTCTGATGACGCTTCACGCGGCGAAGGGACTGGAGTTCCCCGTCGTTTACATTGTGGCGGTCGAAGAGAACATCCTCCCCCACGAACGTTCGAAAAGCGAAAAGAAACAGATCGAAGAGGAACGGCGTCTTCTCTTTGTGGGAATCACCCGCGCCAAGGAGATTTTGCGCATCAGCCGCGCCGAATACCGCGAGTTCCGCGGAAGTTACATGCCGACCATTCTGAGCACCTTTCTTCACGAAATCACCGCCGATCCCGACCTGGTCGACGTCTGCGAGGCGGATGCCGTCTTTAAGAAAATCCGGGGCGGCGCGGTCGAGCCGGACGAGTCGGAAGGGTGTCTTCTTTCCGACTATCTGGCCTCGGCCGAAGAGATGCCGGAAGAGGATACCACGGAAGAGGACTTCGCCGCGGTCGGCCGGGCGTCCGTCGGAACGCCGCGCCGAAAACGCGCCCCGCACGCGCCAAAAATTCTGAAAACAACCGAAGACGGACTGACGTTCGAAGTCGACGAATACTGCGAACCCGAGCCGCCCGAGAAGACGAACGAAATGGTCTTCGACGACGAGGGGAACCTCGTTCCGGCGGGCCGGCTCAGGCCGGTCCGGCCGAAACGCTCCCCGTCCGAACCGCCCGGCGGAACGGCAACGCCGGAAGGCGAAAGCGACGTCCGCCGCGGACACGCGCCCCCGAGCCCCCCGGCAAAGACAAAACGCTTCCTCTCGGCCCAAATCAAAACCGGCTCCGACCTGGCCGGAAAGAACACGCACGCCAAGTCCCCCGGCTGGAAAAAAGTCAGCGGGGAAAGCGAACCGAAACCGGGCGAACTTCTCCGCCATCCCGACTACGGGGTCGGATTGGTGCAAGATGTCTTCGGTCCCTCTTTCGCCCGCGTCGCGAACGTAAAATTCCTCACCAATACCGGAACGATCGACATTCCGCTGGACGACCCCGACATTTTCTTTCACCCGGGAAAGAACCGCTAGAACGCTTTCTTCCGGCGGCGTTCACGCCGCCGGGATTACCCTTAAAGGAGATCCGTATGAGCAAAAATCATTCCGACGCCCCCCTCCTAGCTCTGACGATGGGCGACCCGGCCGGCGTCGGGCCCGAGATCATCGCCGGCGCCTGGTCCGGTCTTTTCAGAAACGGCAAAGACGGGATCCCGCGGTCGCGTCCGGTCGTCTTCGGACATCCGGAAATCATCCGCCGGGCCGCGCGTCTGCGCGGTGTTCCGGCCGACGTGGTCCAGATCGACTCGCCGGCCGACCTGAAAAAAATCGACTACCGCCGTCATTTCGGTCCGAAAAAGATCCCCTGCCTGAAAACGATCCCCGACGCCCTTCTCGATTTTCCCCCGGCCGAAATCTCCCGCGCGGGGGGGGAGGCCGCGTGGCTCTCGCTCAACCGGGGGATCGACGCGGCGCTTTCCGGCGAGGCGGCGGCGATCGTCACCGCTCCGCTGAACAAGAAATCGCTCAACCTCGCGGGACATCACTACCCCGGGCACACCGAGATATTGGCCGAACGGTGCGGCGTGAAAAATTTCGGAATGATGCTCTTCCTCGGCCCGGGCGAGAACCTCGTCTCCCGAACGGGGCTCTCCGTGGTACACGTCACGCTCCACACGGCGATGAAGAACGTCTTCGCGCAGATCACCCGCAAATCGGTTCTTGAAAAGATCTACCTGGTGCGCGATTTCGCCCGAATCATGAAAGGGAGCGAACCGAAAATCGGCGTCTGCGCGCTGAACTGCCACAATGGGGAGAACGGTCTTTTCGGAGACGAGGAAATCCGCAAAATCGCTCCGGCGGTCAGAAAGGCCGCTACCGACGGTCTGGCCGTGGCCGGTCCGTACCCGAGCGACACGCTGATGAAAGCCGCCCAGGAGGGAGCCTACGACGGGATCGTCGCCATGATACACGATCAGGGGCATATCGCCGTCAAACTGATGGGAATGTTCCGCGCCGTCAACGTTACGCTGGGTCTGCCGATCATCCGCACCAGCGTCGCGCACGGTACCGCTTTCGATCGGGCGTGGAAGGGGACCGCCACCACCGCGGGAATGTTCGAGGCGGTCCGCGTCGCCGTCAAGATGGCTCACGCCGCCGGCTAGGGGCCGCGCCGAAATCGGACCGGCTCCGCTGTCCGCCGCGGCTCAGAACTCGAATCCGGGAATCAGTTTTTCGATATACGGGTGGGT
>CACXFR010000181.1 GCA_902766935.1 uncultured Planctomycetota bacterium | reverse complement strand
CGTCGTCTTCGAAGAACTCGTCCTGCGGCTCGCGTTTGAAATAGCGGCGCATGAATTCGTTCTCGTTCTCTTCTTCGGACTCTTCCGGCTCTTCTTCGGCGGGAGATTCCTCTTTCTGATCGGATCGAACGAAATCGTTCCAGGTCGAGAACTCGAACGATCCGGTCCGTTTCGGCTCGTCTTCCGGCGTGTCGTCCTCGACGCTGATCACCTGATCGGCGGAAACCGCCGTCGATTCGAAATTGTCGTCGTCCCCCTCGAAATCCTCGGCGGACGCCCGCTGCGAGATACTCCCGTCGTCGGGAAGTTCCGGCGCGTCGCTCGTCACCGAAGGGCCGGAAAGGTCGTAGTCGGCGTCGGCACTGATCGACGAATGCCCCTGCGACATAGGCTCGTCGAGACCGTAATCGCCCGCACGGTCGCCGTCCTCGTCGCCGTCCGACTCGTCTTCGGCTTCGTCGTATTCGTCGCTGTCCGACTCGTCGTCGGCTTCGTCGTATTCGTCGCTGTCCGGTTCGTCGTCGGCTTCGTCGTATTCGTCGCTGTCCGGTTCGTCGTCGGCTTCGTCGTATTCGTCGCTGTCCGACTCGTCGTCGGCTTCGTCGTATTCGTCGCCGTCCGACTCGTCGTCGGCTTCGCCGGCTTCGTCGTATTCGTCGTCGTCCGATTCGTCGTCGGCTTCGCCGTATTCGTCGCTGTCCGATTCGTCATCGAGATACTCGCCGTCCCCTTCGACAAAGTCGTCGTCATCTTCTCCGAACTCGGCGTCATCCTCTTCGTCCGACTCAACGTCGTCATCGTCCTCGAACTCGTCGTCATCGACTTCCGAACCCTCTTCGATTTCGGAATCCTCGGAGGTCTCCGAGTCCTCCGC
Source organism: uncultured Planctomycetota bacterium (assembly GCA_902766935.1). Lineage (GTDB taxonomy): Bacteria > Planctomycetota > Planctomycetia > Pirellulales > Thermoguttaceae > RUG695. The sequence continues at coordinate 3,769 of CACXFR010000181.1, read as the reverse complement.
GAATTCGGTTCCCTCCTCTTCGGCGTCGTACCCGTCTTCGAAATCCCACTCGTCGCCGTTGTCGTCGGCGGCGCGCTGTTCGGGCGCGTCGTTCACCGGTTCGAGTTCCGAGTCGGTGACCATCCAGGAGTCCTCGGGAAACTCCTCGTCGTCATCGTCGCCGAGTGTCGAGGACTCGCCTATCTGAGGGGGGAGCGGAGGCGCCTCCACGGTCAGGTTCAGACCGGCCGCGTCGGTCACCGGCTCGCTCTTTGCGTCCGTATGCGCGACGGCGACCGAAACGGGCGAAACGACGCGCGGCGAGTCATACTCGTCTTCGGCGGGAATCGGCTTCGGCTCGAAATCATCTTCCGGTTCGTCCGGCATCTGCTGCATCGACGGGGGAAGGATCACCCGGAACTGCTTCACCTTTTCCGTCTTGTCGGGGAGGACGAAGACCGGACGGTCGAGTTTCAGGAACGTCTTGCAGATGTGCTGATGGCACGTAAAGAGGAATATCTGCCGGCCCGATTCGGCGAACTCGCGCAGCACTTCGGCGGCGGCCGCGGCGCGGTGGTTGTCGAAGTTGACCAGCACGTCGTCGAGGATCAGCGGAAGATTGACCCCGTGCTTCTCGAACGAAGTGGCCAGCGCCAGACGGATCGCGATGAAAAGCTGTTCGCGCGTCCCCCGCGAGAGGGAGCCGATGTCGAGCGTCTGTCCGTCGTTGGTGTCGACGTAAAGCGTGTCTTCGCCCAGCGGAGTCCAAATCTTCACGTAGAGCCCGTCAGTCAGACGGTTCAGAAGGCGCGAAGCCTCTTTCAGCGTTTCGGGCTGGCGCTCCTTCTCATAGGCGCGGCGTATATCTTCCATCATCTTGCAGGCGACCGCGCGGCTCTGCCAGATCCGCGACATTTCGTCGATCCGGCGCGAAACCGCGGCGCTTTCGAAACGGTCCCCCACGAAGTCGCGCTGAGCGGCCAGGTTGGCCAGCTGTTCTTCGAGCCGGCCGATCTGGAGCGTCTTCTCTTTTTTGTCGGCCGCCAGCTTTTCGATCCGTTCGCCGAGCGCCTGGGTGAGGGCGGGAAGATTCGGGCGGACTTTTTCGTCGTCGAGAACACCGCCGATTTCCTCCTCTTCGCAGTAGCCGCCGATCACGTCTCTGATCTGACCGTCGACCGTCGAAAGACGTTCGAGCAGATCTTGGTGCGAACGGTACCGGCCGGCAAGCTCTTTGAGATGGTCGACCGACTTCGAGTCGAAGAGGGAAAGGTAATCCCCGAGCTCCGCGTTCATGTGATGGATCCGGCCGAGAACCTTCGTCCGTTCTTTCCGGAATCCGGCGAGTTTCTTAAAGAGTCCGGCCCGCTCCAGACGGGTCAGACGGACGGTCTCGAGACTGTCGGCCAGAAGGTTGATCTGTTCCTGCGCGGTAGCGCCGGGCTGCGCGACGGTTCCCGTCTCGCTCATCAGAAGGTCGAGCCTGTCGGTAATCCCTCTCTTTTCGCGCAGATGGAGATTCAACAGCGCGTTCTTTTCGTCGATCTTGCGGCGGAGCGATTCGGCAAAATCGACCCGCTGAATCAGTCCCTTGATATGCGAAGGCTTGAGCGTCGGCGAAAGGCCGGCCCCCTTGAGCCAGGCGACCCAGCGGTGATGCGCCCCGCGGACCCTTTTGCGCGCGATTTCGAGACGCTTCTCGAGAATCTTCTGCCGATTGACCGTCTCTTTATAGCGGACCGCCAGAGGACGGAGCCGTTCGAACGCGGCCAGATCGGCCTCGGCTCTCGCGAGACGGTCTTCGATCGACTGGCCGGGCGCGGGATATTTCTGATCGATGACCGCGGCTTCGGCTTTGACCTGATCGATGCGCTTCATGACCGACGCCAGCTGGCGCTGATTCTCTTCGAGTTTGGCGTAGTTCCGCCGTTCGATCGCCGTCTTGTAGAAGAGGATGCCGACCGCCACGATGATCCCCAGAATCCCGATCGACGGGTCGAACGGACCTTTTCCGAGAAGGGCAAAGACCGCCAGAAGGCCGCCCAGCGCCACGCCGATCCCGATGGCAATCGTGACCGGATAGGGAAGCGACTGGTTCGCGACCAGAAAACCGTTCTGCCGGGTCAGTTCGCGTTTGATCTTATCGAGATCGCCCTGGCGTTTGGCAATCTCCTGACGGCGGCGGAGCTGGCTGACCAGTATTCCGGTTTCCGCGGCGGCCTCGTCGATATCTTTCTGACCGCGGGCGGAAAGTTCCCGTTCAAGCTCCTCTCCCAGATGCTTGATCTGTTCGGAAGTTTCGGCGTCCTGCTCGCGCGTTTTGGAAAGCCGCTTGCGCGCGGCAAAGACCGCGCGGGCGGGAACGCGGAAATCGTCCACTTCGCGCGCCTGCGGAACGGGCGGCTGCGGCGTGATCCGATCGGCGGCATCGGACGGCACCTCCTCGCCCGGCAGACCGGTCGCCGGGTCGGTGATCGACCGCAGAAGCGTCGGCGTCAGGAGGGTCTTGCCGCTGCGCGCGCTGCGCAGACGCTGCTCTTCGAGATTCAGCTCTTTCTGGACGGCGGCGATTTCGCCCTTGACGGCGTCGATTTTTCCGTCAATCACTTCAAGGTGCGGAATCTCGCCGACGAGCAGCTCGATCAGCGGGGCGCTGCGCCAGATATTCCTGTTATACGGCGTGTTTTTGAGCGTTTTGCGGGTCTCTTTGTATTGCGAGGCAAGGTCCGAAAGACCGCGGCGGACGGCGGCGATCGCCGCCGCTTTGCCGTCGGCCTCGTCGACCGCGCTCGGCAGAACTTCGAGAACCGTTCCGTACTCGGCCAGCTCGGTCCGCAGGGCGGCGCGCTGATCCCAGTAGGGGGCGGCGCGCCGGGCGATTTCGTAAATCCGCTGCTGGCGCGTGTGGGCGGCAAGCTTCTCGTCCAACTGGCGGACGATCTCTTCGGCCTCGATCACCTCGCCCCGCAGTTCGGCGTATTCGCGCAGGTTCGTCGACGACGAGAGCGCCTTGGCGTTGAGTTCGTCGCGTTTGGCCAGGAGGGAGTCGAGGATCGCCGGTTTCCCCTTGATATCAAAGATTTCGTTCCGTTCTTCGACGATCTGGTGCAGGACCTGAATGAGCGAGACGCGGTCGACCCCGACGCTCAGACGGTAAAGCATCTGCGCGGCGTCGGTTTCGTTCAGGCTCCCGAGTTTCTGCAGTTCGTCCAGACCGATGGCGAAGACGTTGTTAAAGGTCGACTCGTCAACGTTGTTGACGATCGACTGAACGAAGTGGTCGCTCAGACGCTGCCCGTCGTCCCCCGAGATGATGAGCGACTCGGCGATCCCCGTTCCGGGGATCGGGAAGAAGCGTCCGCTCCAGGCGGCGAGCCCGCCCGAAACGATAAACCCGGCCTTCTGTTCCAGGGAACTCGCCCCGTAAAGCGCCGAGGCGCTCTTGCGGACGTAGCGCCGTTCCAGCCGGTGCGTGCCGTATTCGTCCTGCACCGTCAGGACGCCGCCGATCCAGCGGGTTTCTTCGGGAGAATCGGACTTTTTTCGGAGATCGTCAGCCTCTTCGACCTCGGTGGGCGAGAGACGGTTTTCGGCGAAGGGGGACTCGACCCGCGGGTAGAGCGCCATCTGAATGTAACGGGCCCGTTCGGGATTGGCGCAGCCATACAGACCGCTTCGGATGAACTGCATAAGAGTGGTCTTCCCCGCCTCGTTCGGCCCGTAGAAGACGTTGATCCCGCGGCGGATTTTCGGAAGATAGAGGTTTTCCCAAACGCCGAAACGCTCGATT
>CACXFR010000180.1 GCA_902766935.1 uncultured Planctomycetota bacterium | reverse complement strand
GATTGTCACACGGATCGTCACCCTTCTGATCGGGACGATTGTCAAGATATTCGGAGGCAAGTTCAACGCCAGGAAATTCAACAGCGGACTGTTCCGCGGGGTCGTCTGGCTCCTGACCGCCGCGGTCTTCGGGGCGCTTCTTTTCGCCGCGTTCGCCTGTTTCGGGACTCCCGCCTTGATCGCCGCCGGCGCGGCCGCGGTACTGTTCATTCTCTCTTCCATCCTCAGCCGCTGGTTCCGCTGGGTCTGGAAGCAGAACTGAATCGGGGTTTGAAAAACCGCGCGGGGCGAGCCCGCGCGGAAACGATCAAGGCCCCTTCCCTCCAAAACGGCGGTCTATCGGTATTTCTTCTCCCCGTTATGGATATACATCTTGCCGGCGTTCGGCTCGATCTCCTTTTCGACCACCGTCTCGACCCATTTTTCCGGCGCGACCTCCTCGACGGAAATCGAGATCGCGTCCTGCGCGCAGCCCCAGTTCTCCAGCAGGATTTGGTTGATCTTTTCGACGACTTTCTTCTTGGTCTCGTCGTCTTTGGGATACCCCTTGATTGCGATGTAAGGCATTCTTCGCTCCTTTCGTGTGTGTTAATCGGAAAAATCTCCGAGCGTCGGCGTTTGTCTTAACACGCCGGGAGACCGTCCGCCGCGGGCTCTCTCGCTACACCCGGAGGAACTTCCGGGCGTTGTAGAGGAGCCAGAGGATGAAATAAATGACCGCGAAATTGACGCATACCAAAAGGACCGGATACCACCCCCCCAGATGCGATTCGGTCCCGTAGAAGAGGTCGTGAATGTTCGTGCGGAAGAATCCGTCGTTAAACGCGCCGAAGATATACGCCAGAAGCGCGTTCACGCCGATCACGGTGAAAAAGCGGAATCCGACGCGGAACTTCAAGAGGTCGCAGATCAGGTAGAAGAACGAAAAGAGGACGAAACTGATCCCGCTGCTCATCAGGGTCATCGAGGGGGTCCACACGCTTTTGATCAGCGGGCAGTAGCCGAAGACGCCGGCCGGAACCCGACTCCAGAAGTAACCGATGACAGTCAGTGCCGTGCCGATCAAAAAGAGCTGGACGAAAACGCCCGCGTGCGCTTTCGTCGGAGTCTCCCTGACGGGAGCCGCCTCTTCGGTCTGACCGTCTTCCCGCGCCGCCCGCCGCGCCGAAGACCGGGTGATGATCCCGGCCAGAACGCCGGTCATCGCCGTGACGACGAACGTCATGCTCGTCAGGATCCAGGTCTGCGTGCCGTCCCCCGCCCAATGGCCGGCCATCAGGGTGTGGTCGACCCATTCGGCCAGCGTGTGCTGATAGACGTACGTCCCCCCGCCGACCTCGCCGAATCCGTCCGACGCCGTAAAATGAATGAACTTTTCAAGCGCCCAGTACCCGACCAGGAGAAATGCGGTAACCGCGACCTGAGCGCCTGTACCCAGAAAGACGTAGAAGAGGGCGGAAAAGAGATAGCCGACAGCGATCGCCTGAAGCGTATTGCAGTAAATGTGAAGCGAGTCGATCCTGAATTCCAAAAGGTTCCCCTGAATCACCGCGCCGATGACCCACAAAAGGAGAAACCGCCGAACCAGACGGAACCAGAAGCGCCAGGACGCGCGCCCCCCCTCGGATTTCTTGAACCGAGCCAGGGCGTAGGGGATCGCCGCCCCCGACGCGAAAAGGAAGAGGGGCATAATCTGGTCCCAGAGGGTGAACCCGTCCCAGGTGCAATGCTCCATCTGCGCCAGGAGGGACTGAAGGAACTTCTTCGTTTCGAACTGCCCCGCCAGCGGCCCCCGCGCCAGAGCGATCACCAGGGGACCCAGAAAAAGAAAGACGAACATGTCGAACCCGCGCAGAACGTCCAGGGAAAAGAGACGGTTTTTTTTCGGGGTCGACGGATCGCTCTTCTTTTTGGCGGACATAAACTCTTTCCTTAAAACTGCCGGGGCTGTCGTGTGTATTGAGGATTGATCGTGTAGGGGCTCACTAGGATATAGTTGCTCTGCGGCCCTTTCAGATTGTCGATATACTTCTGGAAGACGACGGCGTTCACCTCTTCCAGCGGGATGATCTTGACCTGGCTTGTCTTGTCTTCCAGGATCTCCTCGTCGGTCTCTTTGACGTACTGGGCGATCTCGTCGGCCAGTTCTTTCGGCGCGAAGATCTCCAAGACGTTCGTGTCGACGTTCGGCAGAATTCGGGGGGAGAGACCGCCGGGAAGTTTCACCGTCATGAATTTCAGCTGAAAGACGTTCAGCACCTGCTGCGCCATCTTGGTGACCGACGTGTTCCGAACCGGAATCTTCACCGGTTTGGTGATCGGCTGGGGGAAGAGCTCGGCCTTGTCGAGAAGCGCGATCATCGCGCCCGCCTCTTCCCGATCCGCCTTCTTCCCTTTCACCATAATCGTGTTCATCACGTTGTCGGGCTGAAACGAAAGGCGCGCGCCGCTCGAAATCGGCTTGACGGTCACGCCGTTGCGGCTGGTCGTCGCCGGAGGGGCGGGCCGGGCGGCGAGTTTGTCGGCCATATAGACGCGCAGACGCGAGATCATCTGATCGACGCTCACGTTTTCGACCTTATAGACCGAATAGTCGCGGTCTTCCATCACCAGATGCTCTTCGGCGGCCTTTCGGTGCTGCCGGGTCAGGGCGCGGAGGTTCTTCGAGGTCTTTTCGGAGGGAGGTGTTCGGCTCTCGGCCGGAGCGCCGTCAAAAAAATCGGCGGCGCCCTCCCGCTGCGCCTGTTCAAGGATCGCCAGAAGACGCGCTTGGAATTCGTCGAGCGCGGCAGTGTCGGACGAGGTGATCGACACGGAATGGTCGGAATTGAAAACGACGTAAACCGCCCCGGCGGATCCGCCGGCCGCGGCCTGTCCGAGTTCCGCCTGCGAGGCCAAAAGGAGCGCCGCGCCGCGAACCAGACGGTTCAAAAGAGAAGCGCCCTCCCGGTCGGCGGAAGGGGCGTCTTGCGGTTCGGACGCCGGCGGCGTTTCGCCGGACGGCTTCGGCGGAACGCCGTCCGGATTCTCTTTGGTCTGAATCAACGACTCCTGTCCTTCGTTGACCACGCGGACGGGATTGGGCAGCTCCCACGTCGAAAGCGCGCGGTCGACCGCGTCGTGAAGATCGGCGTCGGAATAGATCGTTCGGAGCGACCCGCTCCCCTGTACCGGGATCGACGTCGTCGGCCGCGCCGAAACCGCGCCGCCCGACGGCCGGTCGCGCAGGCTTGTCTCTCCCGCTTCGATCAGGAACCGGCGGATCTCTTCCTGCTTCTTTTCGGTCGCGCGAATGTAGAGCTTGTCCGCCGAGACGTCGGGCTGCACGTCGACGAAGGTGCCGTCGTTCTCGAGCATCGTCGAGATGATGTTCGCCGCGGTTTCCGGATCGAGTTCGGCAAGGTCGTAGACCGCCAGAACCGTCGGTTCGGGCGCGAGCGCCTCGAGCACGTTTTCGATCGTCCGATGCTCTTCGGGAAGGGCGAGCACGATCAGTTTTCCGGTCGAATAGTCGAGCTGCATGTCGACCGTCCGCCCCTGCCGCTGGAAGATGCTCCGCAGGGTGTAATACGCCAGGGAGTTGCGCAGCGTGTAGGTCTTGGGCATCATCCCCTGATCGGAGAGCCCGCCCCGCCGGATCTGCGCGATCAGATCGGCCGTTCTGCTGATCTGTTCGGGGCTCCCCTGCACCAGAAGGCTTTGGTTCTGCGCGTCGAAGTTGATTTTGAACTCCGGATCGCTCACGTAGAGCGCGTGAAGGTGCGTCAGGATCGGAGTCGGCGAGATTCCCGTAATGTTGAAGACCTGAATCTGCGGCTGAGTTTCGGCGTCGTTCCGTTCGATTTCCCGGATCAGGTCGGCGACCTTCTCCTGATGAACCGCCGACGCGTTGACGGTCAGCGTCCGCGAGGGAAGGTCGATGATCGACTGCACCTGGGTCGGATAGAGGGTGCGGATCGCCGTCTGCGCCTGAACCAGGTTCGCCTTGTTCAGATGATAGACGCGCGGAACGACCCCGTCGGTGACCTCTTCGTTGAGCTTCTGAACCGCCTCGGCGATCCGCGCGTGATCGGCCTGGCTCGCCCAGACGTAGACCTGGTTCGGGTCTTTCCCCGGATTCGGTTTGGCCGTCGGCGCGATTTCGGCGATCACCCGGACCGCGTCGGCGTAGGCGACGTTCCGCAGCGAGTATTTTTCGAGCCGCGCGCGGCGGTTCGGCGCTTCGGCGGTCATCTCTTCGAGGATTCCGCCGATCTTCTCCTGGTCTTTCGGTTTGGCGTAAATCACAAAGTAGCCCGGGGTCGCCGTCGGAAGGAAGACCGCCTCGGGCGCGACGCGCAGAATCGCGCTGATCGCCGTCGGCTGACTCGCCATGGGAAGGTCGGCGATGCTGTACGCCTTGGCGCTCGGCTGGGCCCCTTCGTCCTGCGGCACGTCGATCTGTTCGAGCGACGCGGCGATCTTCTGCTGTACCGGTTCGGAAGCTTCGGCCAGCAGGTCGCCGTGCGATTCGGGATAGATCACCGCTTC
>CACXFR010000179.1 GCA_902766935.1 uncultured Planctomycetota bacterium | reverse complement strand
CGAAAAATCGTAAATTTCGTTAAAAAAAGAATAATCGATAAAGTCAGCCTATCTTAGCGATTTTGCTCAGCTCGTCCATAATCTGATTGTACCGGAGTTTCAGCTCGTCGTCGGTCTCGATTTTTTCGGCGACGGAACGAATTCCGTGAAGGATCGTCGAATGATCCCGTCCGGCGAAGTAGCGGCCGAGTTCCTGGAGTGTCACCTCGATCGACCGGCGGGCGATGAAGAGGGTCATATTCCGCGCGCTGACGACCGTCTTGCGCCGCGTATGGCTCCGCAGTTCGCTCAGTTTCACCGAATAGACCTGTGCCGCCGTCTTGGCGATCGCCTCGAGCGAAAGGGGGGCGCGGGTTTGGCGTTTCTCGAGAAAGAGTTTGATTTTCTCCGGGTCGGGAAGGGTCTCGCTCCAGCGGTGCGCGTGGTAGAGCTGTTCGAAGACGGCGTACATTTCGCCCGGCGATTCGGGGAGCGCGTCGAGGAGGAACGACTCGGTCTCTTCGAGAAGCCTGATCCGAAAGACCTCGGCGAAACGGCGGAGCAGAAGCGCGCGGGACGCGCGCGAGGGGAAGGCAACCGGGACGGCAAGTCCGCCGACCAGGCGGGCGCGAAGCGCCGGCGGGAAACCGTGCACCCGGTCGGGATGGCGCGAAAGGGTCAGGATCACCACCGCGCCCGACTCCCGGACGGTTTTGAGGAGTGCCAGCAGCTCGGCGGCGCCGGCGGGAAACTCTTCGAGCTCGTCGATGTTGTCGAAGACCAGGTAGCGGCAGCGGAGAAAAAAGTCCAGAAGGCGATCGACGCGATTCCTGCCGATCGCCTCGGAAAGAGAACGGTAGAACTGCTCCCCCCCGATGAAGACTCCGTCCGAAAGGGGGTCGCGCCGGCGCAGCTCGCGGGAGATTCCCCCCGCCAGCTGCGTTTTGCCGCATCCCGACGGGCCGTAGAAAACGAGGGGAAAGAGGTCCGGAAGGTTCGCCGGGGGCATATAGTCGATCACCTTCGCCACTTCGCCGCCGCGGCGCGGCGGGGGGAGCCGCCAGTCGAACGCCTCCCGCCCGAGCGGCGCCCCCTTCTTGGCAAGGGCGCCCCCTTTCTCCCGCTGAACCTTATTCGAGAGGGACTGCGAAAGGGGGGAGTCGGCGAAAAAGGGAACGCCTCCCAGCACCAGACGAACCGCCGTCTCGGCGAGCCGGTTCTCCGGCCCCGCCAAAAACTCGGCCAGAGCCCGGCGCCGACGGGGGTCGGATCCGGAACCGAGGGTCGGAGACGGAAAAGGGAGCCAGGTGTAATCGGTCATCGCTGCGTGTAGTCGACGTCGATGATTTCGTCGTCGTCCGAAGCCGGACGTTCGGGGGAGAGGTCGCCGTTATAGGCGGTCGCGACGTCGGGGTCGTTGTCTTCGACGACCTGATCCTGGGACGTTTCGGTCGTTCCGTAGGGGTTCCAGGTACGGCTCGAGCCGGCGGTCTCTCCCGACCGGGGGGAGATGCCCAGTCCGAAATAGGAGGCGAATATCTGCATCGGAACCGGCAGTTTCGGCACCAGTTCGGCCGCGACGAAGCGGCGGCAGAAGAGGCGCCCCGAACGGAACAGGAGGGGAATCCCCGCCAGTGTGGAAAGGAAGCCGGGAACCGTGATCAAAAGCGCCCCGAAATTGAAAAGGATTCTCTCGTCGGGAGACGAGTGTTTTCCGCGCCGGGGAGCCGTAAGTTTCGGAGAGAGACGCAGCAGAACCAGACCCGACAGGCTCAGCAGAGCCAGCAGGGCGAAAATCCGCGCGAACCCGAAGACCGACCCGAGCAGAAGCACGGCGGCGATTTCAATGATTTCCAGGAGAATAACGATCCAAAAAAACCTGACCATCATCGGTGTTTTTCAATCTCCGAAAGCCGAAATTTCCCAATATACTGATTTTACTCATTAAAGCAGAAAAGGAAAGAAAAAAATAGGCAAATCGGGCGAAATGATTGACTCGACAGGATTTTACGGGTAGATTATGATATAGGGGAAGCTCGGCAAAAAAGCCGTTCTCCCCCCTGTCTGACTATGTTTACCGTGCGACGGTCTTTTCGAGGGACTTGCGCCTCAGGGGATTTTGCGCACGCATCATTATTCCGAGTCCGTTATGGCAAAAAGACTGAATTACCTGGAGATCCTGAACCGGGACGGCCTGATCAGCCGGACACAGGTTAAAGACGCTCAACAGCTGGCTCAGGCGTCCGGGATCAAACTGCAGGACGCTCTGATCAAACTCGAGTATGTGACGGGGGAGCAGGTCGCCAAGGCGCTGGCCGAGGAATACGGCAAGCCCTACGTCGACCTTCGCGACGTGACGGTCCGCCCGGCGATCATCGAGATGATTTCCGAGTCGATCGCGCGCGAAAACTGCGTTCTTCCGTTCGAGGAAGACGGCGACGCTCTCCAGGTCGTCGTGAGCGACCCGAACGACATGGACACGTTCGAGAAGCTCCGCTTCATCCTCCAAAGGCCGATCGAACCGATGATCGCCTCGAAGGAGGCGATTCAGGAGGCGATCAACCGCCACTACAGCCAGAATATCGCCGAGAGCGCCGACTCGATGATCCACGACCTGACCGACACGGCGATCGACTTCACCCAGGTCGAGTCGGCGGCAACCGAAGATCCGACGAGCGCCACGTTCGGCGACAACACCAGCGACGCGCCGATCGTCCGGCTCTGCGACCAGATCATCAGCGAGGCGGTACAGCTGCGCGCCTCGGATATCCACATCGAGCCGTTCGAAGACCGCGTCCGGATCCGCTACCGGATCGACGGGAAACTGGTCGAACGCGAAGCGGTTCCGAAACGGTTCCAGGGAGCGCTCCTCTCCCGCTTTAAGATCCTCGCCCGCCTCGATATCGCCGAACGCCGGCGTACGCAGGACGGCCGTATCAAGCTGACGCTCGGCAGCAAAGACCTCGACCTGCGCGTTTCGGTCATCCCGACCAACCACGGCCAGTCGATCGTCATGCGTATTCTGGATAAAGACAACATCCGCGTCTCGCTCCTTCAGCTGGGGTTCAGCCAGCGCGACTACAAGCGGTTCACCTCGCTGATCGCCCGTCCGAACGGGATCATCCTCGTGACCGGGCCGACGGGATCGGGGAAGACGACCTCCCTCTACGCCGCGCTCAACGAGCTGAACACGCCGACGCGCAAGATCATCACCGCCGAAGACCCGGTCGAATACTACCTCCCCGGAATCAACCAGGTCGAGATCAAGCACCAGATCGGGCTCGACTTCGCGGCGGTCATCCGCTCGATGCTGCGCCAGGCGCCGAACATCATCCTGGTCGGCGAAATGCGCGACCTCGAAACGGCGCAGATGGGGATTCAGGCTTCGCTGACGGG
>CACXFR010000178.1 GCA_902766935.1 uncultured Planctomycetota bacterium | reverse complement strand
GCTGCATCGTTTCGATCGGGTAGTAGAGGAGGACGGGACGGACTGGCTTCGCCGGGAGGAGAATCGCGTTGCTCCGTCCGACGAAATCGCAGTAGGCGCGGTGCGACTTTTCGTTTCGGTAGGGAGCCTTTTCGCCGTATTTGATTCCATAGTAGAGATTGAAGTCGGTCACCCCCCACGCCATCTGCCAGGCCGCCGAGGCCTCCATCCAATCGAGGGGAGCCGGAAGACGGTCGCCGCCGTTGACCTGGCCGTGATCACTCATTTCGTTCATCACGCGGCGCGAGTCGATGATCTGAGCCGCCGAGCAGGCAAACGCCGGAGCCAGCCAGGCGCCGTAGGCCGAGGACGCCGGGTCGGAGTTCAGATTGTCGAGTCCCGGCAGATCGAGTGATTTGAGTGTCCGCATCTTGTTGCCGTCGAGCGGCACATGGCCGTTGAGCGTCTCTTCGTGGAGAGTGTGCCCCGACGAGAGCGGTTTTCCCGCGGCATGGCACCATGAGCGGATTGCCCCGAAATACCGCTCGGCATAGAGGTCTTCGATCAGACGCCAGTAACGGGCGCGAATCTCTTTGTCGGCGTCGGAGTCGCCGGTGAAGAGGGAAATGAAATGGGGACGGAGCTCCTCGCCGTACCGCTGTTTGTATTGTTCTTCCAGGTCGGAGCACCAGGGGAGCATCGGCAGGTTCTTTTTGTCCGGGTCGATCGGATCGATGGTCGCGACATGTTTCCGCGCGTCTTCCGGGATCTGCCCCAGGTTGGCCGCCATCATCGAAGGCTCGTCGGTAAAGAACGCCTCGACCTTGTTGTAGAGGTCGTCCCCCATCTCCTTTTTATACCGGGCGTGGGTGACCTCGATGAACTTTTGGGTCGATTCCGGCTCGAGGGGGTTCGGGTACCGACGGCAGGCGGCGTAGTTGTTGCACGAGTGGGTGAACTCGTAGCAGTCGCGGACGACGAACGGCTCGTCCGGGTTATCCTTGTCCCAGACCAGCTCTTTCGAGACGAGTTCGGGCGCCTCTTCCAGCACCACTCCGCCCGCTTCGAGGGAGGGATACCCCTCTTCGTCGTAGATCCAGAGGCGGAGTCCGGCGTCGGAAGCGGTGCGCGCCCCTTGGACGAACCGTTTCCAGTTTTCGTCGCTTCGGATGTAGCCCGGCCCGCCGACGTTGATCACCACGCCGCCGAGCCCGCACTCGTCGCGGAAATAGCGCGCGGCCGCCGGGTCGGTCAGGTCGCGCCCGTGAACCATCTGCAGGGGGCGGTCGGCCGCCGGCGGATCGGACCAGTCGGCGAGCCAGTTCGAGGGAACCGGATCATCGGCGAATACGGCGGCGCAGAAAACTGAGAGGATGCCGAAAAAAAGGAGAATGGTACGCATACGGATTCCGATCGTTCTTTACGGAGTGGAAGTTACAAACACTTAACAAGTCTAATCGAAAAAAAGACCGATGTCCAGCTTTCGGCCGTTCAACGGGCCGGCGCGGGAAGGGAACGGCCGATTAGGGTTTCCCCCTCGCTCGAGGTGATTTCCACCCTGTGAAGAAGGCCGAGCGGGAGATCCGACTCGAAGCGGGTCGGGAGGAAATACTCGCAGGTTCCCTGAACCGAATCCCCGCGCCGCTCTTCGGTCAGAACGGTGACGACGCTTCCGATCAGCGACCGGGCGTAGTCGGCGCGGAGCTCGGCGGCGATTCCCGCCAGTTCGGCGGCGCGTTTTTTCTTGACCGGTTCGGGGATTTGGTCTTTCATTTCGGCCGCTTCGGTTCCGGGCCGGCGGCTGTATCGGAAGATATGGATCTTGGAGAAACGCACCTGCCGGGCGACCTCGCAGGTCCGCCGGAACTCGTCGTCGGTCTCTCCCGGAAAACCGACGATGATATCGGTCGTCAGCGCGACGCGGGGGATCATCCGACGCAGCGAGAGGGCGCGGTCGATGTAGGGGCCGCTCGGCCAGCGGCGCTTCATCCGCTTAAGAACCGCGTCGTCGCCGCTTTGCATCGAAAGGTGGAAGTGGGGGCAGACGCGGTCGGGAAACTCGACCGCCAGACGGGCCAGTTCGTCGGGAACTTCGACCGCCTCGAGGCTTCCGAGCCGGAACCGCGGCGCGCCCGTGCGTTCGACGAGCGCGCGCAGAAGGGAAGCGAGCGTGTGACGGCTTTGCGCCGGAGCCGAAGCTCTGCGGCCGAGGAGTTCGGCGAGCCCCTCCGGCGAGGCATTTCGGCCGGCGGCGATCAGGTCGAGTCCGTAATGCCCCAGGTGGATTCCCGAAAGGACGATTTCGCGGTACCCGCGCCGTTCCAGTTCGACGACCTCGCCGATCACGTCCTCTTCGGGGCGGCTCGAGAGGTAGGGACGGACTTTCGGAATGATGCAGTAAGAGCAGCCGACCCGGCAGCCGTCCTGAATTTTGATATAGGCGCGATGCCGCTCGCCGAACGAGCCGACCCCCCGCGGCGCCGTCCACCCGCGGCGGCGGATAAAGCCGGCCAGATCCCGTTTGTCGGTCAGGACTTCCGAGACGTGCGGATACTGCACGAGCCGCTCGGGAGCGGCGGCGGCGTAACAGCCCATCACCACGATTTCGGCGTTCGGCGAAAGTTCGGAAGCCGTCGAGATCGCCTTGCGGCATTTCGCGTCGCTTTCGGCGGTGACGCTGCATGTGTTGATCAGGACAAGATCGGCCTGGGCGTAGTCGTCGGGAGGAGTCTCTTCCCATCCGCTGACCAGGAGCGCTTCCCGAACGTAGGCGGTTTCGTACTGATTGACTCGGCAGCCGAGTGTGATCGTTCTGAACTTTTTCACGCGCTCGTTTTTACCTTTCCCCGAGGGGAGGCCGAAGGGGCGGTTTCTTCTCGAAACCGCGGAAAAAAAGGGTTCCGCGCGAGCCGTCCCGGTGCGGCTCCCCCCTATTCTAAAAGAAAAAATCGGGGATAATAGGGGGGACGGGGACTCCCCGTTTCAAGGCTTACAGACCGCCGCGTCCGCGCAGTCCGCCGCAACGATCCCGTTGACCGACAGGGCGGCTTTCCGGCGCGCGGCTTCCGATCACGAAAGGATAAATCAGCGATGAACGACGTTTTGAAAGTTGCGGTAATCGGCGGCGACGGCACCGGGCCCGAAGTGGTCGCCGAAGGGGTGAAGGTCCTGAAAAAGGTTGCGGAACTCGAAAATTTCAAAGTGGAACTGACCCCGTTCGACCTCAGCGGCGACCGCTATCTCAAAACCGGTGTCATCATCACCGACGAAGAACTCGCCGAACTGGGCAAATTCAGCTCGATTCTTCTCGGCGCGGTCGGTCATCCCGACGTCAAGCCGGGGATTCTCGAACAGGGGCTTCTTCTCCGCCTTCGTTTCGCGTTCGACCAGTATATCAACCTCCGCCCGGTCAAACTCTTCCCCGGCGTCGAAACCCCGCTGGCCAATAAGAAGCCGGAAGACCTCGATTTCGTCGTCGTGCGCGAAAATACCGAAGACATGTACGTCGGCACCGGCGGCTGGATGAAAAAAGGAACCCCCGACGAGGTCGCGACCCAGGTCGCGGTCTATACCCGTAAGGGAACCGAACGGTGCATCCGCTGGGCGTTCGAATACTGCCGCAAACGGAACAACCCGAAGGGGAAGATGGTGACGATGGTCGCCAAGACGAACGTCCTTTCGTACGGACACGACCTCTGGATGCGCACGTTCCAGGAAGTCGGCGAAGAGTATCCCGACATTAAAAAAGACTACAACCACGTCGACGCCTGCTGCATGTGGATGGTCAAGAACCCCGAACATTACGACGTCATCGTGACGACGAACATGTTCGGCGACATCATCACCGACCTGGCCGGCATTCTCCAGGGGGGAATGGGCGTCGCCGCCGGCGGGAACATCAACCCCGAACCGGGCGGGACGAGCATGTACGAACCGATGGGGGGGAGCGCGCCGAAATATACCGGCATGAACGTCATCAATCCGATCGCCACGATCAACGCCGTTTCGATGCTCCTCAGCCAGGAAGGGTACACCAAGGCGGCCGACCGCGTCATGAAAGCGATCCAGACCGTGACCGGCACCAAAATGAAGAGCATGGCCGCCGGCAAGATGGGTTACTCGACCACCGAAGTCGGCGACCTGGTCTGCGAATACCTCTAATAGGCGTTTTTTTCGTCAGCTCCGGTTCGGGGAAGTTCTTCCTGAACCGGAGTTTTGTGTACGGAACGATCCGCGGCGCGCGGCATTTCCGCAAACCATTTCCGAACCGCGCGCCGAACACTCTCGTAAGATTTGACCTATGCCGTTTCACGTTGCCATTCTCGGCGCCGGGCCGGGCGGATACATCTGCGCGATCCGATGCGCTCAGTTCGGACTGAAAACTCTCCTGATCGAAGAGCGCGAGCTCGGCGGCGTCTGCCTTAACCGCGGGTGTATTCCGACCAAGACGATTCTTCAGTCGGCGCACCTGTTTCACGACGTCTGCCGTTCCGCCAAGTTCGGCGTCAACGTCGAGAACCCCTCGTATGACTACGGCGTGGTCGCCGCCCGGCGCGAAAAGATCGTCGGGCAGCTCCGCGGCGGGGTCGCCGCCGTTCTGAAATCGTACGGCGTTACGGTCGTCGAAGGGCGGGGGAGGCTGATCTCCGCGCATAAGATCGAAGCCGGCGGCGAAGAGTACGAGGCGCGGAACATCGTGATCGCGACCGGAACCCGCGCGACGACGCCGAAGATCGAGGGCGTCGACGGCGCGAATATCCTGAGCACCGACGATTTTCTGGCGCTCAGGGAGCTTCCCGAAAGCGCGGTCATTATCGGCGGCGGGGTGACCGGAATCGAGTTCGCCTCCATTCTGGCGTCGTTCGGTAAAAAAGTGACCGTTCTCAAACGGAGTTCCGAGGTTCTTCCCGGCGCCGACGAAGACGTTACGCGTCTTCTCCTTCGCAAGCTCAAACAGCTCCGGGTGACGTTTAAATCGGGAGTCACGTTCAAACGGATTTCGGGCGAGGCCGAAAAGACGGTCGAGTATGTCGAAAACGCGACCGGAAAAGAGGCCCGGGCGGCCGGCGAGGCGGTGATCCTCTGCAGCGGCCGCACGCCGAACACCGATTCGCTCGGTCTGGAAAACGCGGGGATCGAGACGGTCCGCGGCTACATTCCGGTCGACGACCGTCTGCGAACGAACGTCGTCAGCATTTACGCGATCGGCGATGTGAACGGCCGGCACGCTCTGGCCCACGCCGCCACGGCGCAGGGAAAAGCGGTTGCCGCCGAAATCGCCTCAAAGCCGTATGTCTACAACGACGGCGCGGTTCCCTCGTGTGTCTACACGTCTCCCGAGGCGGCCTGGGTCGGTCTGAGTCAGACGCAGGCCGAAGCGCGGGGGTACACCGTTCGGGTCGGCCGCTACCACATTCCGGCGGCGGGGAAAGCGCTGGTGATGGGGGTCGACACCGGTCTGGTGAAAGTCGTTTCGGACGAAAAGACCGGCAGACTTCTGGGCGCGGCGATCATCTCGCCCCGCGCCACCGATATGATCGCCGAAATCGCGGCGCTCATTTCCGTCGGCGCGACCGCCGCCGATCTGGCCGGCACCATTCATCCCCACCCGACGCTCAGCGAGGTGATGTGGGAGGCCGCCGACGATCTGCTGGGGCTCTGCTGCCACACGCCGAAGCAAGATTAACGGATCCCCCTGTTTCTGATCAAACCGGCACCGCGTCTCTTTTTCCGAGAGCGCGGCGCCGGTCTTGGCTTCGG
>CACXFR010000177.1 GCA_902766935.1 uncultured Planctomycetota bacterium | reverse complement strand
ATCCAGTCGATGCGCAGCGGGATTATGGTTCGTCCCGGCGAAACGAACGCGTGCGTCGGCTGTCACGAAGACCGGCTTACCGCCCCCGCCTCGGCCAACCTTTCGGCGTCGTCGATCGCGGGAAAAACCGAAAAGCCGGTTCCGTGGTACGGACCGGAACGGATGTTCAGCTACATCGACGAGGTTCAACCCGTTTTCGACAGGTATTGCGTCGCGTGCCACGATTACGACAAACCGGCCGGAAAGAAGCTGGTTCTGGCTCGGGACCGCGGCGTCGTCTTCAACGCGTCGTACAGCGCGATTCGGCTGAACGACTATGTTCGCGTTCCGGGCGCCGGTCCGCACAACACCCTAAGACCGTACGAGTGGGGTTCGACCGTCAGCCGTCTGGGTAAAATTCTCATGACCGGCCACCCCGACCCGATGATCGACCGACAGCGCCGCGAAATGGGGCTTTGGCTCGACAAGGACTCCGATCCGGAGGCGTTCGAAAGGGTCGTAACCTGGATCGATATCAACGCCCCGTATTACCCCTACTACGGTTCCACGTATCGCGATCATGATTACGGCCGCTCTCCGATCTCTCCCGGCGCGCTCCGCCGTCTGATGGAATTGACCGGCGAAAACCGTTGGGACATTTCTCTCGACGTTTCGTTCGACCGGCCGGAAATGAGTCCCTGTTTGGCGAAGATCGAACCCCCTTCCGGACGGGACGAGGCGCTGGCGATCATCCGTGAGGGGAAAAACGCGCTCCGGCGGAACGACCGCGGCGAGTCGCTCGACTGGCGGGCGACGTCTCCTGTCGAAATATTCCAGGAAGCGAAATACCGCGAACTCGCACGTCTTCAGACGGACGTGCGACGCGCGATTCTCGACGGCGAGAAGGTCTTCGACCGCGATTCGACGATTTCCCTTCCCCCGCCGTCGGTCGCCGACGCCGTCGCTCGCGCCCCGTCCGAAACCGATATCCCACGCGGGAAAGAGGCGGGCGAACTTCTGGTTCTGAACCTGGCCGGTTCGGAATATCGACTCCGATGGTGTCCGCCGGGAAGTTTCGTTGCGGGAAGCCCCGCCGACGAGCCGGGTCACAACAGCGACGAAACCGAACGGGAGGTTCGTCTTGATGGATTCTGGATTCTCGAAACCGAACTCCTCCAATCCATGTGGCGGGGGGTGATGACCGAGATCCCCGCGCCCAGCTACTTTGTCGGCGATGATATGCCGGTCGACTGGGTCTCGTGGGAAGAGTGCCGGGATTTCTGTCGTGAGCTTTCCGAAAAGGAAGGTCTCTCGGTTCGCCTCCCCACCGAAGAGGAATGGGAATACGCCTGCCGCGCCGGAAGTACCGGAGCCTATGCGGGAAACGGCAGTCTGGCCGAGATGGGCTGGTCCTGGAACGACCGGCGTTTCGCCCCTCTGGCGGCGCGCGGAAAAGCTCCGAACGCCTGGGGTATTTACGATATGCACGGAAACGTCTGGGAATGGTGCGAAAACCTCTACGCCGACCGACGCGCCGACGGGGCGCGGGTGATCCGGGGAGGGAGCACGCTCAGCGGGGCGGCGCAGTGCCGAAGCGCCTACCGCGCCCCGTCCAATCCCCTGACAGGTTTCTACAACCTCGGTTTCCGCATCGTGATCGATCCGAGTCACTGAATCGTCCGCCACGGCCGCAAATTAGATTGAGAGGAGACAACTTCCAGATGAGCAGAAGCGACACGCCGCACCGTGCGCCCTACGACGCCGCCTTCTTCCTGAAGACGGTGATCCCCTTCGCGCTCGTCTGGACCTTTGCCCCCCTTCTCTTTCTGCCGAATTACTGGCTAGATATCATCGAGCAGCTCTTTGTCGGCAAGGAATTTGTTTTGAGCACCGGAAAACATCCGGCGCTCACGGCGATTATTCTCTACCTTTTCCGCACGATGCTCGGAAACGCGTCCTTCGCGCCCTTCCTGCTCAGTCAGCTGATGATGGGAACCGTTCTCTGGACGGTCTGGCGGTTGGGACGTCTCTTTCTCGACCCGCCCCGAGCCGCCGCCGCCCTGCTCGTCTCGCTGAACTACTACTGGATGAACTTCGGTTCGGCCGACTACAACAACAATATCACCCTCATCTTCGGGTGGGGACTTTCGTTCTATTTCGGCTTGGAGGCGCTCCGCACGAACCGGTGGCGCGATTGGATCGGATTAGGGCTCGCGGTCGGGATCGGACTTCATCTGAAATACACCGAGATATTTTTTCCCGTCTCGCTGATTCTCTTTCTGGCGTGGAATAAAGAGCGCCGTCGTTTTTTGCGCAGCGGGCGGTTTTGGCTCGCCGCCGCGATCGGCTTTCTGATCTTTCTGCCCCAGACGCTCTGGATACTGAAAGGGAATATTCGGGCGATTCAGTACGCCCTGACGCTCGAGGGGGACGAAAACCCCATGATCTTCCACCTCTTATGTCCGTTGATCTTCGCGTTCATTCAGCTGACGTTTTGGGTTCTCCCGGTCGTTTTCCTCCTTCCCCTCTTTTGGGGTTCCGTGAGGGAGAAACGACCGGTTCGGCCGCAATCTGCGGCGGGTGGCCTCTCCGGCGCTCTTTCGGCGGGATCGGCGGCGCCGCCCGTCGGGCGGTTCGGAACGGAAAGGGACGCAGTTTCTCAAAAGGGAGCTCTCTCAATCGAAGAGAGTTATCTTCTGGCGATGACCTTTCTGCCGTTCCTTATGCAGGTCGTCTACGCGGCGATCAGCGCCCATTTCGTCCGTCTTTCGCTCGGCTGTCATCTCTGGGTCTACGTTCCGATTATCCTTCTGCGTTTCTTCCCGAGCCGCAAAGACGATTCCGCGGTCAGAAAGACGATCAGCTGGAATCTGATCGTCGCCGCGTGCGTTCTCCTCACAAGCGCGGCGGTCGCCATGATCTATCCCCTGGCGACCCAGAAGTGCAGCCGCTACCTCTTTCCCGGGAAAAAACTGGCCGCCCGCGTCGAGAAAGAGTGGCACGCCCGCTATGCCGTCCCGATCCCCTGGGCGACCGGCCAGTGGTGGCTGGCGGGGAACCTTTCCGTCTACGGGAACGATCACCCGCGGGTACATTACAGCCGCGGCCCCGATCTCTTCTGCGGCGAGTGGCAGGCGACCACATGGGGAACCTACGACGACATCAATCGACAGGGAGGAGTCCTTTTGTGGGAAATCCGCGACGGGGAACCCGAAGAACCGCCCCGGCTGCGCGAACTCTTTCCGAACGCGGTGCGGACCGACGACTTTTCGCTAAACGGTCTTTTAACCGCGAAAGGGATCGAAATGCGCTTCGGCATGGCGGTAGTCCCGCCCCCCGACGAGTCGCCCGGCGGACGCTGACCGCCGTCGGAACCGTACTCTGGATATCCGCCCGCCGGCAAGCGGGCGCTTGAAAACCATTTCCGAAATCGGTATCATCGAGTGGTTGTCCGTCGTCGCAATTTGAGAAAACCTTTTACGGAGTTTATT
>CACXFR010000176.1 GCA_902766935.1 uncultured Planctomycetota bacterium | reverse complement strand
GTCGGCTTCTTTTTCGCCGAGACGCTCCGCCGGTTCTCTTTGGGACTGGAAGGGTTCGAGGTGGTCATCGCCACGGCGGTGGCGGTCATCTTCTTTATCGCCTACTTCACCCACTACGAGAGACCCGCCGTCATCTTTCTGGCCGCGGTCTTCGTACTGACTCTCGTTCTGAAGGTGATCGACATGATCCGCAGCCGGGAAAAAGACGAGGACGACTGGTAACGGAACCCGGAGATAAAAAACGCGCTTTCGCTTCCGGACTCTTCCGGAAACGAAAGCGCAGTATGCCGGAAACGCGCCGACTCAGCGGAGTCCGGCTTCCTTGAAGATCTGGTCGTACGCCTGTTTCCACGCGCCGAGCGCCGCGCCGTGGTTCGGGTTGTTCGCCACCTGGCAGATGTAAAGGCGAACCACGCCGGTCGCCGGGTCGGCGTAACACTGGTTCCCGCAGGCGCCGGGATGCCCGAGCCACCCCTCTTCCATGTTCGTCAAACCGTAGTAGGGTTTTCCGTCGGCGGTCTGCTTTTTCATGATCTCCTTCTGCGACTCTTCCGAAATGAACCGTTTCCCGTTATAGACGCCCCCGGCGGCATGCATCTGGAAGAATTTCAAGAGGTCGTTGGCGGTCGAGAAGATGCACGCGCCCGGTTCCGGGAACCGCGTCTGCCGCGAATCGTAGGGACCGCGCATCATCGGAATGTCGCACTTTTCGAGTTTCCCGTCGACCATCTGGTAGCAGTTGATCCAGTGATTTTTCTGCATCTCCTTGCTCGGCCAGAGGGTGGTGTCGGTCATTCCGAGCGGGTCGAATATCCTCTCCTGCATGAAATCCTCGTACTTCTGACCGGTCACGACCTCGATGATCCCGCCGGCGACATCGATCCCGAGTTCCGTATAGCAGAAATCGGTACCCGGCTCGAACGAAAGGGGCGTGCGGCTCGCCTCAAAGATCTCCTGCGCCAGCGGAAGCGAGTCCGAACCGAACTTATCCATCATTTTCGACTGGAACGGAAACCCGATCTGATGCGAAAGCGCGTGCCGAACCGTCGGTTTCACCTTCGCCGGTTCCAGAAGCATCACGTCGTCGTCCTGATACTTTATGACCCGCAGGTTCGCCATCTCCGGAAAATACTTCTCGATCGGGTCTTCCAACGAGACTTTCCCCTCTTCGACCAGCATCATCAAAGCGGTGCCGGTAAAGATTTTCGAAGTCGAAGCGATCCAGATCAGCTGATCCGGCGCGATCGGAACCTTGTTTTCCAGGTCGGCGTACCCGACGCAGTCGATCTGCAGAACGGCGTCTTTCGTCGCCAGAACCGAAATCATCCCCGCCAGTTCCCCCCGGTCGATAAAGGGCTGAAGCGCCTCTTTCATCAGGGGAGACTCGGCGCGCAGAAGCGCCGTAAAGGCCAACATCATCAAAACGGCAAAAGAAGCGATACGTTTCACGGTATCTCCTTTCGTTACGGACTTGTGGTTTTAAAAGGGTAAAGGAAACTCACACTTTCCTATTCTACCAGGAGGCGCACGCCGATTCAATAAGCGGGGCAATTTCGGAAATTGCGCTAATTGAAATCGCTTCTTTTTTCGGGTAGAATATCGGCGTTAAGAAAAAACGGCGCGCGCCCGGTTTCTTGTGAACCGCCGGTTCCTCGACGGCGGCGCGCGCCGTCTGTCCGCCGCGGATTCGTTCCGCGCCAAGCAAAATCTGAAAGGGAGTTATGAAAAGACTGCTCGCACTCGTTCTGATGATCTCGGCCGCGCCGGTTTTCGCCGACGCCGACGCGTTCCCGCCGATCCCTTCGACGCCGGTCGTCGCGCACCGCGGCTTTTCCGGGATTAAGCCCGAAAACACCCTCGCGGCGTTCCGCGCGGCGGTTGACGTCGGTGCCAACGGCGCGGAATGCGACATCCGCCGGGCCGCCGACGGAGTCATCTATATCATGCACGACGGCAATTTCAAACGGACCGCCGGGCACGACGTCGCCGCCGGAACGATCCCCTATTCCGAAATCGAATCGTTCGACGCCGGCGAAGGGGAAAAGATCCCGACCCTCGAGTCGTACCTCACCCTCCTGAAAGGGACCGCCACCCGCCCGATCATCGAGGTGAAAGAGGACGGTTTTGAAGAACAGCTCGTCGAGATGATCCGCGCGTTCGAACTCGAAAAGACCGCGGTCGTCATCGACTTCTCCGCCGCGCGGGTCAAGAAGATCCGCGAGCTGGCTCCCGAAATCTGCGTCGCCTGGCTCTGCGGGTTCAACAACGAAACGCCCGAAGACGAAATCGTCGAAAAGATCATCGCCACGCTCAAAGACTGCAATACGAACGTCGTCGATATGCAGTTCGGCCGCACCACGCCGGCCCTCGTTCAAAAACTGCACGAAGCGGGAATCTCGGTCTGGTGCTGGACGGTCGATAATCCCGAAGATATCGCGCGGCTCTACGATATGGGGGTCGATTCGGTCACGACCAACTTCCCGGACCGCGCGCTGGAATGTTATCGGACGAAATAAGTTCATTCGGCGGAGCTCCCGCCCGAGACGGGAGACGGAACGGATATGGCTCGAAGGAATGACGAACCGACGCGGCCGGTCGAAGTGCCGGTCTCGCTGATTCCCCAAATCGAACAGTTTATCGCCCAGGGCGGGGTCGGGTGTCCCTTTTACGACACGGCGGTTCCCGCCGGGTTCCCTTCCCCCGCGCAGGACGAGAATCTTCAGACGCTCAATATCGTCTCGTACCTGATCCCGTATCCCGAACGGACGATCCTGGTAAAGGTTCCCGACGACGCGTTCGAAGAGGAAGGAATCTTCCGCGGCGATATCCTTATCGCCGAACGCGAAACGACCGCCCGCGACGGCGATCTGGCGCTCTGTTCCGCCGGGGGAAACGTCGTGCTGATCCGAATCAACCGCGCCGCCATGCGGCAAAAAGCGCCCGACGCCGTGATTCACGCGGTCGTCCGCTTCCGAATCCACACCCTCTACGGCGGCAATTTTTTCTAGCCGCCCGTGAGAGATAAAACCCCGCAGCGGCGGGATATTTCCACCCCGCGCACCACGCTGTCAGAACCGCCGCGCCGCACTTTGCGTTGTTCCGTCCGACGAGCCGCGACGTCTTCCGGCAGTCCCAACGGCTGCGCCGGGCAGGGAACCCCCCGGTCAGAACCGGGGGAGGGCTCCCGCCCGATACGCAAAGCTGAAATTCACATTCATTCAATCCCCCGGTCAGAACCGGGGGTAAGCCCCCCGCCAGGCCACGCGGTTTCACCCCCTGCTCCCCCAGCTCCCCAGGCTACACCGAGCTAGGAGCCCCCCGCCGGCCCAAGCGGTTTCACCCCGGCCCAGTCCCCCGGTCAGAACCGGGGGGCGGAAACCACGAACAGCGAGTACCACCATGACACACCGATCCCCTCTCCGCGCGGTCTGGCGAAATATCCGTTTCGTCCTGACCGGTCTTTTTCTGTTCACCGCCGCGGCGGCGTCTGCCGCCGACCTGACCGGTTATCCGCAGTTCAACGAGCTCTCCTTCACCTATGACGGTCAGCCCTTTTCGGCGGAAACGTTTACCTGCACGGTCACCCCCGCCGGCGGCAGCGGCGAGTTCGCTCAGATGAACGTCGTTTACCTCTCTCGCGACGAAAAGCTCCGAATCGACGTCGCCTACAAGTTATACAAAAACTATCCGGTCTCCGAATACTCGGTTCGTCTGACGAACGTCTCGGAAAACGAGAAAACCGGTCTGATCGAGAATTTTCAGTCGATCGGAACCACACTCTCCCTTCCGGTCGCCGACCGCAATCTGATCCTGGACACCGTCACCGGATCGACGTGCGCTCCCGCCGACTTTACGCCGAAACGGTTCGTGATCGCGCCGGGAAAGAGCGAAACGCTCGAAACGCATTCCGGCCGTTCGAGCAGCGACTACATGCCGTTCCTGGAATGGACGCTCGACGACCCGGTCTCGGACGGGTACCGCTGTATGCTTGCGATCGGATGGACCGGCTCGTGGAAAGCTTCCTTCGCCAATTTGGGCGGCGCCGTGCAAATCAGCGCCGGTATGCTGAACACGCATTTCCGTCTCGAACCGGGCGAATCGATTCGTCAGCCGTCGATCGCTCTTTTCACCTCGAACCAGGGGGAACAGTCGTTCCGCGCGACGGTTCATGAGTTTATGATCAAGTTCAAATCCCCCCGCGACGCCGAGGGGCGCGTGATCCCGCCGATTATGGCGATCACCGCCGGCGGAGGAAACAAAACCTCGGATATGATGAAGAAGATCATCGACTACGCCGTCGAGAACAAGATGCCGTTCGACACGTTCTGGGTCGACGCCGGCTGGTACGGCAATCCGCACGAGGCGGACCCGCGCCCGAACTGCGGCAGCCAGTGGTGGCCTCACGCGGGGAACTGGATCGTCAACACGACGACCCACCCGAGCGGATCGCTCCTGCCGGCGGTCGACGCCGCGCACGACGCCGGTCTGAAATTCCTCCTCTGGTTCGAGCCGGAACGGGTGCAGGGGGAATCGAACGCGCCGATTCTCAAAGAACATCCCGAATACGTCCACGGGAACCTTCTCGATCTGGGAAACCCCGACGCGCTGGCGTATATCCAAAAAACGGTCTACGGGATCATGCGCGAAAACAAGATCGACACTTTCCGCGAAGATTTCAATATGGACCCTCAGTCGGTCTGGGACGCGATCGACGCCCAGAACCCGGAACGGGTCGGTCTGGCCGAGGCGAGGCATATTACCGGCCTCTACGCGTTTTTGGACGGTATGCGGGACGAGTTTCCCGGACTCCTTCAGGAAAACTGCGCTTCCGGCGGACGCCGTCTCGATATGGAAATGATTTCGCGCGCGCACTCCTACTGTCGGAGCGACTACTTCATCGGTCTCAAAGAAGGGGACACGGCGTTCATTCTCGGCCAGAACGCCACGCACAACACCATCGCCTACCTTCCGTTCCAGGGGGGGGAGACCGACTGCGTTAAAATCGGGGACGACTACGGCATGATGAGCGTGATCTCGTCGGGGAACGTCTTTACGCCGACCGATTTCGACGGCGGAATCGTTTGGCGGCCCTTTTCCGACGACGAGACAGCGTGGCTGAAAAAGTCGTTCGACACCGCGGCGCGGATGAGCCGCCTTTATACGGGGAGTTTCTACCAGCTGACGCCGAACACCTCCGCCGAGAATAACTGCTGGTGCGCCTGGGAACTCTACGACGGGGAGAAGAACGAAGGTTTCGCGATCGCGTTCCGCCGCGGCGAGGCGCCGGAATCCGAAATGACGTTCGGCCTCCGACGAATCAGAAAGGACGATCAATACGAAGTCGAATCGTTCGACGGCGCAAAAACGACCCTTTCCGGCAAAGAACTCGCCGTGTGGAAGGTCCGGCTCGAACCCCGTTCGTTCGCGCTCATCTTCTTCAAGGGGAAAGAGAAGTAATCGGCCGGCCTTTCCGACTGACGAAAAAGGCCGCCGCCCGAACCGTTCGTCTCGGGCGGCGGCCTTTTTTCGTCGATACGCGGCGCAAAAGACCGCGGAGAAAACCGTTTTAAATTCCGAACGGCGCGTAGCGCCAATGCCGATAGCCGATCAGATACTGGCAGTGCGCCGCGGGAGAACCGAGTACCGTATTGGTCACCCGCACGCCCCCCCAGGGATCTTCGACCACCGCCAGCCCCAGACGGATCGCCGGGCCGGGAGGCCCCATCACGGTACGCATCTCGTAGACAAAACCGGTTCGATGGTCAATCACCGTCAGGTAAATCATCTCCGGCGACATTTGGATCGCGTCGAGGTACTGCCGGTAATTCAGAATCCGCTGTCCGTTGATCCCGATCAGGAGATCCCCCGTCTCCGGATAGTAGACCGGCGCCGACCAGTAGCGGGACCGAAACCGATCGGGCGCGGCCTGGTAGTCGGCCGGATATCGTTCGTCGGGCATACGGTCGATCCGTTCACGAATCGATCGGCCGATCTCGTCCCAGTCGTCCCGCCACCGCTGCGCCGAATGATGCCGCCAATCCCCGGGACCGGGGCCGGGGGGCGGGGGCGGGTCGCGCGGCTCTTTCGGAACCGAAAAAACGTCGATTTTCTGTTTGTGGGCGCGGAAATTGTCGCGCATCAGCGCGTTGACCGCGTCGATCGCGTCGGTCCATCGGGCGGCCTTATAATCGCACGTCTCGAGGAATTCCCCCAGAGATTCGAGCATCAGACTCCCGTAGGTGCCGATCAGAAGAGACGACTGGTTCTTTCGGCTTGAGTTCAGATCGAGAAACCCGCGAGTTTCAAAAAAAAGGCTCGACATCAGCGAGGTGATTTCGCCGGTGTTCGGGGTGTAATGGGGAGTCTTTTCGGTGTTTCCCCGTTTGAACGAACGGCTCGATTCGGTAATCAGTCCGGCAAACCGGATCTTCTTTTCTTTCAGAGAGAGAATCACTTCGCTGCGCGGGATCCGTCGCGTGACAAGCTCGGGATCCGACGCGCTTTCGGCACTCTCGGCATCTCCCGCGTCCGAGGCGTCCCTCCCGTCGGGATCGGCGTTTTCCGGCATTTCCGCCGGCGGCGTCTCCCCTTCGGGCGCCGGTTCGCTGACGAAAAAGAAAAACTCGTCTTTCACCAGCCCGCCTCTGCCGAACCAGAAGATCAGAATCCCGTCGTCCGCGGCGGCCGGACACGTCTCGATCGCGATTTTCAGCGCGGTGATCGGATGGTCGGCGGCGGAGATGTCGTCCCCGGTCCAATTCGAATCGGGGGCGTTGTAAACCGAAACATTTTCGGCGGGAAGATTCTCGACGAAAAGAGAAGTAAAGAACGTCAGGCCCGCGCGTATTTCATCGGCGCAGGCCCCGTCGCGCAGATCCCCCGCCGCCGCCACGTAAAGAACCTGAGCCCGCAGGGCGGGAAGGAACGAAAAAAAGAGAAAACCCCAAAGGAAAACAGACCGCCGTAACTTTTTCATCGGATTCCCTTTCGACCTTTCGAGGGAAGTTCTTTCCTCCGCGCGAACCCCGCCGCGCCGCGCGGTCAGGCTCGGTCGTCCGACTTCTTATCGTCGGATCCGCCGGAACTCCCTTCCCCGTCGTCCCCGTAATTGCCGTATTTCTTCCCGTAGGTGCCGTAGCCGTAACCGGAATAGGCGCTCCCGTAACCGGCGCCGTACGCCGCCCCGTAGGGCACACCGTACGAACCGCGGCCGTAGCCGTACCCGCCGCGGCCGTACCCGTAGCCGCCGTAACCGTACCCATACCCGTAGCCGTACGAGGTCTTCTTCTTCGACGTCGCGGTCGGGTCATAGAAGCGGTGTTTCTGATGGCAGTTCACCACGCAGCCGATAAAGTTGGCGCCGACATCCCCCATAATGCGCACACCCTGGGTAACGTCGGGCTGACCGTTCCGGCGGATACGAAAGACGTAAATCACCCCGTCGACCTTGGCGGCGACGTTGCAGACGTCCGAAACGTAAAGCGCCGGCGACGAGTCGACCAGTACGTAATCATACTTCGTCTTGAGCCGTTCGAAGAGCTTTTGCAGATTCGCGGCGATAAACTTTTCCGACGGGTTTTTCCGATGGAGGCCGGCGGTAATCACCGAAAGGTTCTTCAGCTTGGTCGGGCGGGCGAGCTCTTCCTCGGTATGGGTTCCCGCCAGAAGTTCGGCAAACCCCTCCTCGTTTTTCAGGTTGAATTTTTTATGGATATCCGGTTTGCGGATGTCCCCGTCGATCAGGAGAACTTTCTTATCCGCCTCGGCGAGCATGATGGCCATCGACGAGACGAACGTCGTCTTTCCGTCGCCGGAATGGGGACTGGTAAAGAGAACCACGCGCGGCTTGGCGCGATTGTTGAAGAATATCTTCGAACGGAGCGCGCGGAACGTCTCGCATTGGGGCGAATCGGGGAAATGATAGGCGAACAGAGAGGAGATCGGCGTTCCCGGCTCGATCGAGATCGACTCGAGGTTCTTCTTATACTTCCGGTTCATCTCGAACGAGGGGATCTGCGCCAGGAGGCGGATCCCCAACGTCGAAATAATCGCGTCCGGATTACGGAACGTGGTATCGACCATATCGAGCGTAAACGCCGTGGCGAACCCGAGGAGCCCCCCCAGGAAGAGGGCGAGGATCGCGTATTTCAGCCGGTTCGGCGCGTAGGGAAACGACGGTTCGCGCGGCGGCATCACGACTTCAATCTTATAACCGCCGTATTTGCTCAGAATATTGACCTGGTCGAGCTTGCGCACCAGCTGCATACTGAGTTCTTTCTGCGACGAAATCGAAAAGTGAATCGTCTCGAGCTCCAGAAAATGGTCGTTGATCTCCTGAATCTTCGGCGCCTGGGAATCGATATACTTCTGGAGAAGCTCGCGCTGTTCCGTAAGCGCGTCGATGCGTTCGTGGAGAACTTTAATGTAGGTCTCCATATACTCCTCGTAGGTGAAGATCCCGATGCGGTTCAGCGTCTCTCCTTCTTCCAGGCCGGTCTGCATCTTGCGGTACTCAATCAGTTCTTCGTACCCTTTACGCAGCGCAATCATCCGGGGGTTGTCCTCCCCGACGTTCTGCTCGCGCAGCGAGGCCATCTCTTTGAGCATCAGCGCCGACTGTTCCAGATCGAGGGTCAGCAGGGTGTTTTCGAGCGTATCGGTCATATCCCCGCCCCGCGCCAGCGTGGTGATCGTCGCGATCGACTGTTCCTGACCGATCCCGTTTACCGTTTCGTTTCCGGCGCCGAGAATGATAATCAGTTCCTCTTCGGGAATGTCGGCGATTTTGCGGCCGTTGATCCGGCTTTCGATCATATCGAGCCGATTCTGAAGCCGGATCCTCTGATAATCGATATCGACGATGTTCTCTTCAAGCTGCTGGATTCGGGTCAGAACCGGGTTGTTCTCCTGAACCCCGATCATCGCCACCGACGAGCCGATCAGATAATCGTCAAGCTGACGGTTCGTCGCGGCGATCCCGGCGTTGACGTTTCGGATACCCTCCTGGAGAGAACGCTGAACGGCGCTCGTCGCTTTGGTGTATTGCTTTTCAAAATAGATCTGGAACTGGTCAAGCAGAGTCGAGATCACGATAAACGCCTCTTTCGGCGAGGTGGACGAATACGAGACGCTCAGCACGTTCGCCTTTTTGGTTTCCCCTTCCCCGCCGAGCTTGATCCGCAGATTCGTCACGACGTACTGTTTCCAGGCGTCGGGACCGCGGACGAACTCGCTGAAAACGACGTCCTTTTTCTTTTCGGGATTCTCGGCAATGGTCTGGTAGGTCGAAACGATCACGTCGTCGCTCTGGAGAAGCGCGATCAGCGTATTGAGGAAATCTTCTTCCTTGGCGGACTTGCGGGTAACGTTCCCCCCGTCGATTCCCGAATCTTTCTGGGAGATGTGAATGATCGCGTTCGAACGGTAGAGGCGCTGCGCCGTCATAAAACGGTAGCCGACCCCGATCGAAACGGCGGCCATAATCAAAATAATCAGGATAATATGCCGTTTGACGATCTGGAGAAGATCGACGAAATTGAGTTCTTTGTCGAGGCGGTGCTCGAAGACCGGCGCGACCGGCTGGGGAGCCTGGCCTTCGGGATTCCCCTCACCCTTGGTCTCTTTTGCCCCTTCGTCGGGCCGCCCCTCGGCGGGGGCGGTCTGACCTTGCGGGGGAATCTGAGAACCGCTTTTCAGCGGATCGGAATTGTTATTGGCATCGTCCGAAACGGATGACATAGACGTCTCTCTCCAAAGAAAGTAATCTGCGCAATATACAGTATATGGATAATTTTAATAGAAAATTCGAGAGTTGCAAGGAGAATCTCCCGCAATCCCCCGAATCCGCCATTTTACTAATTATAACATAACGCGGAAAATGTTGTCTTTCCCGGCTCGGCGATTTCCCCGTTCGGGCGGGCGCGGCGGCGAAAGCGCCCTTGACCGAAATTGCGCCCTCGGTTAGAATCGGTCGCGCCCTTTCGGGGAAATCGGGGGTTTTTCCCCCCCTCTCACTTGACAATCCTGAAAAACAGATATAATAGCCGGTGAGTTTTCGTAACTGAAACATTCCAATAATATTTAATATTTATCTATCGGAGTCTACGATGGCAGTTCCTAAGAGAAAGCACAGCAACGCCCGAACCGGTTCGCGTCGTTCTCATGACGCGAAAAAGCCGGTCAACCTGACCACCTGCCCGGAATGCAACAAAGTAATCCCCCCCCATGTCGTCTGCCCGAACTGCGGACACTATATGGGGCGTCAGGTTGTCAAAACCGATGAGTGATCTTTCCTCCGGCACCCTCTCTTCGGGGGTGCCGTTTCGCTTTTCTCTCGTAAAGTTTTCTTCCCGCCGCCGATGCCGGTCGGTCGAAGGTGTTTTTTCCTTCTTTACGGAATCTGACCTGCGCTCGGCATCGCTAGAAATGGAGTGAAGTGATGGGAAAAACGGCTTTTTTATTCTCCGGTCAGGGCGCTCAGGCCGTCGGCATGGGAAAATCCCTCTGCGACGCCGTTCCCGCCGCCTCTCAGCTTTACGCCCGCGCTTCCGAAATCCTCGGCTACGATCTGGCCGACCTCTGTTTTAACGGGCCGGCGGAAAAACTGAACACCACCGCGGTCTGTCAACCGGCCATCTACGTCACCTCGCTCGCCGCGTTCGAGGCGTTCAAGGTTTCCGCCCCCGAGCAGGCCGCGGCCGCCGAAGCCACCGCAGGTTTGAGTCTGGGCGAGTACACCGCTCTGGCGTTTGCCGGGGCTCTTTCGTTTGAAGACGGTCTGCGTCTGCTTCAAAAGCGGGGTGAGGCGATGCAGCGCGCCTCCGACGCCTCCGCGGGAGGGATGGTCAGCGTCCTGGGTCTGGAAAACGAGAAAGTCGAATCCCTCTGCGGCCAAGCGCGGGAAAACGACGTTCTCCTTCCGGCCAACTACCTTTGTCCGGGGAACGTCGTCGTCTCGGGAAGCGCCGCGGCGTGCGCCCGCGTCGCCGCTTTGGCCGAAGAAGCCGGCGCGATGAAAGTCGTTCCTCTGACCGTCGCCGGCGCGTTCCACACCCCGTTGATGGGGTCGGCGGCCGACATCCTGGCCGAAGCGCTCGCCGCCGCCGAGTTCCGCGCTCCCCGGATTCCGGTCTACAGCAACGTCGATGCCCAAACGCACACCGACCCGGCCGAGATCCGCCGGATTCTTCTGAAACAGCTTACAAGTCCCGTTCTTTGGGAAACGTCGGTCCGCGCGATGCTCGACGCCGGGTTCGACACCTTTTACGAAAGCGGTCCGGGCCGCGTTCTCCGCGGTCTGATGAAACGGATTAACCGCAAAATCAAACCGGAGGGGTTTAATCCCGCCGATTAATTCACCAACAGGAGGTTACCACTATGATTCAAGTCGATCTGAAAGGTCAAAACGCCGTCGTCACCGGGGCAACCCGGGGAATCGGTTTTGGGATTGCCAAAGCGCTTTCGGCCGCGGGCGCCGCGGTCGCCTGCATCGGGACGAACGCCGAAAAACTCAACAAGTCGGTTGAGGAGATCAACGCGGCGGGCGGTTCGGCAAAAGCCTATATCTGCGACGTCTCCAAGTCGGATCAGGTTGAGGCCGTTTCGAAGCAGATTCTCGAAGATTTCGGCGGAAAAGTCGACATTCTCGTCAACAACGCCGGGATCACCAAAGACACGCTCGTCCGCGTCATGACCGACGAACAATGGGACGACGTGATTGCGGTCAACCTGCGCGGCCCGTTCCTTATGACGCGCGCCTTCGTCGGCGCGATGCGCAAAAAGAAGTACGGCCGGATCGTCAATATTTCGAGCATCAGCGGTCTGATCGGCAACCGGGGTCAGGCGAACTATTCCGCCTCGAAAGCCGGAGTCATCGGGTTCACCCGTACCGTCTCGAAAGAGCTGGCCAACCGCAACATCACGGTCAACTCGATCGCACCCGGTTTCATCGAAACCGATATGACCGCCGTTCTCGACCCGATGATCGTTACCGAAATGAAAAACCGGATCCCGGTCGGCCGTTTCGGCGCTCCCGAAGACATCGCCAACGCCGTTCTCTATTTCGTCTCCCCCGATTCCTCGTTCGTCACCGGTCAGGTGATCGCGATCGACGGCGGAATGACTATGTGATTCCACCCGGGAGGCGGTCTGTCGGCAAACGGCTTTTGTCCTTGTCGGTTTTCGATTTTTCGATTATAATGACCGCCATCCTTAAAGGATCTTCGTTTGTTCTTGCGCAAGTTAAGGACAGTGTTCATTTTTTGAATCGGTCCCCGATCCCTCGGGGCGGGGCTCCTTTGAGTTTGATACAGATCAAGCCTACAATTCAAAGAAAGGTTGTCTGAAAGATGAGTTCTGAAGAAATTAAAGAAAAGGTCATCGGAATTATCGCCGATCAGCTTGGCGTCGATGCCAAAACCATCACCCGCGATACCGACATCGCCAATGACCTTGGCGCCGACTCTCTCGACTTCGCCGAGCTGATGATCGTCTTCGAAGAAAAGTTTGACATTGACATCGTCGAAGAAGACGCTCAGAACATCACCACCGTCGGTCAGGTGATCGACAATATCGAAAAACAGCTCAAAACCAAATAACAGCTGAAATGCCGAAACGGGTCGTCGTAACGGGTGTCGGTCTGGTCACCCCGCTGGGGTGCCGGGTCGAAGAGGTCTGGCGGGGGCTTTGCGCGGGAAAAAGCGGTATTCGTTCGATTACGGAAGAACCGCTTTCCGTTTTCCGCGCAAAGATCGCCGGAATTTGCGACGACTTCGTTCCCGAAGACTACGTTTCGGTCAAGGACACCCGTAAGCTCGACCGATTCACGCTCTTCGCTCTGGCCTCGGCCATCGACGCCGTCAAGGCGAGCGGGCTCGATTTTTCGAAAGAGGACCCGTTCCGCTGCGGCGTGATCACCGGCTGCGGGGTCGGCGGTCTTGGCGAGATCACCCGCCAGCAGGACCGTCTCCGGAACATGGGGCCGGGAAAGATTTCTCCTTACACTATTCCCAAAATTATGGCGAACGCCGCGCCGGGTCAGATCGCGATCCACTACGGACTTCACGGCCCGAGTTACAGTATCGCGACCGCCTGCGCCAGCGCCAACAGCGCCATGTCCGAGTCGTTCCGTTCGATCCGTCTGGGCGAGGCCGACGTCGTCATTACCGGCGGGACCGAATCGGCGGTCACCGAGCTCGGTCTGGCCGGCTTCTGCGCGATGCGCGCGCTGAGCGAACGCGAAACGCCGCCCGAGACGGCTTCCTGTCCGTTCGACATGAAGCGGGACGGTTTCGTGATCGGCGAGGGCGCCGGAATTCTCATCTTTGAAGAATTGGAGCACGCCAAAAAGCGGGGCGCCCCCATCCTGGGCGAAGTCCTCGGCTGCGGCGCGACGACCGACGCCAGCCACATCACCCAGCCCGACGCCGAGGGTGTCTACCCGGCCGAAGCGATGAAAGCCGCGCTCCGCTGCGCCGCGCTCGCCCCCGAAGATCTCGACTACATCAACCTGCACGGCACGGCGACCAAACTGGGCGACCTGGCCGAAACGAGCGCGATCAAGCGCGCCCTGGGTGAATACGCCTACAAAATCCCGATGTCGAGCACCAAAAGCCATATCGGGCATCTCCTGGGGGGGAGCGGAGGCCCCGAGGCGATCTTCTCGCTTCTGACGATCCGAGACGGCGTCGCTCCGCCGACGATCAACCTGACCGAACCGGATCCGCAGTGCGATCTCGACTATATTCCGCTGACGGCCCGCCAGATTAACGCGCGCCGGGTGATGTCGAACAGTTTCGGGTTCGGCGGGCATAACGTCTGCGTGATTTTCGGAAAATATCAGTAACGCGCCGCACCGCCGCCGGGTCGTCCGGCCGACGGGGGGCACAACGGGAAAAAGACGGGGGCACGGATGGCTCGAATTCTTTTTTCGCTTCTGTTTCTTTTCGCCGCGGCGGCGGCTGCCGCGCAGGAATCCTTCACCGGCCCGCGAACCGCGCTGGCCGACCGCGGTCTGGCCGCGCTCCCTTCCGACGCCGGGCAGTTCTGGATGGTCTACGACCTGACCCCGTACACCAATCTCTACCCGAATCTTCCCAATCCCGAACAGACGATCGTCAGCTGGATCCTCCAAGACACCGGCAAAGATTTCTGGTTTAAGGAACCGTTCGGCGTGATTTCGGCCGACAGGAACAAGCTGTACGTCTACCATACCGCCGCGGTTCAGCAGTACGTCTCGAACGTACTCGACCGGTTTATGGACGCCGAAAAGAAAAAGATCGTCTTTCAGATACGGATCATCCTTCTCGAGTCCCCCGACTGGCGTACGAAGACCGCGTCGCTTCTTCATCCCTATCCCGTCGGCCGGCAGGAGATTTCCGGCTGGATCCTTGCCAAGACCGACGTCCAGGCTTTTCTGCAGACCCTTTCGAAACGTCCCGACTATACCGAGCTGAACGCCGCGCGGAGCGACGTGCCGAACACCGAGCTCTTCGGCTGGGTTTTGCCGGCTCAGGAACGAACCTACGTGCGCGACATTCAGGTCGCCGCGGCCTCCCCGCAGGGGTATGTCAGCGACGTTCATAAAATCGACGAGGGGTACCGTTTCGAAGCGACCCCGTTGGTCTCGACCAACGGCGAGCAGGCCGAAGTCCTCTTCTCGTGCAGCGCCACGGTCATCGAAAAGACTCTCCCGGTACCGCTGAAAATCCCGACCGCTTCGGCGCCCCGGCAGGTTTTAAACGCCGAGACCCCTCAGATCGCGCACACCGAGCTGACCGACAAGGTCTCGTTTCCCCTCGACCAGGCGTTCCTTCTCGACCTGGGAATGATTCCGATGCCCGAAGAGGCAAGCGTCGACAGGCCGCTCTCCCTTTCGGGGATCGTCTCGGGCCGGCCGATCTACAAAAACGTCCTCGTTCTGATCAGGAAAAACGACCTGTAACGCGCTTTTCTCCTCCCGTCCGGCGGAAGGAACGGTACCCCGGCAAAACAAAAAGCTCAGGTTTTCCCAGTGAGAACCTGAGCTTTTTTGCGGGCGGGGAATCTCCCCGAAAACTAGCGGGCGGCTTTTTGCGCCGCGGCGCTCTCCTTTTCCGGAACCGGGTCGGAAAGCGGGGTCGGCGGGCCGCCGACCGAAATCGGCTCGTCGTCCTTTCGGGCACAGAGGACTCTCAGCCCGATCACGGCGAAGATCGGAACGACCGTCATCAGGGGAGCGCGCATCCGCATATTCGTCCAGTAGATGATATGCGGCAGCAGAACCGCGACCACCAGTAAGACCGGCCACGACCAATTCGACCAGTAGGGAGAGACGAGTTTCCGCCGCTGTCTCCCGCTCACCAGCGGAAGACAGGTATAGAGGAACCCCAGAAGAGCCAGAGGGAGTTCAACGGCGTAGAAAACACCGACCGCATAGCGGCAGATTTTATGAAAGGACGACTCGTTCGGATCGGTTTGATAGGGGAGGAACTGCCAGAAACACCCGAGACGAATAAGCGAAGCGAAGACCGCCGACTGGGTGCTTCGGCTCATCACGTCGTGCGCCGAACTGTAGGCCAGCTCGTTCTTGCGGAGCTCCCACGCCGGGCCGGACTCTTCGCCGTATTCCTCCATATCTTCGGCCTGAATCTCTTCCCATTTCTTTTTAAATTCCGTGGGGTCCCACGGACCGGAGAACGAACCGAAATGCCTGTTATGGGCGTAGAGGGAATCATTATTCGCCAGAAAGAGCGTATAGCCGCCATGGGTGGTCGTAACGATGAAATCTCCCATTTTCGCCTGGTTCCGCATTCCCCAGAGAAGGGGAAAAATGACAAAGCCCAGGAGGAACGCCAGCGAATACCGGAACATGAGCTTCCGCATACGGGTATAGTTCAAAAGCCCGAGAAAGACGAAAATGCCGAAAACGAAAAAGACCGGCCGACAGAGAACCGAAAGGCCGGCCAACAGACCGATCCCCCAGAAGGAGAGAAAGCTCTTCTGCCGCGGCATCATCGCCAGAGTCAGCGTCCAAACGATCAGAACCGCCAAAAACGCGGCGAGCGTCTCGGTCATCGGCACGCGCGACTGCGCCAAAAGGATCGGATCGACGGCCACCAGCACCGCCGCGGCAAACGCCCAGCCGCGCGAAAAGTTGAGTATCAGCGCCAGACGGTAGACAATCATCACCGTCATCAGCCCCAAAATCCAGTGCAGAAGGGCGGTCGCGTCCTGCTGCGAAAGAAGGTAGAAGGGGCGCGAATCGCCTTTATCCGCCGACGCCGGGGTGAAGACGTAAAACGCGCGGAGAAGCGCCGGATAGAGAGGAGGACGAAACGCCGTCGGCGTCTCCCCTTCTCCGAAAACGCCGTAAGTGCGAATATTTTGAGCCAGCGCGGCGTATCCGTCCGGATCGGCGCTCAACGCCCCTCTGTTAACAGTCATCGCCGCCTCAAAACGTATAATAAACGCCAGAAGGAAAAGAACGCAGATCGGCTTTTTAAGATTCTCGAAATGAAACATCGTCAGACTCTCGTCGCGGGCGTCGATCTTGGTCAGAGATTCAAAAAGGATCTTCATGAACAAGGTGAAAAGAGCAGCTGCTGACCATCCCCAAAGACTCCGCCGGGGGAAATCCGCTTTTCGGGGAGGACAACGGACCGTTCTTATGTGCACCGAACCGCCACAAACTCATTTTACAGGTGAAAATCAAGATTGCAAGGCGAGCTGCCATTTTTATCACTAAAAAATGGCACGTGTCTGTTAAAAAAGATAAACTAAAAGATTTGCGCTATTTACAGAGATGGTCGTCGCGGAAATTCTTTTCTCGTTCTTTTTTTTCGGCGGCGGCCGCCTCGGACTGACGGCGATCCCGCAGATTTTCGAGAACGCGGACGTTTTTCACCGCTTCCCCGAGTCGGCCGCGCGCCTGACGCGTCTTTTCGGCGGCAAGGGTCAGCTCCCGCAGCGTCTCGTCCTTTCGGCGGGTCAGTTCGCGGTGACGCGATTCGAAAAGGCGGAGTTCGTCAAGCGGAACGGGCTGACGCGTTTCGGCCTCTCTCCACTTTTCCATATTCGTCCGAATCTCCCCGTCGAGCTGCGCGACGCGCACGCGAAGCGCGGACTCCTGCGACGCGGCGCCGGCGACTTCCAGCTGGTGCCGATCGCGGGTATTCTCGCGCAGTTTGATCAGCGGGGCGAATTTCATCGCAACCTCACCCTTCTTCAGTAGTCGAGGCGGAGCCGAAACACGGCCGCCGGCTTCGGATGGATATTGTTATCGACGTATCCGGCCGGGGTCCACCCCGCGTATTCCAGATGTCTCGAAAAGACGAGTCCCCCTTCGACCGCCCAGTTGACGTCGCCGGCGAGTCTCTTTTCGATTCCGCCCAGGATTCGGTAGTCGTAATAGGTGACGAGTGCCTTCGTTCCCCAGACGTCGCGAAGCGGACCGTCCGGGCTGATCGACCAGCGGTTTCCCGTCAGCTCGCCGGTCGCGTAGATCCAATACGGAGAATCCCCGTTTTCGGCTTCGGGCAGTCCCTGCATCCAGGTGATCCGCCGCGCGGCCTTTGCCCTCGGGAAGGTCGCGTCGATATAGGAATCGTCGTCCGGCCGCCACCCGACGCCGAAGATCGGAACCACGCGCCAGTTCGCGATATTCTGATAGGAGGCTCCCAGGATAATCCTCGCGGTTCCGCACATCTTGAAGATACCGACCACCTGTCCCGTCAGACGGAGCGCGTCGCTCGAGCTGGACTTCATATCCGAGTTCCACGAGGCGCCGAATCCCGCGTTCAGAAGGAAACAGGGGGAAAGAGGCGCGTAGAGTTCGGCCTTGAGTCCCCCGGTATACAGACCGACTTTCTCGCCGAAGACCGGTTCAAGCGCCCGGGCCGTCGAAAGGTCGGTCCACGAGAAATGAGGGGTAATCATCAGGGG
This sequence comes from uncultured Planctomycetota bacterium, assembly GCA_902766935.1. Lineage (GTDB taxonomy): Bacteria > Planctomycetota > Planctomycetia > Pirellulales > Thermoguttaceae > RUG695. The sequence continues at coordinate 7,312 of CACXFR010000176.1, read as the reverse complement.
ATGTTCCGCGTCGGGGAACGGAAACGCGAAACGGGCCGAACCGCCGAAGGTCGTCATTCCGCTCCGCCGCTCGCCGACGTTCGGGATATACTCGCCCATTCCGCGGATCTGCTGGAAGAATCCGGCCCGGCGCGTCGTCGGCGCCGTAAAGAAAGACGAAAGGGCGTCCGCCTCTTCGAGACGGCCGCCTTCGCCGATCGCCGAATAGTAACCGCTCGGCGGCGGCGCGTCCAGAACCGGCGAGGGAAGCTGCGTCGTATAGCCGTCGGCAGGCGCCGCCTGAGCAAGCGGCTGTCCCGAAGTCAGGACGTATGTGTTTCCTCCGTTCGGGTCGAACGCGGAGACCTCAGCCGACTCGGGAACGAACCCGCCGCCGGAAAGGAGTCCCCCCTCGACCGCCGCGGGATAGGTGACCGCCGCAGTCCGCGCGGCGCGGTTCGTCGGAACCGCCCCGGAAAGGAATCGGGAAAGATAAGGAAAATCGGGGGAAACCCCCGGAGCGCGCGCCGACGAGCCGAACGAAACGTCCCCGCCGCCGGAAGTCTCGGGAAGGATTTCGGGCGGGGCGACCAGATCGGCGGGAGGGGCGGACTTTTTTCCCGCGCCGTCCCTGTTCGTATAGCCGACAAGCCCGCGCCCCGGAGGCGTGTAGTTGGTAAATCCGACGCCGCGCCGAACCATTGACTGCGCCGAAAGCTCCCGCGCCGCGACGGAAAAAAGAAGAACGAGCGACAGCGCGACGGACAGAAGGGGACGCATTTAGAAAGCAAATCCTGCCTGCAGATAGACGGAACTCTTCGGTTTATAATAGGCGGTGCCATGGGCGTAGAGCTGACGGCCGAACGCGCCGCCGACTTCGAATTCCCCCTTGAATCCGGAGGGGCATTCGAACTGGAGACCGAGCCCGACGCGGTAATCGTTGTAGTCGACGTTATACGTCCCGTCGAAATCTTCGGTCAGCCAGCGGCCGCCGCCGATATCCCCTTGGAGGTAGCCCCACCATTTGGTCTCGTTCATATTGGCGATGTAGTGCGAAAGGCGCGGGTTCGGGAAGACGATATACCAGTCGTTCTTTTCGTTCGGCACCCAGTGGATTCCTCCCGAGGGGAGAAGTTTGAACCGGTTCCGCCCGTAGTAGGTCACCCCGCCGAGAGCCGTAATCTGCTCGTTGATCCGAATCGTCGCCAGCCCCCGCCCGCGGATGAAGAAAGCGCTCTTGCTGACCTTTTTGAACGCCGAAGCGACGCCGACCTGAACCCAGATATCGCCGCCGAAATCGTCGGTGAACTGAGGCGCGAACCCGAATCCGAGCGAGGCGTCGAACGTCTGGCTCGTCATCGCGTGAACGGGAATATCGGGCATGTTCCAGAGCTGGAGCCCGAAGTTCGGCGAGAGATACCAGTATCCGCTCGCCCCGTCTTTGGTCGAGTGGGGCAGGCACTTGCAGGGAAAGTTGAACTGCATATTGAAATCGAAATCGTGAAGCCCCAGACCGGACGATCCGCGTTTCGGAATGAACGTGTAGTGGGCCGACGTCCCTTCCCAGAAGCGTTTCATCGTCTGCACCGGCTGACTGAAAAAGTTGGGATTCGAATCGATCGGCGCGGGGGGCGCGATCGTCCCCGACGAAGGGGTCAGCGTCGCGGCGTCAAGGGGCGGAGCGATCGTCGTGGTCGACTGCGGCGCGCTGCCGACGGCACCGAGTCTCGGCGCCTGATCGGCGGCCGAAAGACCGGAGGTCGACTGCGCGACGAGGATCGGCGACGACTGAACCGCGCTCCAGTAACCGTAGTCCTGTCCGAGAATCGTCAGGGAATCGGAAAGGGCGAGCGAGGAGAAATCAATATCGTCATAAACGCCGCAGCCGCCGGCGGGACACCTTTCAAGCGCGGCGGCGCCGAAAGGAGCGTCTTCGTCGGAGAAGGCATATTCGGTCAGCGAGGCGATCGACGCGCTGCAGGGGGTAAGCTCGATTTCCGGCTCGCCCGGCGCGGTCAGGGAGAAATAATCAGCGTAGAAACCGTCGGCGAAAAGAGATGGCGCGGAGGCGGCGGAAAGAGCCGCGGCGACGAGGAACAAGTCCGCCGCAAACCGTAAAAAACCGCGTTTTTTCTGAACTCCGAACATAAAAACCTCAGTGAAAATTGGAAAAACCAGGGGGAGAATACTAAAAACCCGGAAACGGGTCAAGGCGTATTTACGAAAAGATTTTCGCGGCGGACCGAGCTCCCGCCGGACGGGGTTCTCCGCAGTTTTCCTCTTCCCCGAAACGTCGCCGGGAATCTAATATCGTCAGGAATTCGAACGGGAAAAGACGCTTCCGAAAGTTTGATTTGGCGCGGACGGCAGGCGCGGCAGCAAAACGGCGTCTCTGTCGGAAAGCGCTCGGCGGCCGCACGATTCGCCCGGTTTAAAGAGATCGAATTCCCGGGAAGGTCCGCGGGAACCGAGTAAGCGGAAAAGCCCCTCCGCGGCCGATCAGTCGAGATGAGACGTAAGAGTTTCTTCGATTTCCGTGATGATGTCGAGACAGTCTCCTTCCGGAGCGGAGAGAGGAACGTCGTTCTTTTTGCGGGCATTCAGGGCGTCGTAGATTTCTTTGCGGTGGATAATGATCTCTTTCGGCGCCTCAATCCCGATCCGCACTCTGTTTTTCGTAATTTGAACCACAAAGATCTTTATATTATCGTTGATGATGATCGACTCATTGACTTTTCTGGAAAGAACCAACATTGCATATATCCCCGGGTAAAAGTTTTACGCGCGCCCCGTCCGCCGGCGGCGGGCCGAAAAATCAGAATCTCCCGAAAGTCTTCCTCGGCGGCCCCGTCGGCCGCTCTGTCATTCGGCGGCCGATCGCCCTGTACTTAATCGTCCTGAGGAATTGTTCAATCCCGATTATACCGTCACTTGAGGTTCATGCCGAATGTGCCGGAAATACCGTTTCCCAAGACGGGCGCCCGCTTTCCCTCTCCGACCGTCTTTCGGCCGGAGAGGTTGCCGATCCGGAAGAATCTACCGTCGGCTCCCTTTTTTTCGCCGTCCAAGAGCGGGGCGAGACCGGCGGCGCCGATCCGCCCGGCCCCGACGCCGAAACGCGCGCGAAACGGACGTTCGGCGCGGTCACCTCGCAGGAAGCGCCGCCGGTAAAACGCGGGGGAAAAGGATCCGCAGGGCCGTTCCCCTTCCTTCCCCCCCTCGAATCAGATATAATCGGCTTATGAATCCGCGAGACTGGAATCTCCTTACCAAAGAAACGCCGCTGGTCAAGGTCTTTCGCTATGCCGAAATCGCCTCGACCAACGACCGGGCGCGCGACCATCTGCGCCGCAGGCGCGCTCCTCTTTCCGGCCCGATCCTCTTTGCCGCCGACCGGCAGACCGCCGGACGCGGGCGGGGCGATCACACCTGGTGGTCTCCCGACGGGGGGCTTTTTCTCTCGTACGCCGCGCGCCGAAGCGATTTCGGCCTGTCCGAAGGGGAATCGGTCGAGCTGTCCGTGGCGGCCGCCGACGCCGTGGCGCAGACGCTCCGCCGCCGGGCCGAGGGGCGAAAGCCTTTTTCGGTCCGCGTCAAGCATCCGAACGACGTAATGCTCAACGGGCGGAAAGTCTGCGGGATTCTGATCGAATCGCCGACCGCCGAAACGGTCATCGTCGGGATCGGGGTCAACTTAAATCAGCCGTCGGTTCCCGTTCCCGAAGAGATCCGAAACCGATACATTTCCGCAGAGGCCGCGCTGGGCGCCCCTCTTGACCCCCTTTCGTTTGTCACCGAACTGACGGAACGTCTTTTTTCATGAGCTGGCAGGGAATCGAAGGACACGACCGCGTCGTCGAAATGTTCTCCCGCGCGTTTTCCCGCGGGCGGCTCGAAGGGAGCTTTCTCTTCACCGGCCCCGAGGGGATCGGCAAACGCTCGTTCGCCTTCCGGCTGGCCAAGACGATTCTCTGTCTTTCCCCCGACGGGTTCGCCCCCTGCGGAAAGTGCGAGTCGTGCCGCCTCTTCGAAATGAAATTCAAGCCGGTCAGTGAGGAAGTCGTCCGCTCCGAAAAGCCGCTCCCGGCGAAAACCCGGCGCGCGGTCCCCGTTTCCGGCGAGCCGGACGAACCGTCCGACCCTCTCGCGTTCGATATTCCGAACCACCCGGACTTCTACTATGTCGCCAAACCGGCCGACCGGGCACAGATCCCGATCGAACTTTTGGCGGGACCGAAAGAGAACCGCGGCCGATCCGGACTCTGTTACAACATTTTCCGCACCCCCTATCTCGGCGGCCGCAAGGTCGCGGTCATCGACGACGCCGACTTTCTGAACGAAGAGGGCGCCAACTCCCTCCTGAAGACGCTCGAAGAGCCGCCCCGCGGGGCGGTCATCATTCTGATCGGCACCAGCCCCGCCAAACAGCTCCCGACGATCCGTTCCCGCTGTCAGTCGGTGCGGTTCCTTCCCCTTTCGCCGCGCGATCTGACCGCCGTTCTGGTCAGCCGCGGGATCGCCGCCGATTTCGACGAGGGAATGCGTCTGGCGCGGTACGCCGACGGCTCGTGTAAAAACGCGCTGGAATACAACGACCCCTCCCTGGAACTCTTCCGCCCCGAGCTCTACAAGCAGCTCGCCCAGCCGCGGGTCGACGCCGTCGCCTTCTCGAAGCGGGTGATCGAATTCGTCGAAGAAAAAAAGAAGGAAAAAGAAAAGGCGCGCGAAGGGGAAATCAAACGCCGCCGTCTGGCGATCGTCCTGACGCGCGCGGCGCGCTTCTACCGTGACCTGACCCGGGTTCTTTCCGGCGAGACGTCGCTGCTGGCGGGAAATATTGAATCGGGCGCCGACCTTCGCGCGGCGGCCAGGAACCGGCCCGACCCCGACCGCGCGATCCGCAACGCCGAACGAACCGTCGAGGCCCTCGAGCAGATTGACCGCATGGGGAACCTGACCTACATCATCGAGGCGTGGCTTTCCGACCTCTGAAAGGGAAAGCTTCTTTCAGTCTCCGCGCCCTCATGCCGCTTGCCCCGCCCGCGGGATCAGTCCCCGAACCGAAGCGAATAGAGATCGGTCTCGGCCATTTTAAATTTCAGGATCACCGGCTTACCGGCGAGCGCCGAAAGGTCGCCCTCTCCGCGCCAGGTCACCTTCCGGTCGATAAAATCGCCGAATACCGCGTCGCAGTCGTCCAGCGAATATCCTTCGATCGGTTCGCCGTCGAGCCCGCAGATTTCCGCCCGCAGGTTCCCCGCCGCGCTGGTGGCGACGTTCAGAATCAGTTCCTTTCCGCTGAAAACGATCGGTTTGGTCTCGGCGTATCCGATCTTCGATTTGGCGTGAAGCGAGCCGAACCCGTCGATCCGAAGCGTGTACCGCCGCAGGCGCGAATCACCCCCCGTCCCGTACGACTCGGTCGCGTAGATCGTCAGTTCGCGGGGCGAATCGTCTTTGAGCGAATCGGTTTCGATCATCGGCCAGGCCAGGTAGTTGTCGCCGTAGAACCAGTTGTGCTTCGTCCGAAGACCGGGCGGCATAAAGGCGTCGTTGCTCTGCGAGAAATGGATCCCGTCGCGGCTGATGATGTAAATCGAGTCGGTCACGGCGGTTCCCAGGCGCGGCTCGAGCGTCATCCGTTCTTTCCGCTGATCCGGTTCCGGCAGTTCCCACGTGCCGGGAATATTCCCCCGATCGACATAGCGGGCGGGAAATCCGATGTAAATGTCTTTGTTGCGGTAATAGGGGGAAATCTGATTCGTATAGAACTGGGTCTCCTTCGTGGGGCCCTCTCCTTCCGGAAAGATGATCTCCCCCTCGTCGGTCCAATCGACGAAGTTGTCCGAAACCGCCCGTCGGATCACGCGGATCCCGTCGCGGAAGTCGCGGTAGTAGAGAACGTAGCGGTTCTCCTTTTCGGACCAGAACGCGATGTTCTGCGTGTCGAACGCGTGGCCGGTAAAGACCGGGCCGGGCGCGACTTCGGTCCAATGAACCGCATCGGCCGACTGAAACGCGAAAAGCCCGTTTCCTTCTTTTCCGCCGAAGAGGTAACCGACCGCCTTATATTTCGCCTCGGGAGGCGTTCCCGGCTTTTTATCGACGAACGGATTAAAATCGTGATTGGTGTAATCGCGAAGGCCGAACATCACGAGATTGTTTTCTTTCGAGCCCTGAAACTCGCAGATGCCGAGGTTCGGCCGCTGCCAGTGGATCCCGTCGCCGCTCGTAAGGTAAGCGATCGACAGCGGTTCCCCGGTATTCTGCCCCCAGGCGTGGTAATACATGTGATACCGCCCGCCGTCATGCATAATCGCGAAATACCCTTCGCTGTCCCCCTCCCAGGCGACGTCGCCGAAATCAATCACTTCATCCTGACGCTGCGGCTGATGAACCGTCAGCTCAACGTTGTCGAGCGAGGCGACCAGCCAGTCGTCCGCGAACAGCTGAAGACTCGACCCGACGTCGAGAACTTCCGGCACAGCGTCGTCGGCCGCCGCCGCGGGAAACGAAAATGCCGCGGCCAGCGCCGCGCATAAGAAAAACCGTTTAATCATTATTCTCTCATCTTGGTTCGGGCGGGTCCGTTCTGTTGTCTCTAGAATCCGAAGGCGTAGGCCGTCGCGGTCACGATCGCGATGGTCAGAATCACGGGAATGGTGTTGATCAGAATCAATTTGCCGTCTTCCCCCTTCACGTCGACGGTGGCGCACGCGGCGACGACGTTGTTCACGCAGATCATATTTCCGATCGCCCCGCCGATCTGCTGGAGCGCGACGATCGCCACCGGCGAGATGGCGAGCTTTTCGGCGGCGTTAAACTGAAGCGAGGCGAACAGAACGTTCGAAACGGTGCACGACCCCGAAACGAACGAGCCCAGAACGCCGATCCACGGCGCCAGGAGCGGATACGCCTTGGCGCCGGTCCACGCCGCCGCGGCGTGTGCGGTTTCGGTCAGCATCCCGTCGTAGCCGGCGGCGCCGCCGAGCGAGTTGATCATGATCTGAACCATCGCCACGCCCGAAATAAGCGCCAGCGCCGGCCCGCAAAGCGTGCGGTGAAGCGCGCGGCCGAAGATCTCCGCCGCCTGGCGGCGGGAAAGCCCGAAAAGGAAAACCGAGAAAAACGCGACGAGGATAAACGGCAGAATCCCCGGGTTCGTCAGCCACGCGCAGTGAAAGACGATCGGCCTTTCGCCCCCCAAAAGGGGAATGTCGAACGAGATATTCTTCAGAAGCGGATAGATCTTGAAGACGTCCAGACGGGTCGCCAGGAGAATGAGGATAATCGCCGCGTAGGGGGTCCACGCGCGCCAGAGGGGAACCGGCGG
>CACXFR010000175.1 GCA_902766935.1 uncultured Planctomycetota bacterium | reverse complement strand
GCGAAATAGCGGTACCAGTAGATCCCGTTCATCGTCAGGAACCCGGCGAGCATCCCGGCGTAGGCGCCCGCCTTGGTCGTGCCGCGCCAGTAGAGGCCGTACAAATACGGCGCCAGGAACGTCCCGGCGATCGCGCCCCACGACAGCGACATCAGCGCCACGATCCAGGAGGGATTTTTCAGAGCGATCACCCACGAGATGATGATAAACGCCGTACTCAGAAAACGCATCACCCAAAGGTAATGCTTTTCCGATTTTCCTTTCGCCAGAAACCCTTTGTACAGGTCGATGCTGACCGACGACGACGAAACCAGCACCAGCGACGAAAGGGTCGACATCGAGGCCGAAAGGACCAGAAGGAGAATGATCAGCATCAGCGTCGGCGGGAGCGATTCGATCAGCATGATCGGCACCAGGGCGTTAGAGTCGAAATTGCCGCCCATTCTCCCGGCCAGAAGGTCGGCCGGAAGAAGGTGCGAGAACGCGCCGCAGAAATAGGCGCTCCCCCCGATCACCAGGGCGAAAATCGTCGTGATCACCGCGCCGCGGAAGATCTGCGACTCATCTTTGATGGCGTAATACTTATGGACCATCTGAGGGAGCCCCCAGGCGCCGACCGAGGTCATGAAGACGACCGACCAGAGGATGAAGCCCGGAATCGGTTTTACGGAGTTAAATTTACTGGCGCCTTCCTGCGCGGAAGCGGCGCAGTGATCGGCAAACGCCGTCTTGGCATGATCGACCGCCGTCTGCAGACCGCCGAAATGCTTCAGGACGAAGTAAACCATCAGGAGCGTTCCGAAGAACATGATGACCCCCTGAAAGAAGTCGATCCGCGCCGCGGCCTTATATCCCCCCAGAAAGACGTACAGGCCGGTCACCACGCAGATGAGGGTGAGAACCTGCGGCATCGTCAGGTGGAATACCTGCTTGAAGAGATAGCCGAGCCCGGCGAAGACCGAAGCGGAATAGGGGATCAGGAACACAAAGATGACGCACGCGGTCAGCCAGCGCATATTCGTGCTGCCGTAACGCGCCGAAAAGAATTCGGGCATCGTCATCGTGTTGAGGTTGCGCGTCATGCGGCGCGTCCGCTTTCCCAGAACGAGCCAGGCGAGCGTCCCGCCGACCAGGGCGTTCATCAGACCGACCCAGACCCCGCCGAAACCGGCGGACCAGCCGAACTGGCCGGCGAACCCGATGAAGACGACGGCGCTGAAATAAGTCGTTCCGTACGAGACGGCCAGAATCCACGGTCCCAGCGTCTTCCCCCCCAGGAGGAAGTCGCCGGTCGTTTTGGTGCGGAACATTTCCCAACAGGCAATTCCCAAGAGAACCGCGATAAAGAGAGCCAAAATGATGTAGTTGCCAAGCATAGTTTAGTTCATTACCCTTTTCTGAACGTCGAGTTCGAGAGGACCGAAGACCGCTTCATGCCGCTGAATCGAGACGTTCAGCGCGTGAAGGAGGCGTTTGGCCGTGAAGAAGTTAATCACAATACGGTCGGAAATCGGAACCGGAGACGTCGGAGCCCCCATCGGCTGAGGATTCAGTCCGAAATCGACGATCAGTTCCTCGGGAGTGCTGACGACGCGGCAGAAATTGGCGTACCGGGCGTCGACGCAGGAATCGTCGACCCGGAGGGCGGGACGAGCCGGAGCTTCGGTTTCTTGATTCGATTGTTGTTTGGCCATTTAAAACTCCTTTTCACTAAGGTCTTAAATACGACTCGGAGAGATTGAAAACGCCCCCTCCGCACGAAAATCACGGGACCCCTTCGGGTCGGTAACGCTTTACCGGCCGAGGGGAAACCCTGCGGCCGGCAAAACGATGTCTTAATTCTCTTCTGAGGATTCCTCCGCCGAAGCGGCCGCTTCGGCGGGAGCGGTTTCACTTTGAATCTTCACCCCGGGGAAGATTTCGTTGTCGCGTCCCAGGACGGTTTTGTTCGCCGTCTCGGGCGCGCGGTACCACGCGCCGTGCATCCAGTCGGCGAGCATCGCAATCTCGTCTTCGGACATCAGGGCGTCCCCCTCGGCGGGATGATAGGCCGGCATGCGGTCGTTGTGTTTGCCGTAATACTTGGCGTCGGTCGGATCGGCGATGAACCCGCGGAGCCACTCTTTCGACATATAGCCCCGCAGATCGCAGGCGTGATCGCTCTTCTCGTGCCCGTAGAACGGATGGCAGTCGACACATCCCAGGAATTCCATCGAGGCGACCGCCCCTTCGGCCAGACCGTCGTAGTCGGTCCCGCTCCCCGCGCGGGGCGTTTCGAGCTGCGACTCGTCGTACAGCACGGCGGCGGCTTCGCCGCAGGCGGCGACGATCCCTTCGCGGATCCGGTCGACATACTGCGTCTGGTCGGCGGGAATCGGCTCGTCGTTGCCGTTCAACTGCGCCAGATAGACGTCGGTCAGGAACGTCTCGGGATCGTCGGTCAGCGTTTCGATGTTCTCTTCGTCGGCGAAGATTTCCCGATACGCCTCGTCGTCGGGCATCGCGGTCAGAACCTCTTTGAGCGCTTCCAGAACCGGCGCCGGAAGGGGCGGGTCGAGTTCGGCGAGAACTTCCGGATCGCCGCACTTTTCGGCGATCAGGTCTTTCAGTTTCGAGACGTCCCCTTCGGCCAGCGCCGCGACGGCGTCTTCGTCTTCGACGAATTCGGTAAACGCCGCGGTCAGAATGTCGAGCGCCGGCGAGGCGTCGGCGGCGATGACCGCGCTGATCAGCCCGTTCGAGTCGTTCAGCATAAAGTTCCCCGCCTTATCGGTCTGTCCGCCGTGGACGCGGCCTTTCATATAGGTGACCATCGAGCCCTTTTCGCCGAAATTGGTGGTGGCGCCGAAATAGTCGTCGGAGAGGAGCTTCTCGACGTTCATATATCCGCCGATCCACTCGGCCGAAACGCTTCGGTAGAGATTCGGCGCGGTCGGCTCGGAACACTCGATCGGGGCATAGTCAGCCGACGCAGCCAGTTCGCCGAACGGTTCAAACCGGTGGCAGCTGGCGCAGTGCTTGGCGAAGAGCTTCGGCCCTTGAATAAACGGGTCTTTGTTCAGAAGCGAAAGCGCACCGGTCTGCGGAATCCCTTCCGGGGCGGCGCAGAGTTCGACTGCGCGCCCGGCAAGCTTTTCCGCCTCCGCCTTCGAAGCGAGGAACGCCGGAGCGTGTTCCGGGTTTTTGTAGTCGTCCACATACGAGAGGTAGGTGAAGGCGCAGAAGACGACGAAGAGCGCCGCCACGGCCAGAACACAGAGCGCGTGGAGGAACCTGTTCCGTCCGAGAATCGGAAGGAGATAGAAAAACCCCAGAATGATCGGGGGGACGACGAAAATGGCGTAGATCATCCCGATCTTCGAGAAGATCGGCAGTTTCGATTCGTAGTAGAGCGCGCGGAACGACCATTCGGGGCGCGCGGCGTCGTACGAACCGCCGGGGTCGGCGGGGCTGGTCAGCTCGGCGCCCAGATACGCTTCGGCCGGAAGGGTCGGCGCGCGGCCTGCGATCTGCTCCCGCGTGAGGGAACGCTGAAACACAAGAAGGAGAACCGCCGCGAGGAAGAGGACGCAGACGAACGCCGCGCCGACGGCTTCCCACCCCCAGAAGGGGCGCTTTTCGGTCTTGGCGCACGCCAGGGCGCATTTATGGCAGCACCCCTTTTCGGCCGACAGCGGGCGCGAGCGAAGGTCGAACCACTTCCAGAGGAACAGAAGGGCGAACCCGCCCCCGCCGCAGACCATGATGTGCAGCACGGTAAAGCGGGTCAGGGTCATCGTCCCGAACGCCGGATCGGGCCCCCCGGCCACCAGCTTATAGAGGGGAAGCCCCACCCAGGGGAGAAGCTGCAGGAACGAAACGCGCGTGATCGTGGCGAAGTAGCCGGAAAGGGACCACATCAGAAGGTCTCCCGTCAGGCAGCTTCCGAGCGCGAAAAGGAGCATCGTCAGCGCCGTCCAGTAGACGAACTCGCGCGGACGGCGGTACGCGCCGTGTATCGCCAGGGCGACCACGTAAAGCCCGAGCATCGCGACCAGGACCTGAGCCGAGTAGTGGTGAATCCCGCGAACCAGCCAGCCGAACGGAATCTGATACTGAATGTGCCAGACCGACTCCCAGGCGGTCTGCGCACTCGGCGAATAGAACGCCCAGAGGAAGACGCCGGTGATCCCCTGCACCACAAAGGCAAAAATGATGGCCACCGGGAGCCAGCGGCAGAGGCAGCCGCTCGCCGGAACCTGCCACGAGGCGATCTTCTTAAACCCGGTCACAAAACCTGTCCGCTCATCGAGCCATTTCAAAAAAGGATTCATAATATCTCCAAACTCTTTCGTCGATCGTTATTCTTTCAGTTCAACCGTCGGACGGACGGGACTAGACCGGAGACTTTTCGGCGCATCCGAGCCGGAACGACTGGAACTTCACAAAGACGCGCCCCTCTTCGTCGACGCGCGTTTCGAGCGAGTCCATCGAGCGGGCCGATTTGGAAGTTTCGGGATTGAGCCGTTCGCCGTTCAGATCGAAGGCGTCGCCGTGGCAGGGGCAGAAGAAGATGGTTTTCTCTTCGCCGGTTTCCGGATCTTTCTGCTTGTCGACCTTGATCCGGCAGCCGGCGTGGGGGCAGACCGTCTGAAACGCCTGAACTTCCCCTTCGGCGGTTTTGCGGATAAAGACGTTCCCGATCGGCTGGTTCGGGGAAGAGACCCACGCGTCGGTCACGGTGTCGGTCACCGAGTAGAGACGGGGCGTTTCGTCAATGTTGGCCAGAGTGGTAAGCTGGTATTCCTTCCCGGAAAGCGGCTCCTGCTGAAGGGGGTAGAGCGCCATGCGCGCGCCCCCGTAAACCGGAACCGCGACGCAGGCCGCGCCGATCCCGACCGCGAGGGTGGTTTTCACGAAATGGCGGCGATCCTCGGTCTTCGCTTCGGGCGCCGCGGCGGAAGGGCAGGTGCGGTTTTCCGCGGAATTCTCCATCGTCTTGCTCCTTATCGGTCTCTGATGCGGGGAAAAGAACTCCCCGCCGTGTCTGAAAAAACTTCCTTATGATTTTAGCATGTTCCGGCCGCTAGTCCAGGGGAAAGTCCTCCGTCTCGGCGTCGCCGTACTGCGTCTGCGCGTAGAGAGGCATGTGTCGGTAATAAACTTCCAGCGTCATACAGAAAAGGCTGGTCACGTAGAGCCGCCCCCCCTCGCCGCGGTAGACGTCTTCGCCCGGCGCCCAGCTGCCGGCGTCTTCGCCGCTCTGAACCTGGCTGTTGATGAGGGTGTCGCGGACCTGGTTGTTCCATTCCGTCCAGCGGGGACCGCCGATATGGTGGAGAACCTGCGTCGCGTAGTAGATGTAGTAAGCGTTTTTGAAATCGGGACCTTTTCGGAGGAGGTAGTCGGCCCCCCGGAGGATGTTCGGGTTTTTCGGATCCCAGTCGAGGTAGAGGCGGCAGAGAAGGCCGATCGCCGTCGTGGCGTCGGTCCCCCCGTGGTTGTCCTGATAGCCGTAGCGCGCCCCGCCGTCGACGGCGACCTGGTTCGAGAGGAAGTTGATCGCCTTTTTCATCACCATCGGGTCGACCGAGAGCCCTCCCATGCTCCCGCTTTTGAGCGCCATCACCTGCCAGCCGGTCACGGAAGTGTCGCCCGGCTGCTCCTGGGGAAGGTAGCGCCACCCCCCCATAACCGGATCCTGGGCGTATTGGATGAAGGCGAGCGACTGCTGCGCCGTGCTTCGGAGCGCCTGGTAGCGCTTATCGTGCTCCTCGGCCCCCATCGCGCACGCCTCGCACAGGGCGATCGCCGCCAGACCGTGAGAATACATTCGGCCGCTGTCGTTCCGTTCGTCTTTCCCCAGGTCGCGCAGGTCGTAGCCGTTCCCCGAACGGGAACCGTTGGTCAGGAGGAACTCGATCCCGCGGGCGACGACCGATTTGTACTCCCCCTTCGACGGGGTGTTCCCCGCCCCCAGGAAGGGGAGAATCGCCATCGCAGTCGCGGCATTGTCGGCGACGGTTCGGCCGCTCCCCTCTCCGGCGTTCTGGAACGACCAGCTCCCGTCGGGCTGCTGGTGCTCGGAGAGCCATTTGAGCGCGGCTTTGACGGCGCGTTCGCTCGCGTCGTTCCCCCCGCCCGATTTCAGAAGACGCCCCTTCCCCATCAGGCGCCCTTCGAGCGCCCCGGCCATGGGGATCGTCTGAACCGGCTGGACGATTTCGGTCTGATCGACCTCATAGGCGTCGGTCAGGCTCAAATCGGGCGCGGTCTCGATATTGGTAAAACTCATCGCCGGCTGCTCGACAGCCTCGGGCGCCTCTTCAACGTCGATATCGAAGTCGGAAACGTCGAGCGAATCGTCGTCGAGATCGTCCATATCGAGCGACTCGTTTTCGTCCATCTGGGAGTTGATCGCCAGGTTGTCCTTGTTCTTATCCCCCATGGAGAAGAGAGCCAGCGCGACGAGGATAGCCGCCTGAATCCCGAACGCGATCAGCCAGATCGGCAGGGTTCGGAGCCGATCGACCACGTCGTGCTCTTCGAGAATCTTATCGAGCGCGGGGTTGAAATCGTCGTCCAGTTCGGCCAGCGAGGCGATGTCTTTCGACGTGGGAGCCTTCCCGCCGCGGGAGGGGCGGCTCGCCGTCGTTTCCGACTCCCTTTTCGGGCGAAATTTATCTAAAAAACTCACCTTGACAGCCCGGTTTAAAGCTTTGAAATTTAAGAAAAATCCCCCCGTACCCTATTCTCAATCAGGCGGAATACATTATAATGCGACTACCGATAGTTGGCAATAAGGGCGGCGGGCATTTTTCAGTTCGGCCGCCCCGCCCGCGGCGGGGGGCAACCGGCCGGGACGCGGACTATCGTTTTCCATCAAAAAAGTTGCACGATTTGATCAAATAAACGTTCTATCCAACAGAGGTCTTCCTATGGCAGGAAAACGTAACAAGAAAAAGGCCGAAACGGTCTATCTCGTCTGCGAAGAAACCGGCGATTACAACTACATCGTCCGCCGGAAACCGGGCGGCGAAAAGCTGAAGCTCAGCAAGTACTCCCCCCGTCTGCGCAAGCATACGCTCCACGTCGAAAAGAAAAAGTAACGAATCGCCCCGCGGCCGCCCGGCCGCGGCCGTCGTCTCGGTCTCCGTCTCCAGCCGTACGTTCCGAAATCGGTCCGCACGGTTGATCGGTTTGTCCTTGCGGCAACTGCCGCCTCGGGCGCCGAGACCCATCCGATTCGTACGACGTCTTTTCGGGGAAGCGAAGCCATGTCTGTCAGAAAACCTAAAAGGAACAAAATCTGGGTTTCGCGTCCCTATGACTCCGCTCTCATCGGGCGTCTTGCGCGGACCGCCGGGGTCTCTCCGATCGTGGCCCAGCTCTTTTTTGCCCGTGGGATCAGCGACCCCGCCGAGATCAAGGCGTTTCTCGCCCCGGCAAGCCTTACGCGCGGTCTCCATTCGCCGGAATCACTTCCCGGTTGTCTCGACGCGGCCCACGTCATATTAGACGCGATTCGTTCCGATCACAAGATCACCGTCTACGGCGACTACGACGTCGACGGGATGACCGCCACCGCCATTCTGGTCCAAGCGATCGAAATCGTCGGCGGGCGCGTCTCCTATTTCGTGCCGAACCGGCTCGACGAAGGCTACGGTCTGAGCCGGGAATCGCTCGATCGGCTCAAGGCCGACGGCACCGAACTGATCGTCACCGTCGACTGCGGGATCACCAGTATCGAAGAGGCGAAATACGCCGAAAGCATCGGAATTCGGATCATCGTGACCGACCACCACACGCCGGTCACCGATCCCCAGTCCGGCGAACTCATCCTTCCCGACGTCGAGGCGATCGTTCACCCGCTTCTCGATAAATCCGGGTTTAAAGAGTGTCCCTGGCCCGAACTCTGCGGCGCGGTCGTCGCACTGAAGCTCGCCTGGGCGCTGGGAACCACCGCCGAGGGAAAGAGCCAGGTCAGCGAGCGAATGCGGATGTTCCTGGTGCGCGCCATCGGCCTGGCGGCGCTCGGCACGATTGCCGACGTCGTTCCCCTTCTCGACGAAAACCGCACGCTCGTCCGGTTCGCGCTCGGCAAGAGCCTCCAGGAACATCTCCCGCTCGGTCTGGAATACCTCATCGAAGTCGCCGGACTGAATGTCTACCACAAAAACATCACCAGCGAAGACATCGGCTTTTCGATCGCGCCGCGCCTGAACGCCGCCGGACGGGAAGTCCTTCGCCGCGAGTCGTTCACCGACGAGGCGGACGCCAAGAACTGGGAGAGGGCCAAATCCCTCTTCAGCAACCCCGACCGGCTCGCCGCGGCGGGGCAGATGGGGTTGGCGAGCCTGGGAGTCGAACTTCTGATCACCGACCGGCCCGACCGCGCGCGCGATCTGGCTCCCTTTATCAACAATCTGAACGAAACGCGTCAGAAACTCGAACGGCGGATCATGTCCGACGCGCTCCGTCTGATCGAACAGGACTATCAGGACGCCCCGGCGTTCGTCCTGGCCAGCCGCGACTGGCATCCGGGAGTGATCGGGATCGTCGCCGGCCGTCTCGCCGAGAAGTTTCACCGTCCGACGGTGATGATCGCGCTCCGTTCCAACGACGCCGGAACCGGTTCCGGCCGCGGAATCCCCGACACCGGATTCAGCCTCTACGACGCGTTCGATCACTGCCGCGAATATCTGGAACGTTTCGGCGGCCACGCGGCGGCCGCGGGGCTGGGAATCCGCGAGGAGAACATCGTGCCGTTCCGCGAGATGTTCTGTGACTACGTCGCGGATCACCTCAAAGACCAGTCGCACATGCCGAAGATTAAAATCGACGGCGAATTCCCTCTCGTCTCCTTCAACCAGCAGACGGTCGCCGAAATCGACCGGATGTCCCCGTTCGGGGAGGGGAACCCCCGCCCGGTTTTCGTCACGTACGGCGTCTCGCTCGCGGGGACGGCCCGGCGGGTCGGCGCCAAAATGCGGGTCCGCTCGAGCGACGGCGATCCGAAAAAAGACGAGTATCTCGGACGCACCTTCTCGGCGCGGTTCCGCCAGAATCGGGACGAACGGCGCGCCATCGCCTTCGGGCAGGGGGACTGGGTCGATCAGATGAACGAACTGGTCGAAGAGGATCGGGACGTCACGTTCGACATCGCGTTTCATGTGACGTATAACGACTACTGCAATCAGGTCGAGCTGCGGATTCTCGACTGGCGCGTCTCCCAGCCGACGGCGGAACGCCCGGCGGGAACGGCGTAAAAGAGGCGCGGGGAATTCGGCCCCGCGGTTTCGGCGGCGGAAACTCCGCCGCGCGGGCGGGATCTTAAAACGGGACGCGGGAAAGAGGTGCGCAGATGACGGTTCTAAGCGTTTTTGTGGTCGTTCTGATTTCGGTCCTTCTGGCGGGACTCCTTCTGCAGATTGTCACACGGATCGTCACCCTTCTGATCGGGACGATTGTCAAGATATTCGGAGGC
>CACXFR010000174.1 GCA_902766935.1 uncultured Planctomycetota bacterium | reverse complement strand
CCGGCCGGTCTACTGGAATCGGAGCGAGTCGGTCAACCGCCTTCTGGGGCTTTCGTATCTGGCGGACCGGTTCCGCCGCGAGATAAAAAACGGCGGCGGCGACCCGCGTCTGCGCGAGATCGCCGACCGAATCGACGAGAATCTAAAGACGGTGCATCATCGTTCGCTCGAAGGTCTCAACGACGCGGGGCTGATGCAGACCCGTTTCCTTTCGGGAAAGCCGATCAGCTCGGCGGCGGACATCCTTCTGGTCAACGGGCATTTCCTCCGGTGGCATCTGGTCAATTCCCCGCGGTTTCCGGTCAACTCGCAGTCGCTTCGCAAGTCGATCTACCACCTGGCGCTGACCCTGGCGCAGTTCTACAACCCGCGGACCGAGCCGCTTCGGAACTATTCCCCCCGCGAGATCGAGGCGATCAGCGTCACGCTTCACGCGCTGCGCCTCTATGTGAAGAAATACACCAAAGAACCGGAGTCTACCGAGCCGGATACCGATACGGCGTCAGAGTGAAACGGCCGCCGGCCCCGTCCTTTTCGATGCGTACTTCTATCGCGCCGCAGTCGCCGGTCGAAAGAACCGAAAGACCCGGATCCCACGAACGCCACTCGCCGAGCGTCTCGGCCGAAAGACGCCCGGCGACTTCGCTCACCGCGGCGTAGTCGGGCGTCAGTCTTTTCAGAAGAGGCTCGGTCGTGCGGGAACGGCCGCCGTGGTGGGGGACGGTGATCAGGTCGCATGCGGGACGGGGCGCCCGTAGGAAACCGGGGAGTTCGGGGGCGTCGAGGTCGCCGGTCAGCAGGACGCGCCGGCCGAGATGGTTCAGGCTCAGCGTCAGGCTCGCGGCGTTCGTTGCGTCGAGCTCGGTTCCCTTTTCCGGATGGAGTATTTCCAGCTCTTCGAAGCCGTAAGGCGACAGGTCTTCCCCCGCGGCGGCCGGGACGATCGGCACACCTTTTCTTTCGAGCGCTTCCCGCAGTTCGGTCAGGGAAGGGGTCTCTTTTCGGAAGAAGTTCGGCGGCGTGACCACCGCGCCGACGCGGACCCGGTCGAGGAGCTCTTCCAGGCCGTTGTAGTGGTCGGCGTCGGCGTGAGAAAGGAAAACCAGGTCGATCGAGGCGCGCCCGCGCGCAAAGAGGGCCGAGGCGGCCGTCCGCCCGGCGCGCGCGCCGTCGCCCATCGTGCCGCAGTCATACAGAACCGTCTTGCCCGGAAAAAGAATCAGCGCCGCTTCGCCGTGTCCGACCGAAAGAATCTCGAGATCGACGCGCCGGCGCCAATGTATAACAAGATTGTCTATCCCGGCCGCCGCCGCGCCGACCAGAATCCAGACAAACGCCCAAAGGGCCATCTTTTTCAGACCGGGACGGTGTCTCGGAAAGAGGGTCCAGAAGATGAGGGGGAGGTAGAACCCCAGCGTCCACCAGAGGGTCGGGCCGGGGACGCGGAACCAGGCGCAGGGAACCGCCTTCGACGCGTCCAGAAGCCAGGCCAGGAGCGAGAACGCCTTGTCGGCGAGCCACGCCGCCGCCGCGCCGAGAAGGGGGATCCGCCCGACGAAGAGGAGGAGAATTCCCAGAATCAGTGCCAGCTCGAAGGGGAGCCAGACGATCGGATTGATCAGAAACGACAGGGGGGTGCAGAGGTGGATGTGCGTGAAGACGACCGGCAGAAGGATCAGCTCGATCAAAAACGACGCCGCCGTTATGCGGAACAGTCCGCCGCCGACCGCCTCGCCCAGACGCAGAAAGAGCGCCGCCAGCGGCCGGGAGCGGTATTGCAGACGAAGAAGGTGAAGCCGGATCCGAAACCGCCGCACGAAGGAGATCGGACGGTTCGGTGATCGGTCCGGCGCCCGATCCGGCAGAAAAAACCAGAGAAAGACGCCGGCCGCCAGGAACGAAAAATGGACCCCCGGCTGAAAGAGGCCGGCCGGATTGATCAGAAGGAGGATCAGCGCCGAGGCGGCGAACGAGTTGATAAGCGAGGTCTTCCGCCGAAAGAGGACCGACAGGCACAGAACCCAGAAGAGGACCGCCGCGCGGAGCGCCGGTTCCCGCGCCCCCGCCAGGAGGACGTACGCCAGGATCGCCGCCGCGGCCAGAAGCGCCCGCGCCGCGTGAGGAAGACGTATCGCGCGGATCGCCAGAAAGAGGAAGAGCGCCACCATTGAGACGTGCAGACCTGAAACCGAAATCAGGTGCGAGGTTCCCGTCTGCCGGAACAGATCGAGCGTCTCCTCGTCCAGGTCGCTTCGCAGTCCCAGAATCACCGCCGAGGCGACGGCGGCGTTTCGCGGCGAAAGGCGCGCCGTCAGGAGGCCGCGCGCCGCCAGACGAACCCGTTCGACCGCGGCAAGGATCGTATATCTCGGCATTCCGGCGCGGCGCGGCGCCTTTCGGATCGACGCGCCGCCGACCGTCGTCAGGATCCGCCGCGCCCGGGCGAGCGCCGCGCGGTCGATCCCGCCCGGATTTTCCGGCCCGCCGATATGCGAAATTTTTCCCGTGACGACGACCGGCTCGCCGATCCGAAAACCGGTCCGGTCCCCCTTCGCCCGAACGACGACCGTGCCGCTCGCGCCGGACCATTCCCCCAGGTTCCGGAATCGGCACGTCTCGATTTCGACTACGGTCGTCCCGCCCGAATCGTCGAATCGGCTTTCGTAAAAGATCGGGGTCGACCGGACGACCCCCTCGATTTCCGCGGGCATATTTCCGGCGGGGATCTGAAGCCCGATCTCGTCTTTCGGAAAATACGACCATCGGAGCTGATGCCAGAAGCCGAAAAAGGAAAAAAATCCGACCGCCGCCGCGGCGAAGAGGAGCGTTTTTCGGCCCCGGGGAATCCCGCTGAAAAGACGCGAAAGTCCGGACGCGGCGAAGAGAAAAAACGCGAAAAGAAAAAGGCCCCCCCAGAAAACGATCGGGGGAGCCCAGAGTGCGTCCAGCAGAACGCCGGCGGCGGCCGCCGGAAGGAAAACCGGGAGCGGACCGCCGAAAGGAGCCGATTCGGAAGCGTTCCGTAAGGAGGGGCTGCTCGCGGGGTCGGTCGCCGGCACGGTTTTTTTATTCCTCTTCGAGCTGCTCCATGATTTCGTCGGGGATATTGACGTTCGACGAAACCGTCTGTATATCTTCATGCTCGTCGAGCGCGTCGAGCAGACGCATCACCGAGCGCGCGGCGGACAGTTCGGTGATGTCGACCGTGTCTTTCGGCACCATGGTGATTTCGGAACTTTCGGGATGGAGGTTGTTCGCCTCGAACGCCTCGGCCACCGCGTCGTATACTTCGGGCGAGCAGGTGACCTGGAATCCTTCGGCCTGCTCTTCGATATCGTCGGCGCCCGCTTCCAGGGCGAGCTCCATCAGCTTCTCTTCGTCGATCTGGTCTTTCGGAATGAAGAAGACGCCTTTCTTATCGAAGTTCCAGCCGACGCACCCGGTCGCGCCGAGTTTCCCGCCGTGTACCTCGAAGATCTTGCGGATTTCCGGGGCGGTTCGGTTTCGGTTGTCGGTCAGGCTCGCCGCCATCACCGCCACGCCGTGCGGTCCGTAACCTTCGTAGAGAAGTTCTTCGAATTCGACCGCTTCCCCCTCGCCGGTTCCGCGTTTGATGGCGCGGGCGATGTTGTCCTTCGGCAGCGAGACCGCTTTCGCCTCTTCGATGGCGGTACGCAGACGGATGTTGTTCGCCGGATCCCCGCCGCCGTGCTTGGCCGCGATGATGATCGCCTTGGCCAACTTACTCCAAAGCTTACCCCGTTTGGCGTCGACCAGCGCTTTTTTGTGTTTAATACCTGCCCAGTGGGAATGCCCTGACATAAAAAACTCCTTGGTATCGGTTAGGTGTGGGTTAGGGTTTTACTTCTTTTTTCCGCCGCTCTTCTTTTTGGCGTTCTCCTTGACGAAGAGGGTCTTCTGCACCGGAGCTTTCGCCGCCGGTTTCGACGCCGTTTTGGAAGCGGGTTTTTTCGCCTTGGCGGGTGCCTTGACCGCGGCGGGCTTCTTCGCCTTGGCGGGTGCCTTGACCTCGGCGGGCTTTTTCGCCTTGGCGGGCGCTTTGACCTCGGCGGGCTTTTTCGCCTTGGCGGGCGCTTTGACCTCGGCGGGCTTTTTCGCCTTGGCGGGGGCCTTGACCTCGGCGGGCTTTTTCGCCTTGGCGGGCGTCTTGGCCGCGGCGGGCTTTTTCGCCTTGGCGGGTGCTTTGACCTCAGCGGGCTTTTTCGTCTTGGCGGGCGCTTTTGCTTCGGCGGGTTTCTTTTCCTTGGCGGGGACCTTGACCTCGGCGGGTTTCTTTGCCTTGACGGGCGCTTTGGCCTCGGCGGGTTTTTTCGCCTTGACGGGCGCCTTAACCTCGGCCTGCTTTTCGGCCTTCGGTTTTTTCTCTTCCCGTTTTTTCGGCGTCTCGGGCTCTTCAAAATCCGGGATCTCGCGACCGGCGTCCCCGGCGTCGTCGGACGGAAGCGGCTCTTCGAGCGAGTCGTCTTCGGCGCTGAACACTTCTTCCTCTTCTTCTTCGGCGTCGTCAATATCGGCGTCGAAGTTCATCTTCATCGGCGCGGCCTGATGCCGGCTGGCCAGCTCGCGGGCGATCACGAACGGATCGGATTCTTCGATCTCGACCAGCGGAATGTCGCTGCGCTGCGTCGAGGCGGGGTCGACCGCCTTGATGATCTTCCGGGCGCGGGTCGAGGTCGTCTCGTCCATCAGCATCGCCCCCAGTTCGTGGAGCATTTTGGCGAAGACGAGCGTGTTGCTCTTCGAGAAGGCGCGGTCGAGTCCGATCGGAACCTCGCGGTTCTCTTCGTCGATTTCGACCAGGTCGAGGAGGCGCAGCACGCGCAGCGCCCCTTCGTCGAGGGGAACGGCACCCGTTCGGAAAACCGCGGCGAGCGTGTAGCTCTTCATAAAGGGGGTGACGAAGGGGATCGTGTCCAGGTAGTCGCCGAACGCCTCCTCTCCCTTCTCACGCCACTCTTCGAGATCGAATTTATACGTCGACTGAAAGATGATCTGGAGGGTCTGACGCAGGCGCTCGCAGCTGTTTCTCGGGTCTTTCAGCATCGTAAGAAGATCGCAGAGCTCCCCCGCGGTCGAGACGCGCAGCTCGTTCCAGTCGATAAAGGAGTTTTCGATCGTCTCAAACGCCTCTAAGGCGGGCGCGGCGGGTCTGTTTTCGAGGAGGGCCGAGTAAATCAGCTGAACAAGAACCTCACGGTCGTCGGGAAGAGAGACAACGCCCGACCGAAATTCTTTCTGCAGATACTGATAGAGATTTTTGTAAGTATTGCGCGGCGATGATCCCATAAATGCTTCCTGTTAAGAAAATCAAAATTGACTAAACGCTGCGGATGTCCGGTTCGCTCAGATCCGAATCGGCTTCGGCGGGCCCGTCCGGCGGGGCCGGATCGGCTTCGGCGGCCTCGTCGTCCGAAGAAGAGGCGAGACGCTCTTTCGCGAGAATTTCTGTGACGATCGCCAGGTTTTTCACCCCCTCGTCGACCTCGAAGAGAAGTCTTGGCGTGTAGCGCGTTTCGATCCGTTTGGCGCACTTCTTCTGGAGGAACCCCGCGGCGCTTCGAAGCCCCGAAAGGGCGAGCTTCTCTTTGACGGCGTCGTTCCCCAGAACGGTAAAAAAGACTTTGGCCGAACGCATGTCCTGCGCCACCTCGACCGAGGTGATCGTCACCATGTTGACGCGCGGGTCTTTCAGATCGGAAAGAAGCGACATGGCGACCACCTCGCGAATGGCGGCGGCGGCTTTCAGGGTTCTTCTCGACGGCATGGGAAACCTCCGATGTTTTTACGAAACGCGCCGCGGCCCTCTCAGAGGGAGCGCGCGACCTCCTCGATCTTGTAGGCTTCGAAGTAGTCACCCTCTTTGATGTCGTTGAAGCCCTTGAGCTTGATGCCGCACTCGTAGCCCTCGCGAACCTCGCGCGCGTCGTCCTTTTCGCGCCGCAGGGTCTCGAGAACGTACTCGCCGATGATGCGGCTGTCGCGGATCAGGCGGATGCGGCAGTCGCGTTCGATCGTCCCGGAAAGGACGCGGCACCCGGCGATCGTCCCGATTCGGCTGATGACGAAGATCTGCTGCACAAAGGCGCGGCCGAGCTCCTTGACCTGTTCGACCGGCTTGAGCATCCCTTCCAACGCCGCCTTGATATCTTCGGAGAGTTTGTAGATGATGTCGTAGCGGCGGATCTGAACCTTTTTCTTTTCGGCGGTGACCCGGGCCAGCTCGTCGGGAACGACGTTGAACCCGACGATGATCGCGTCCGAAGCGTCGGCCAGCAGGACGTCAGCCTCGGTGATCCCCCCGACCGAAGCCTGGAGGACCTTGATCTTGACCTCGGGATGGTCGAGCTTCGAGAGCTCTTTGCGGATCGCCTCAATCGAACCGCGCACGTCGGTGCGGATGATGATGTTGAGGGTCTGCTGCGTCTTGGAGTCGAGCCGCGCCTTGAGACTCTCGAGCGTGACGTGCTCTTCGCCCCCGCTGAGTTCGCGCTGATGGATGATTTCCGTCCGCTCTTCGGCGATCTGGCGGGCGACGGAGATGTCGTCGAGGACGACGAAACTGCTCCCCGCCCCCGGAGCGACGTCGAGCCCGAGGACGCTCACCGGCGTGCTCGGAGGCGCTTCGGTCAGCTCTTTGCCCGGGTCGAGGGTGTCGAACATCGCGCGAACCTTCCCGTAGGCGTTCCCGCAGAGGACGATGTCGCCGTTGTGAAGCGTGCCGTTCTGAACCAGAAGGGTGCAGAGAACCCCCTGCCCAGGCTGGAGCGAGGATTCGATCGCCACCCCCGTCGCGGGACGGTCGGGACGCGCTTTCAGCTCGTGGAGTTCGGCGACCATCAGGAGGGTCTCCATCAGGGTGTCGATCCCCTGGCCGGTGACGGCGCTCGTTTCGACGATTTCGACGTCGCCCCCCCACTCGCTGGGCATTAGGTCGTTCGCCGCCAGTTCCTGAACCACGCGGTCGCGGCTGACGCCGGGAAGATCCATTTTGTTGAGCGCGACGACGATCGGAACCCCCGCCGCCTTGGCGTGGCTGATCGCCTCTTCGGTCTGGGGCATCACGCCGTCGTCGGCGGCGACGACCAGAACGGCGATATCGGTGCAGTTCGCCCCGCGGGCGCGCATTTCGGTAAACGCTTCGTGGCCCGGCGTGTCGACGAAGGTGACGTCCCCCTGCGGAGTGGCGACCCGGTAGGAGCGGATATGCTGGGTGATGCCGCCCTTTTCGCCGGAGACGACGTTCATGTGGAGGATCCGGTCAAGAAGCGAGGTCTTTCCGTGGTCGACGTGACCCAGGAAGGTGACGACCGGCGCGCGGGGGACGAGGGTCTCGGGCGGGTCAACCTGATCGACGATCGTGTTGACGAACTGCTCTTCGAGGGACTCCTCTTTTTTGACGACCGCTTTCAGTTCCAGCGCCTCGACCAGCAGTTCGGCGGCTTCGCTGTCGAGCTGATTGTTGATCATCAGCATATAGCCGAGTTCCATCAGCTTTTTGATGATTACGGCCGCCTGAATACCGGTCGCCTCGGCGAAATCCTTGACGGTGCACGGAAGCTGAATCACGATGTCTCCTTTACGCGGGAGAGTCGAAGGCTTAACCTTGATGCCCTTCTTGCGGTGCTGACGCTGGAAGGTGCTGAACGAGTCTTCATCGTGCAGACGGGTGAAGTCGTTGGAGCCGCGTCGTTTGCGGGAATCCTGAGAGGTTTCGTCGGAGCGTTTCTCCCCCTTGCGTTTCTTTCCGCCCTTCTTGGCGGCGTTGCGCATTTCGTTGATCTCGTCGTCGATCGTGCCGACGAACTTCCGCCGTTCGGGACGGGGCTGATCCGTCTTTTCGCCGTCGGTTCTCCCGAGACGGTCGGCCAGCGGCGAGACTGATTTTTTGTCTAACTTTCCCCGTCCGGAGGAGGGAACGAAACGGACTTCCGGCTTCTGGGGGGCCGGTTCGTTTTCGTCGGCCGCGGGCGCCGTCGCTGAGGGCGCCGTCGGAACGGGAGCCAGATGGATCCCGAGCGGCTTCTTGGCGTGGGGTTTCTCTTCGGACTTTTCGGACTTTTTCTGTTTCGACCCGTCGGAGGAAGGGGTTCCCAGAACCCGGGTGCGCCGGGTCATCTCGCGCTGAGCCGCCAGACGCGCCTGTTCGAGAGGCGACAGTTCTTTTTTATGCGGTTTCTCTTCGACCGGAGCGGGAGCGGCCGGTTCGGCGGGGGGAGGAGTCGGTTCGGCCGCCGCGGACCGCTGTTTGCTCGAACGGAGCATATTCCCCAGGGGGCCGAGTCCGCGCGGTTTTTCGGGTTTGACCTCCGGCTTGGCGGGGGGCGCGGTTTTGGATGGTTTCGGAGCCGGTTCGACCGGCTTGGCGGTCTCGACGGCCTCGACGGTCTCGACGGCCGGCTCGGGAGCCGCGGGGGCGGGAGGAGCCTCCGGCGCGGGCTTGGCCGGTTCGGCGGGATGTTTCGAGGCGATTGTCTTTAGGGTGCCCACCGGCTTGGCCTGGTCCGAATCACCGAGGCGCTTGAGGGTGCGGACGGGTTTCAGAACCGGAACCTTCCCGGTTTGGAGGGTCGGGATGGTCGGACGCTGCATCGGCGCCGGGCTGCTCGGGCGGGAAGGCTCCTGAGCCGAGCCGGAGGAGGCTTTCTGAAGGTAGGCCTTTACCTGGACGACTTCTTCGTCGGTCAGGCCGGCAAGTGCGGAACGCTTTTCGGACAGACCGGCCTTCTGGCAAATGTCAACCAGCTCTTTGTTGTCGATCTTCAGCTCTTTGGCCAGTGCGTAAATACGAATCAATTCCGGGTCTCTCTTTTTCGAAACGATGAAATGGACTGCGGCGCGCTCCGGCGCCGCGACGTTTTTGGTCTGAAAACCCGCGCGACGGGGTCGGCGGGGCTTCGAAGCCGTTTACGCGCCCCTGGGCGGGGTCTGCCCGCGATGACGATCGTCGCCGCGGGCCGCGTCCATCACGGCGCGG